>PLQW01000098.1 GCA_003160215.1 Acidobacteriaceae bacterium
TCCCGCTCAAGCCGCTGAGGTCGTCGACCTCAGCGGCTTGAGCGATTTTCTCTTCCTACCTTATACGCGGGCCTGAAGGCCCGCACTACCCGTACGGGCGGATACACTAACCTAGGAACCGCTATAGTGTGCGTGGAGAGTTGGGCTTCAGCCCCTGAGGGAATTCGCACTTCGTCTCAACACCGAAGTCCCTCAGCGGCTAAAGCCACCGTAATGACAGCGCTTACGGCACGGCTGAAGAGGCTGTTGAAAAAACCGGGAAAGCAGATCCCTCGCGGGCTGAAGCCCGCTCGTGATGACAAAAACTAATGAGCTTACCAGCGCACCTAAAGGTGCGCCCCTTCAAAACACCGGCTGAAGCCGGCTTTTTCAGCAGCCTCTGAAGCCGTGCCCCTTCAAAGCGTGAAGTCCTCATGAATAATCCAGCTGAAGCGCCGCACTACCCGGACTCGCCGGAGAACGCCAATCGTGAAACGGCTCTACACCAGAGTGGGCTCTTCCACGATGGTACTTGTGTCGCTGTGGCGCGTCCTTTGCGGTGACTCGGCGGAAACTGCATCCAGGGCTTGACGCAGGTCCGCGATCAAGTCCTCCACGTCCTCAATACCGACGGAGTAGCGTACAAGGCCATCGCTGAAGCCTGCCGCACGCCGGGCCTCTGATGAAAGGCTCGCATGGGTCATGGAGGCCGGATGTTCGACGAGGGTCTCCACCCCGCCCAGCGAGACAGCCAAAGTAGCCACGCGGACTCGGTCCATGAGGCAGCGGCCCGCCGCCATTCCGCCTTCGAGCTCAAAGCTGATCATTGAGCCGAAGCCGCTCATCTGGCGTTTGGCGAGGTCGTACTGGGGATGAGATTCCAAGCCGATATAGCTAACGGTCCTCACTTCCGGCTGCTTCTCCAGCCAACGGGCGATTTCCATAGCGCTTTGCTGGGCCCGCTCAACGCGGATTCCGAGCGTCTTAAGGCCGCGCAGCACCAGAAACGCCTGGTGTGGATCCATGTTGCAGCCTGAGTTCACCATCGCCTTGCGCAGGCGCTTGTAGATATCCATTTCCTTTGCCACGATGATGCCGCCGACGACGTCCGCATGGCCATTGATGAACTTGGTCACGGAGTGAAGTACGACGTCTGCGCCCAGCTCCAGCGGCCGCTGAAGGTAGGGGCTGGCAAAAGTGTTGTCCACCGCCACCAGGCAGCCATGAGCGTGGGCAATGGCTGAGACCTGTTCGATGTCGGTGACTTGCATCGTGGGATTGGAGGGCGTCTCCACGTATAGGAGCTTGGTGTTGGGCCGCAACGCATTCTCAACTTGGGTCACGTCGGATGTGTCCACGTACGATGACTGGACGCCGAAGCGCGAAAAGTCTTTTTCCATCAGCCCGCGGCTGGGTCCATACACCGATGCCGTACTCACCATGTGCGCACCGCTCTCCAGAAGGGCCAGATACACGGTGCAGACGGCTCCCATACCGGAACTGGTGGCGATGCCTCCGCAACCATTCTCCAATTCGGCGACAGCGTCCTCGAGGGCGCGAATGGTGGGATTCCCAATGCGCGTGTAGATGAACCCATCTTCCTCCCCAGCAAAGAGCGCCGCACCGTGCGCGGCATTCCTGAATGCGAAGGTGGATGTCTGATAGATGGGAACGTTGACCGAACCGGTGGCGTCCGCCTTGTGGCCCGCGTGAATGAGTTTGCTGTTAATGCCCAGGTGCTTGGTGTCCATGAGATTTCCTTTCGGCTCCCTGCCCGTGGTCGTGCTGATGGGCAGGAACCACCGCCCTCGTACCTTTGGGGGAACCAATCAGTATCAGGCATATCTGCCATCCGAACAGTGATAATCAGCACAGGCTCCCGTGACGGCCGGGCAGATATGCATCACGGATCACGGTGACGCTTGCCACGGCATGCCTCTGGCACGGTGCTATGATTCGCAGAGCAGCGGCCAGGCTCAGGAAACCATCTGCCGCATCTGGAATCAGCATGAAAGAACAAGGTGTCGAACATCTGCTGGACGATATCGGCTGGAAAATCCTCAGCGAGCTGCAACAGAATGCCCGTATGCCGTTCGCAGAACTCGGCCGCATCGTGGGACTCTCCACTCCTGCGGTAACCGAGCGTGTTCACAAGATGGAAGAAGCCGGCATCATTGTCGGCTATCGGGCCCAGCTCGACCCGGCCAAAGTTGGCCTGCCCATCCTGGCCTTCGTCAATGTCAAAGTTGGCGGCGAGAACCTCGGCCGTTTCATGGAAGTCGCGGGTACGCATCCGGAAGTTCTGGAATGTCATCGTGTCACCGGCGCCGAATCCTTCCTGCTCAAGGTAGCCGTTTCGGATGTCTCGCATTTGGAAGCACTGCTCGACGCGCTGATGCCTTATGTTGCGACCACGACTTTGATGGTCCTCTCTACCGCATTGGCATGGGGCAATATCGTGAAACCGTGCGCCAAGCCGCAGCCGGAAGCGGTCAGATCAAGGGCCTGAGCACGCTGTCTTTGTCCACTCCCGCCTAACGAACTAGAACTCGACTGGCACTTTCACTTTCACCTTGCTCGTCATACCTGAAATCAATCAGAAGTTCGCCATATATTTCTTTCCCCGACCTTCTTACGATTGAGACTGGTAAGAGTGCCTGCATTCTGCGCGCTGCACACGAGGTGACATGGATTCATCGCAGGGGATTCTTCAGGTGTTCACCTGGAACAATCACGAGGTGGAAGTGGACGAAGACGGATTTATTCAGCAGCCGGATCTTTGGGACGAACAACTGGCGCTAGCCTTGGCCCGCACCGACGGAGTTATCGAGCTGACTGACGCCCATTGGAAGATCATCCATTACATTCGCAGTTATTTCCAGGAGTTCGAGATTGCACCCATGATACGCAAGCTCTGCAAGGAGACCGGATTCTCGTTGCGGGAAATCTACAACCTGTTTCCTTCCGGACCGGCCAAGGGTGCGTGTAAAGTGGCGGGACTGCCCAAACCGACAGGCTGCGTTTAGCAGCAAGCTTCACGCGTACGAAGCCGCGTGTCTGTGCCGCTGGTAAAAAACGATGCTGACGGTGATGCTGATCTCGGTAGCGCTGGTTATCTTCTTCGCCGGCAATGCGGTCCGGGTGGTGAAGACGCTGCGCATGCCTGCCCACCTGCGCTGGGAACTCTATCCCATCCCGAAAGGACCTGAAGAGCGACAGCGCTACGGCGGCTCCTACTTCGAGGAGTCGGGCTGGTGGACAAAGCCGGTGGACACCAGCCATAAGAGTGAGGTGGCATTCGTTCTGAAAGAAGTGCTCCTCCTCCGTGGGGTTTGGGAGAACTTCCGCGCACTGTGGTCGTGGGCGTGGTTATTGCACTGGGGGCTGTACCTTTATGTTTTGGCCACGTTGCTGGCGTTGGGCGAGGTGTTGCTCCCAGCCGGCGCCAGCTTTGGCACGCTTCACGCAGCGGTGATGTACGGCTATCGGCTGGCGTGTTCTCTGGGGTTGGCCGGCACTCTCGGCCTGCTCGTCATACGCAGTTGGCATCCGCGGGTTCGAGCTTTTACGACACGTATCGGCATCTTCGACTTGTTGCTGCTGGGTTCAATCTTCGCGACGGGCATGCTGTTACTGACTGCCGGGCCGGCTGGATTGCACAGCATGATCAGCGACTTGGTGAGGCTCCCGACGTTTCTCGGCAATCATCCAGCCGTCTGGCATATTCACGTCGCGTTGCTAACCTTTTTCCTCGCCTACTTTCCCTTCACCCACATGACCCACGCGTACATGAAGTACTTCACGTGGCACAGAGTACGCTGGGACGACTCGCCCATTGCACACGATCCACATGCCGCCAAGACGCTTGCAGTCAATCTGCAACGCAAAACGTCCTGGGCGGCGCCGCACATTGCGGCAGGCGGTACTGCAACATGGTCCGAAGTGGTTGCGGACGCGGACGGAAACGGAGCAGGCAAACGTGCGTAAGCTCGGCGACATCGCGAGCCAGAGCGGCCAGTTGAGCCAGGTGCCGGTGCAGAGTCTGATGCCCTTACCTGCACCCTACGACCGCATCGCCGACCTGCCTCCCCGCAAAGTACTCAACCAGAAAGTGCTCGACCGAATCGATACGTCACTCGATGGCTTCTCCGCGCTTGGGCTAGCGCGGCCGCAGACACCGGAAGAAGAGCACGAGTTCGTCAAGCGCTTCCTTTCCGGTCTCGAAAAGCTGCTCAGCAAGGAGAACAACTGGACCTTCCTGGAACAGCTCACGCTCTCGCTCGACCACTGCGCGCGCTGCCAGACCTGCGTGGAGGCGTGCCCGATCTATACGGCGAGCGGCCACGATGAAGTGTATCGCCCCACGTTCCGCAGTGAAGTCTTCCGTCGCCTAATGAACGAGTACGCCAAGCCGGGGGGAAAAGCCCTGGCATGGCTCAAGGGCGAACATGTCGAGTTGAATGCGGCGACCCTCGGTCGGCTACTCGAATCCGCCTACCGTTGCACACTTTGCCGGCGCTGCGCCCAGGCTTGTCCCATGGGTGTGGACAATGCGCTGCTGACGCGCGAGATCCGCAAGCTCTTCAGCATGGAGATGGGCATCGCTCCCAAGGAAATCCACGATAAGGGCTCCATGCTCCAGCTCCGAACCGGCTCCTCGACGGGCATGAACGCCCGCGCAGTCCGCGATAACGTCGCCTTTCTCGACGAGGAGATCCGCGACCAGACCGGTCTGACAATCGAGACCCCCTGGGACAAGGAAGGCGCAGACGTCCTGCTGATTCATAACGCAGGCGAAATTCTGGCGTGGCTCGAGAACCCGATGGCCTTCGCCATCATCCTGGAAGCGGCGGGGATCAGTTGGACGATGTCGAGCGACCTTGCCGGTTATGACAGCGTCAATTACGGCCTGTGGTACGACGATGCGCAGTTCGCGCGCGTGGCCGTTAAGCAAGCCGAGGCCGCCCGGAAGCTCAAGGTAAAAAAGATTGTGCTGGGCGAGTGCGGTCACGGGCATAAGGCGTCCATGGTGACTGCCGATCGCATTCTTACTGGCGACCTGAACATCCCGCGCGAGAGCGCGCTGGTGCTGCTGCGCGACATCGTCATGAGCGGACGACTGAAACTGGATCCGTCGCGAAACGACTTCCCGGTCACGCTGCACGATCCCTGCAACATGGTACGCATGATGGGAATCGTGGAACCGCAACGCGAAATCCTGCGCGCCATTTGCCCGCAGTTCCGCGAGATGACGCCGCATGGAGTCAACAACTATTGCTGTGGCGGTGGCTCCGGGTTCGCGATCATGTCGGGATACAACTTCGAAGACTGGCGGTTTTCTGTCGCGGGAAGAATGAAACTCAAACAGATTCTGGACGCCTTCGCCGATTGTCCGAGCCCGGAGGTGAAGAAGTATGTCTGCGCGCCATGCTCGAACTGCAAAGGCCAGTTTCGCGATCTGTTCCAGTATTACGGTGTTTGGGAGAAGTCTGGAATCTTGTACGGTGGCCTGGCCGAACTGATCGTCAATGCGATGACCGATCTGAGCCAGCCGTTCATCAAGTGGGAGTTTCACTGAGGTGTAGCCATGGAAAAAGCACTGATCTATTTCGATAATGCGGCAACCGTCTGGCCCAAGCCGGAAAACGTTTACCGATTCATGGACGAGTTCTACCGCACCCACGGCGTCAATCCGGGACGCAGCGGTTACGACTTGGCGATGGAGGCGGGTTCCCTTCTCGACCGTCTTCGCAAGCGCTTGACGAAGTTCTTTGGCGGCGACGAGGATGCCTCGGACCGGCTGGTCTTCGGCTATAACGTGACCGATGCGCTCAACCTCATCATCCCGGGGATGGTTTCGTCCGGCGACCACATCATCACCACCAACCTCGAACACAACTCGGTGATCCGGCCGGTCAACCACATGGTCCGCGACCACGGGGCGGAAGCGACCTTCGTCCCCTTCAATGGCGCAGGATTCGTCGACCCGGACGATATTGCCAGGGCGATGCGGCCTAACACCAAGCTGGTGATCGTTAACCACGGCTCGAACGTGTTGGGCACGGTGCAGCCGGTCAGGGAGATCGGAAGGATCTGCCGCGGGCGCAACGTGACCTTCGTCGTGGATACTGCTCAGACCGCCGGCATCGTTCCCATCAACATGCAGGAGATGAACATCGACGTCGTCGCCTTCACCGGCCACAAAGCGCTCATGGGGAGCATGGGCATCGGCGGCCTCTGTGTTCGCAAGCATGTAGCGGTCAAACAAGTGCGCAGCGGCGGGACCGGCGTGCGGTCCATCCATCCGTTCCACCTCGACGAGTATCCCTGGCGACTTGAGTACGGCACTCCGAACATGGTCGGTGTGGCGTCGTTGTGGGCTGGGCAGGACTGGTTGGACGAGAACGGCATCGCGAGTGTCCATGCGCGCGAGATGAAGTTAGCGCAAAGACTGGTAGATGGCTTCGGGCGAATCGAAGGCGTCCAACTATACTGTTGCGACAGCCTGGAAAACCACCTCTCCACCATCCTCATGAACTTGGAGGGCGTCGATCCCGGCGATGTCGGGGTCATGCTCGACGTGGACCACAACATTGCGACTCGCACGGGCCTGCATTGCGCACCGCTGGTGCACACCCAACTTGGGACCGTTCAGAGAGATGGTGGCGTGCGATTCTCGATCGGCGCCTTCAATACAGAGCAAGAAGTGGATGCGGCCATTGCGGGGATTGCCGACATCGCGCAGTGGGCGCACGAGCGGGCGGCAAAGTCGCGCAGCGCTTTGGCACATGCTTAGAGCGGTTTTACCTTGGGTACAGGGTAGAGCGGCGCTTCTGGATTATTCATGACCCCACATAGTTTCTTGGGTGTCATCCCGACTGTCACATGGGCCTGCGGTCCACCAATAGGAATCAAAATTAACCACGGAGCCACGGAGATCACGGAGAAACTCTATGGAAATCAAAAACTCCGCGCCCTCCGTGTCTCCGTGGTAAGTGTTTTTCGACGGCGCGGCGCGGGATAGTTCGAAGCGCTATTCCTCCAGGCTGAACTCCCACCCGCAGTATTGGCCCTCCGCCACTTCCGGAGGACAATGCAGGCAGGTCGTGCGGATGCGTGAGTCGATGGTCCGGGCAAAAGTCTCGAACTCGACTGTGCCTACACTTTTGCAAGGAAAATCCGGAAGCCCCTTGCGCCGCCGGGTTTCCTGGACCCTGCAAACGTCCATGAAGAAGCGCAAGCGTTTTCTATCCTCCGACCATTCCACCCGCTGTGCGTTAATCACACTGTACATGCGCAATCCCAGCGCCTTTTCCAGCGCGTCGAGACCGCCCTGCTGCGGGACATGAAACGTGGTCATGATGCGGCGTGCCTCAGCCGCAGCAAATCCTTCCCAGGAGCGTGTGTCCAGTTCGATTGCGGTCTCCATGCCGAAGCGCTCCTCGGCTGCCAGGAACCAGCATCCGTCATGGGCCAGCCAGTTCTTGGCGAACATTTCGAGCGCGCGCAGAAGGTCTTCGCGGCCCATCGAATCGAAAGCTGTCTTAGAGTTATTGCTCATGTTCGTTTCACCCCGGCCCATGGCCTCACTTCGCCTGCAACAGAGTTTCGATCTCCTGTTCGAGAACTGACATGTCCACCTCGCCGATATACTTTGCAGCGACTTGGCCGTCGCGGCCGATCAGGAAGGTAATCGGTAATCCGAGAACGCCTCCGTATGCCTTAGCTACCTTTTCACTCCCCAACGCGACGGGGTAGTTCATCTTGAACTCCTGGTAGAACTCGCGGACCGGCTTCGCATCATCGTCCATGGAAATGCCGATCACTTGCAAGCCCTGCTCGCGATACTTGTTCTGCAACTCCACAAAGTGGGGGATTTCACCTCGGCAGGGCGTACACCATGTTGCCCAGAAGTCGAGCAGTACCACTTTGCCTCGGTAGTTGGCGAGGTCAAGCGTTTGGTTGTTCAAATCGCGGAGCGAGAAATCGGGCGCGACCGAATGAACGGCAGCCGACGGGCGGCCGGGCTTGGAGTGTGCGGAATTCCGCCGGCCCACTTCGTAGATACCGATCACGAGTGCGATCGCGACAACAATCAGGACGGCTTTTCTCATCGACTCTATTGGCCCTTGATGGTGGGGTAACCCTTGTACACCCAGTCGGCCCCGAAGTTATCCGCGATGTAGAGTACCTTCACGTTGGTGAAGCCCTCTTTGTGCAACTCGTTGTACGCAGGCCGCACGTTGGGACAATGGCCCCACGGGCAGCACCCGCAATAAAAAACGATGAACGTTTTGCGGGGCAGCGGCTTTACCCGCCTGCGCAGAGATTCGATTCCCTGCGAATCCGAACCGGCCCCGATGTACTCGGAACCGGGAATATGCGCCTGCATATACAAGAGATGAGGACCAACGTTCAGGATCAGCGGCTTCTCGCCCTTGGGCGACTGAAGAATATTGACCAAGTCCTCGGGATTGATCAGTTGGGCGCTGCCCGGCGCCAATTCAGATGCAGACTGGGCCTCCGTTTGTGGAATTGGCGCAGCGCCGGGACCAGACCTCGCCACGGCGTAAGGGGTGGACACTACCATCGCAGCGAATATCCCCACGACGACAAGAAGGAAGCAACACCTTACTAAAGATTTCATCGCAGTGCCTTTCCATAAGCCAATCATTGCGGAGATTCGCCCGCAACTGCCTGGGCTAAAGCATTCTCGCCGTATAAATCAAATACACCGCTAATATGATTCCGAAAAGCGCAGCAATTACGCCAAGAACGTTAACGATTGCGCCTGCCGGCTGGAACTCATCTGCGTTCAGCCGGTTCATGGTTGTTCGGTATCTCACCAGCGACACCAGCGCCATGAAGATTCCCATAGCCATGAAACCGACACCGATCGCCAACGACATCCCGCTGTCGCGTGCGCTATTGCCCTGCATTCGCAAGAATTCGCGCAAGGTGATTCCAAACTTTGCCACAACGAAGCCGAACACGATAATGCTGATGCTGGTGCGAATCCACGCCAGAAAAGTGCGCTCGTTGGCCAGATGATCGGCAGCTCTACCGGGTTTATTGGGAGGAATTAAAGCTGTCATAGGAGTTGGCGCCTCGCCGACGGCTCATAAAAACACTCACGTTAGCGAGCTGTCCTCGCTCACGGTCCACTCTCTTCTTTCGCGGGAGGCACCTGACCTCCGGACGAGCTTGGTCCAAGCTTACTTTCGCACCGCGACCCGGCGCTCCCCTGGCTCCTTCAAGTGGGAACGCCGAGCTTGGGCAGAAGCCATTGCGTCAGCACTACGTAGACAACCAGAATCACGATGATCGGAATCCAGCCAGCCATGGTCAACCTTCGATTAAGCTCCGGCCGCCGATTTCACTCCAAACTTACGCAGGAATGTCATCATCGGGCACCAATTAGTAAACGCCGACTGGAAGAGGTTCAAGCCTACGAAGGCGGTGAACAAATACCAGTAGGGCGAGACCCAGTAGCCGAGTGCTAGTGAGATCAGGACAAAAACGCCAGCGATCAGGCGCACCGAGCGTTCGATGTTCATACGTGTACCTCCGAAGCGTCAGGCGCCGAGTCTAATGTCGGTGGCGCCGGCAATTTGCGTTTTTCAACCATGTAATACAGGACCGGGACGGCCATGCGCGACAACACCGTCGAAGCCACTTCTCCGGCCATGAGAGAAATTGCGAGTCCCTGAAAAATCGGGTCGAACAGAATTACGCTTGCGCCAACAACCACCGCCGCCGCCGTCAGCAGCATCGGCCGGAAGCGCACCGCGCCAGCATCGACGACCGCGTGTTCCAGCGTCATGCCCTGCTCACGGCGCAGCCCGATGAAGTCCACCAGGATGATCGAGTTCCTCACGATAATACCAGCGCCAGCGATGAAACCGATCATCGACGTCGCGGTGAAGAATGCGCCCATCAGCGCATGCGCGGGCAAGATGCCGACTAGCGTCAGCGGGATCGGCGCCATGATGACCAGCGGGACGATGAACGAGCGGAACCATCCCACGACCAGCACGTAGATCAGCACCAGCACCGCGGCGAAGGCCAGTCCCAGATCGCGGAAGACCTCGACCGTGATGTGCCACTCCCCATCCCATTTCATCGCCAGGCGGTCGGTCTCAGTGGGCATGGCAACGTTGTATTGCTGGATATGATATCCCTCCGCCGTCTTGAGCTGGTCGATGGCCTTGCCCATCTTCTGGATGGCGTAGACGGGGCTCTCTTCTTCTCCGGCGACATCGCCGAGCACGTAAACCACCGGCCGCAGGTTCTTGCCGTAGAGACTTGTGTCGATGGTTTTCGTCTCGACGTTGGTCAACTCGCCGATCGAGACCTGTCCGCCGCTTGCACTAGGCAACCGCAAAGAGGTGAGCGAGTCGATACTCGAACGGTCGGCCCTTGCCAGTTGCACGCGAATCGGCACGTCTTCCCGCGACTCCGGCGAATGCAGCAGCCCAGCCGTCGCGCCATCCAATCCGATCTGGACTGTGCGGGTCACATCGGCAGCGGAAATCCCATGCAGCGCAGCCTTGTCGAGGTCCACTTTTACGTCGTACTTCACCTGCGGGTCTTCCACGTACCAGTCCACATCCACGACACCGGGCGTGGTTTGAAAGATCTGCTTGATCTTCTTCGCCAGTTCGATCTGCTGCTGGTAATCCGGACCATACACTTCGGCGACCAGCGTCTCCAGCACCGGCGGCCCGGGCGGAACCTCGGCGACCTTCAGCCGCGCGCCATACTTGTTGCCAATCTCCACCAGCCCAGGCCGCAAGCGCTTGGCGATGGCGTGACTCTGCGTGCTGCGCTCGTGCCGGTTCAGCAGGTTCACCTGGATGTCAGCCTGATTGGCGCCGCGCCGCAAAAAGTAATGACGCACCAGACCGTTGAAGTTGTAAGGGCCTGAAGTGCCCGCGTACACCTGGTAGTTGGCGACTTCAGGCTGTTTCCCCAGATACTGCCCTAGCTCTTGAGCGACACGCGTGGTCTGCTCCAGCGTGGTCCCGTTGGGCATGTCCACGATCACCTGGAACTCGCTCTTGTTGTCGAAGGGCAGCATCTTCACTTTCACCAGCTTGAATGCCACCAGCGAGCAGGCGAGCAGCAGGAGCACAACCATGCTGCCCAGGAAAATCCAGCGCCTCCCTGCACTCTCAATGAGCGGGTTCATGATTCGGCGGTAGAGCCGAGTCGTCCAACCCTCCGTCTCATGTTGAAAGCCACTTCCCGTCGCATAGTGGCGCAACAGTCGCAGCGCCGCCCACGGCGAAACCACGAACGCTACGATCAGCGAGAACAGCATCGCGGCCGATGCGCCCACCGGAATCGGCCGCATGTAAGGCCCCATCAGCCCGCGCACGAAGGCCATGGGAAGGATCGCGGCGATCACGGCGAAGGTCGCGAGGATGGTTGGGTTGCCGACTTCATCCACGGCTTCGACAGCCACCTCGGATAACGATCGGCCGCTACTCGAGGGCAGCCGAAAGTGGCGCACTACGTTCTCGACGACCACGATTGCGTCATCGACGAGTATGCCGATGGAGAAGATCAGCGCAAACAGCGTGACCCGGTTCAGCGTGTAGCCGTACAGATAGAAAACGACGAGTGTGAGCGCCAGCGTGACCGGCACGGCTAGCAGCACAACCCCCGACTCACGCCATCCCAGGGCCAGAGCTACCAGCAGCGTCACCGAGAGCGTGGCCAGGAACAGGTGCTTGAGCAGTTCGTCGGACTTGTCCTTTGCGGTCTCGCCATAGTTCCGCGTAACCGTTACATTCAGGTCCGACGGCAGCAGGTATCCGCGCAACTCGCGGATTTTCTTTTCGGCTTTTTCAGTGATGACCGTCGCGTTGGTGCCTTTGCGTTTGGCGAGCGTGATAGTCACCGCCGGATACTCGCCACGCAGCGCATCCTTCGGCGCTCCGGCAGCGTTCGCAAACAGCACGTAGTCCTGAGGCTCGGGGGGTCCATCCACGATTTCCGCGGCCACGTCGCGCAGGTACACTGGCTTCCCCTGATAGACTCCGGCAACCACCTGCTTCAGGTCGTCGGCTTTACCCAGAAAGCGCCCCGCTTCGACTTCAAACTCCTGGTTGTCGTGGGCAAAGCTTCCAGCGCCGCCGCGCGTATTGGCTTGCTGCAGTTGCGCCGTGACCGCGGCCGCCGTCATCCCATAAGCCGCCAGCCGTTGGGTGTCAAGCACCACGCGCACCTCCCGCGGCAGGCCGCCGATGATCTTCGTCTCGGAGACATCGTCAATCCGCTCGAGTTGGTTTTCCAGTTCACCCGCGATTTGCCGCAGCTTGTAGCTGTCATAGTTCTTGCCCCACAACGTCACCGCCATGATGGGCACATCGTCGATGGAGCGGACTTTGATCAAAGGCTGCGAGACGCCGGCGGGAATGCGGTCGAAATTGGAGTACAGCTTGTTGTAGGTCTTGACGATCGCGTCTTCTTCCTTGGTCCCCACGTAGAAGCGCACCACCAGCATGCTCAGCTCGGGGCGGGTGATGGAGTACACGTACTCCACGCCAGGGACCTCGCGCAGCAGGCGCTCCATGGGGACGGTGGCCCGCTGTTGCACCTCCGCCGCCGAGGCGCCTGGCATCTGCACAAACACATCGAGCATGGGCACGACGATCTGGGGCTCTTCCTCGCGCGGAGTCATCAGAATCGCGAAGGCACCGGCCAGCAGCGCACCGGCGATGAACAGCGGCGTCAGCTTCGAATTGATGAAGGCGCGAGCGATCAGTCCGGCGATCCGAAGCGGAGTTTTCCCTTCAGCCGCCATCGTCATTTCGCTCCGATTTGCTTGCCGCCCAGTTCGCGCTCGCCCGGCTGCGCCACGATGCGCTCACCGTTCTCCAGGCCTGAGAGGACTTCGACGTCGTTGGCGGAGGGCTTTCCGAGCGTTACATATCGCAGGCTCGCGATCTCGTCTTTGCCCACCACGTAAACGGCGTCCAACTGTCCGCGATGCAGCAGCGCGGTTTGCGGGACGAGGATTGATTCGCGCTCTCCGCGCGCGAAGCGTGCGCGGCCAAACAGTCCTGAGCGAATTTGTGGATTCGCCGGAAGCTCGATCTTCACCGTGAACGTCCGGCTCGCTGGGTCGGCCATCGGCACGATCTGCACAATCTTGCCCGCAATCGTCTGCTGGCCAAGCGAGTCGAGCACAACCGGAACCGTCTCACCCAAACGGACCGCGCCGATCTGGCTCTCGTCCACCTGTGCCTCCAGGCGGAAGCGGCTGGGGTCCTCGACGATCAGCAGTGGGACGCCCGGAGCCGCCATGGCGCCAGCGTCAGCCAGTTTCGCGACGATCAAGCCATCAAACGGAGCACGAATTTTTGTGAAGCCCACGGCTGTGTTGGCCTCGGAGACCGCGGCCTCGGCTTGTACATGGCCGGCGTGGGCGGCATCGCGACGCGCCCTAGCCGCAGCCAGCTTCGTCTTGACTTCATCGAACTCTTGCGGACTGACCGACTTCTTGTCGTACAACATCTGATACCGCTTCATGGTCGATTCAGCCAGTGCGTAATCAGCATCAGCGGCGGCGATCGTCTGCTGCGAAGCAGTCAGTCCAGCATTCGCGCTGTCGTAGGCGGATCGCTGCTGGGCTGCTTCGATCGTGATCAGCACTTCGCCCCGCCACACCCGATCGCCTTCATGCACGTTCACTCGCGTGATGACGCCCATCACCTGGCTGGAAAGTTGCGCCGATTGCGCTGCGCGGACAGTGCCGGTGGCCTCAACGTAATCTGGGACGGTCGTGCGTTGCGCGGTGAAGAGGGCGATCCCGGAGACGGTTTCGGGCGCGGATGGCGTGGTTGGCTTTTCGCCGGAGCAAGCGGCTAAGCCGAGGAGGAGCACAAGCGCGGAGACAGTTGCTCTCCCACCCTTTCGCCAAAGGAGGGCGAAAGGATGGGGCACCCAGCCGAAAACAGATGTTTCCCGTGTGCCGTCCCTACGGGACTCGGTCCCATTTCCCGCCCCACCCAGTACTCCGCCTGCGGCTGCGTGCTGGGCTAAACTGAGTCGCCCCTGCGGGGCTGGTTTGGCAGCAGGTTGTTCCCCTGTCGCACACCAGGCATAGTTCTTACACACGCTTTGAAGGCCCGCACTACCGAAGGTACGGCCAATCTGGGCCTGTATCGA
The DNA here is from genome assembly GCA_003160215.1 of Acidobacteriaceae bacterium. Taxonomy (GTDB): domain Bacteria; phylum Acidobacteriota; class Terriglobia; order Terriglobales; family Acidobacteriaceae; genus Bog-257. The sequence continues at coordinate 14,158 of PLQW01000098.1, forward strand.
CTTACGCCAACTGGGAACTGTCTCCTTCATCATTGCGTCACCACCGGAGAGCTTGGAGTCAGAGTCCCGGTCGCCAACTCGACGCCGGCATAGCTGGTTTGCACGTGGTACACCGCCTGCCAGTAGTCGGTCTTGGCGCGATGCGCGGCGTCTTCCATGCCCAGCAGATCGCTGACCGTGTTCAGGCCGCCTTCGTAACGGTTCTGGTTGATGCGCAGGCTCTCATCCGCCTGCGCGATTGCGCCGCGAGCGACCTCGACTTGCTGGCGTGCGGTGTCGTATTCGTAGTAGGCCTTGCGCACTTCCAGGCGGATTTCGTCGCGATAAGCATCGCGCATCGCCGCCGCTCTTTCCTGCACCGCCTTTTCGCGGGCGATGTGCGCCCGCTTGCTGTCGCCGTCAAACAGGTCGAACTGCAACTCCGCGCCGGCGATCCAGTTGTTGCCGCCGTTCCATCCCGGGGAAGGGCTGTCCGTCTCCCACGAGCCGAAGACGTTCAGCCGTGGAGCCAGCGCGCCCTTGGCCATCGATACCGTCTTGGCTTGCGCGCTGCGTTCCGACTCCACGCGCTTCAGGTCGGGACGTTTTTCCAGGGCCTTCGATTCCAACTCCGCCGCACTTGCAGTCGGGAATCGGCGCTCCGCCAACGCCTCCTGCGGCTCGTAGGCGGTGTCCGCAGGCATCCCCAGAGCAAGCGCCAGTTGCGTGCGCGCCAGCGCCAGGCCGTCCTGCATCTGGATCAGTTCCTGTTTACGCCTGGAGGTCACCACCTGTGCGCTCAATAAATCTGAGTCCACGACCATGCCGCTCTCCACCCGCGCCCGGCTGCTGGCCTCTATGGCTTGCGCCGTTTTCAACGCGTCTTCGGCCACCTGCTCCTGCCTCTGTGCGAGCAGCACTCCGAAGTACGCCTGCACGGCTTGGTACACAAGTTCCTGATCAGTGCGGTCCAGTTGTTGCTCGACCGCTTGCTGCATGTATTTCGCGCGGCTCACGCCAAACCAACTTTGCAGCCCGTCGAACAAACTCCACTGCCCCGAGAAGCGGCTGGAGAAATTGCCGATCGGGATTGGGGTGTTCAGCTTGTTCAGCGCAAAGTCGGCGGCGGTGAAGCTCTGCTGCCGCAGGCGCGTGCCAAAAACAAACACGGGGTCGTTTCCGCGAACCGCGCTCTCGGTGAACATGATCTTCGGCATCAGCGGCGAGCGGGCTTCGCGGATAGCGGCTGCCGAAATGCGCGTGTCCGCCATCGCGGCCTTGTGCAGCGGATTTTTCTCCAGCGCCAAGCTGACGGCTTCGGGTAAAGTCAGCGGAGTGCCGGTTTGCGCGGCCAGCGACATCGCCAGCATGGCTGCGAGCACCGCGAACCGCACGGCGTGTGTCAACGCAATTCCCAGCGATTGCGACGAGCGGCTTCTCGCGATGGCCGGCATAGGCGTGCGTGGAACTCCCAACATCCCTACGCCCCGACCAACGCAGTTTCCGCCGCCGGCACAATCTCGAACGTCGTGTGCAGTTCGGCGCTCAGCTTGACCATGGCCCCAACCGAGCAGTACTTCTCTTCGGACAGCTTGATCGCGTCCTCCACCGCTTGCGTCGAAACATCGGTCCCGCTGACGATGTGGTGAATGCGAACCTGGGTGAAGACCTGCGGCGGATCCGGCGTCTGGTCGGCTTCCACCTTCACTTCGTAGCCCGTGACCTGTTGGCGCTTCTTGCGCAGGATGCTGATGACGTCGAATGCTGTGCATCCCGCCAGCGCAATGGCGACGAGTTCGATAGGCTTGGGGCCGGTGTTTCCGGCTGCGTCGTCGATGAGGAGATGGTGTCCGGTACCGCTGGTAGCAACGAACTGCCGATGATTGCTGAGGGGTTGAGTCAAGTTTACGCTTGCAGAGATCATGTTGTTCTCCGTGATACAGGAGTCCTATGGGACGCCTACAGCCCATTACATCTGGGCCACACGGATAAACGCTGTGACGTCGGAGAGTATTACAGGAATTCTGCGGGGGCTTTTTGGGGAGCTCCCAATTCGGGAAAACAAGCCAGTGGAGGCTCGCTCGCGATAGGAATGAAAATTAACCACGGAGGCACGGAGATCACGGAGAAAACTTGATCGAAACCAAAACCTCCGTGCCCTCCGTGTCTTTGTGATAAATGATTTTCGACGGAGCGACGAGCGCAGCGAGGGAACGCTAATTGCGGATGGCTTGGCTCTTTCGCCCCAGGGCAGCGACCGCCTGCTGGTACTTCGGCAACAGTTCTCTGCGGAGCTGGTCGGCGCGTTTTGAATCGTACCTGGGGGCATACGACCGGCACTGCTCCACGGCATTTTTCAAACTGGACAAAAACGCCTGGCACGGCCGGCAGTCGTTGAGATGCAGGTCCATCTCCTCGCACACCGCATCGTCGATGACGCCGTCCATGTAATCGGAGAGCGCGGCGAATAACCGCCGGCAACGCTGCGATCTGGGCGCCTCGGCGCTGGCGTGCAGGATCAGGCCAGTAGTGCGGCCGGCTCTCGACATTTTCGCAAGCTGCTGACGCACCATTAAACGCGCGCGATGTAGCCGCACTCGCACCGTTCCTTCGCGCAAGCCCATGATCTTGGCAACGTCTGCTGTGCTCAGCTCTTCCATGTCGTGCAGGACCAGCGCCATCCTGTATTGCGGAGGAACTTTCAGAACAGCCAGCCTCAGACTCTCGGCGGCTTCGCTGCTTAGCAATACCGCTTCGGGGCTAGGTGCTTTGCTCTTCAGCAATTCTTGCAACTCGCGGCTGTCGGGCATCAACTCGTCCAGCGACAAATTCTTTGCGCGAGAGAGCCTGCTTCCCCGGTGGCTGCTGATGCAGCGGTTCCGCGCGACCTTGTACAGCCATACGGTTAGCGCCTGCGGATTGTCGAACTTGGCAAGATGCGGGACCGACTTCAGCAGCACGTCCTGCATGGTGTCCTCCGCGTCCTGGGGATGGCCGCAGACTTTCATGCTGAAGGAATAAACCGTGTTCTGTAGGAGCGCCAGCGCCCGGTTAATCGATTCCGGGCGGTTCTCGCGAATCAGCTGCAGCGCTTGCTCTACCGTTTGGGGCATGTGTTCAGAGTAGCCGATAGCACGCGTTCAGCCAATGTCTGCGTTCGGGGAAAATCCGCGCCGTCTGCAGAAACTTGCGCCGCACGTCGCCGACGAGATGCTCGCGGAGCGGAATCGCGATCGCGCCCCGTCCCTTGTCATCGCCGGGATATTGCTGCGCCAGGCGGTTGGAAATGGTATCCATCTCGGCTTGAGTAACGCCAGGCTTCAGCCGCGATCGTGCTACTTCGGGCGCTTCTTCTTGGCAGGCTCGGGAGCCGAGCCGCCCAACTGACCGGTAACGCTGGCAAGCACCTTTTGGAAGGCTTCTTCCTTGGTCAGCTCTTTCTTGCCGGTCTTGTTATACCGGTACTTGTGTTCGTAGCTGCAAGTTCGGCAGCGGACTTTCTGTACCTCGTCCGCTGCCATCGAGACTACCGCGTGGTCGGTGGTGCGCTTGCAACGCGAGCAGTAATCGTCAACGTAATCGCCTAGACGCATGGCTGTATCTCACGCTGTTCTACTTTCCTTTGGGCGGGTATCCCTTAAACAACTTGGCGACTGCTTTGTCGAGGTTATTGATGTTCTTGTTGGAATTGTCCGTGACCGTGTCCGTAGCGGCGCCGCGCCAGAGTATTTGCTTGTCCTTGGTATCCGCCAGTTCGATGACCAGGGTAGCCTCCTTGGTCACCCAGGTATTGTACATGACCGGTCCACCGCCGCCGCCCCAGGGACCCCAATACCAGCCCGGCCCGTAGCCATAGCCGGTTCCCACCAGCGTCTTCTGGTCCTTGATACTCTTGCTGTAAGTCACCCAAACATCGGGATTGGAATTGGCATCGACTTTTTGCAACCCCTTGGCCACCAGTTGCTGGTCAACGGCATCCGTGATGCGCTGGTCCCACAGACCATTCGCGGGGTGAGGACTCTTCTCCCAAGCGTAGGTGTGATATTGGGAGAAGTTCGCTTGGCGGTCCCAATCGATGTTGGTTTTTTGCGCAACGGCGGTAACGCAAGCTAGACAACTGAGGACAACGAGGGCAAGAATTCGGCTCTTCATGACTGCATCTCCGTTCAACAGAATTGACGACCCTACACAATGAGAATCAAGCACAACTGCGCTCTCATCGCATGGCTAAAGATACTATCCCGTCTTCCCGCCCGTCTAGGGAGGCGTTGAAAGAGTCAGCGATCTGTGCTCGGGGCTGAAACCCGCAGTATGCGCAACGGCTGAGACGCCGCCCTGAAGGCCGGCTCTACCCGGCTCGCAGTCAGCCTTCCGAAATGCATCTCTCTTGCAGTAACGTATGTGGTCGGGGTGAACATGAGCGGAATGTCGATCTGTGGCTGCCTCTGGATTGTTTTCGGTGTTCTCTGGTTGGTATGGGCGCTTCGGAGCAAGCCAACGCAGATGCGGGAGAGTCTCGGGTCACGCTTCTCCCACGTCGTCGCCACAGTGGCTGCTTTTTACGCGATGTTCAGTGGCGACGTGCCGCTAGGCTGGATGCACACCCGCGTTGTCCCGCGAGGGCCCTGGATCGAAGCGCTGGGAATTGCGCTCACCGTGGCGGGAATGGCCTTCGCCATCTGGGCCAGGGCTTACCTCGGCGGCAATTGGAGTAGCAATGTCACCGTCAAAGTAGGACACAAACTGGTTCGCACCGGCCCCTACCGATGGGTACGCCATCCGATTTATTCCGGACTGATCCTGGCCATGATCGGAACGGCATTGAATCGCCGCCAGGTACGCGGCTTAGTTGCGGTCGTCCTGCTGTGGGTGGGCTTCACCATCAAGAGCCGAATCGAAGAACGCTTCATGGCGGCGACCTTCGGGCCGGAATATGACGAGTATAGACGAGCCACCGGAGCCATGGTCCCGCGCCTGCGGTCCTAACTCGCACGGGTCACGACGCCCATCGTCCATCAGTTCCAGGCGGCGGGCTCGTGGTAGACTGCGCCCTGCCAATTTGATTCCAATCGACCATCTAAAGGAGAGTGCATTGAGATGTTTCGTCGTGCCGGCAGTGCGATTTTGTTCGCTGTATCGGTCTCCGCTTTGTGCTGGAGTGCTCAGAGTGGCCAAGCTGCCTTGCAAAATTATTTCGTGGGCCGTCAGGTTCGATTAAAGATCGACATGCCGGGAACGGCCAGGGGCGTCGATCTTCGTGTCGACGCTGGAGACCCGATGGACTGGAGGCAATATTCCTCGCGTCTAAAGGAATCCGGTCCAGCCATCCGCAGCGGCGACCGTGCCACGATCACCACCATCGTCGTGAAGAAAAATCTCATCGAGTTCCAACTCGACGGCGGCGGCTTCGGGACGTTCTGGGACGACAGCAGCACGACGGTGACGCCATACCACGTCGGCAAGAGCGACTACGAAAAACGGCTGGAGCGCGAGATCCGCGACACATCCGACGAAAAGAGGAAGCGTGAATTGCAGCGCGAACTGGACCGCGAGCGCTATCGGCGCGAGCGCGAGCAGGCCGCCGACAATCGTGCTGCCATGATTGCCAGCCAGATGAAGCAGCAGCAGGTGGCGGACAAGCGAATGCGCGGCGGGTCGCGGTTCAACCTGCGCTGGGCGGGCAATATTCCCGACGACCAGCTGACGCCCGACGCGATGATGAAACTGCTCGATACTTACGTTGACTTTGGCGACCTGCAAGGTGAGAAGCCCATCTTCTCGCCGAACTCCGCGCCTGCCGTGCAGAGCGCTGCAGCAGCGAACACTCCGGCAAGTGGCGGATCTCGTTCGCCCATGACCCAACTCAAGCGCGGCATGTTGATCGGCGAGGTCAGCGGATTGCTGGGCCTGGGACGGCAGATGTCACAATCGGTCTCGGAGGAGGGACTGAAGACGCAGATCTTCGAGTATCTTCCCGACGACTATCGCGTGGAAGTGACCTACGTGGATGGAGTGGTGGTGCGCTATTCCATCAGTTCAAGATAACGGTCGCTGCTCGATCGTCGAAGCTGCAAGCAAGGGTAACGGCCGCACGCCGACCGCTGAGACCTTGGTATGATGGCCCGTGGCCAAACCAACGGTGCGCGGCAAGTTCATCACCTTCGAAGGGCTCGACGGTTGCGGCAAATCGACCCAACTGGAGAAACTCGCCACGGAGTTGCGCCAGCACGGAATTGACCTAGTCACGACGCGCGAGCCGGGAGGCACGATTATCGGCGAGCGCATCCGCGCCGTGCTGCTCGACTCCCGCACCGCCGGACTGGATGCGCACGCCGAGATGGCACTGATGTTTGCGTCGCGCGCGCAATTGATCGCCGAGGTGATCGCGCCCGCGCTCGAAGCCGGGCAGTGGGTGCTGTGCGATCGCTTCACCGATTCCACCGAGGCCTACCAGGGCGCCGGACGGCGGCTGGGCAGCGACGCCGTGCTGCAATTGCACAAGGTGCTGTGCGGCGGACTGTGGCCCGATCTCACCATCCTGATGGACTGCGACGTAAACTCCAGCGTAGCCCGCGCCCGCCGCCGCAACCAGGCTGCCGCACAGGAAACATCGGATGAGAACCGCTTCGAGAAAGAGAGCTATGCTTTCTTCACGCGGGTGCGCAATGCGTTTCTGGAGATCGCCAAGCGCGAGCCGCAACGGGTAGTGCTGGTGGACGCACGGCCGCGGCTTGAGATCGTGCATCCACAAATCGTGCGCGTGGTCTTCGAGCGATTGATGGAAAAAGGGTTTGCATTTGAAGGGGCGCACCTTTAGNNTGGGCTTTAGCCACTGAGGGAACTAGAAGTTGAGACCGACTCGACAACAAACACGGCCTGGGGAGACATACTTCGTCACCTCTCAGACTTGGCAGCGTCGTGCTTTGTTCCGAAATACACTTTGGGCGGATCTCTTCCTTGAGACCTTGAATTCATATCGCGGGCGCGCATACCTATTGCATGAGCATGTTCTCATGCCCGAACACTTCCATATCCTCATCACACCTCTGGTGAGCTTGGAGCGAGCTGTGCAGTTCATCAAGGGAGGGTTCTCGTTTCGGATCAAGAAGGAACTGGGGTCTTCCATGGAGATCTGGCAGTCTGGTTTTTCGGATCACCGGATTCGCGACTTAGAGGATTACCGGATTCATGTTGAGTATGTTTATCGTAATCCGGTGGGAAGAAAGCTGGTGGAACAGGCGGTCGAGTATCGCTATTCCTCTGCCTTCCGAGGCAGCGTAAAAGACGAAGTCCCTCAGTGGCTAAAGCCACAACGGGGAGAGGCTGCTGTCGGCGCACCTGAAGGTGCGCCCCTTCAAAAGCGCATAAGTTCTGAAGCTCTTGCTATGGCTACGGTGAAAGAAAAGGGTGAGTTGTGAACCTTCCCCTCTTTCTGCCTCTGGTTGTAACGACAGCTCTGGCAATCGGAGGTTGGTATGTTGTTCATCGGCTTTCCATGAATCGCGATCAAGCCAACAAGCGGCACGAGCTTAGGATTCAGTACCTCCTTGAGGCTTATCGAAGCCTTGAGAAGGCAGACATCGTGGTGATCTTGCGGTATATGCACGCGATCTAGAATCGGCCTTGGCAGATATCCAGCTCCTCGGGACCGAGCGCCAAGTTCAACTGGCTCATGATTTCGCTGTATCTATGGCCAGAGATCGAACGGCGGCGCTCGATCCCCTTATAGCGGATCTCCGTTCTGAACTCCGTCAGCAGCTAGGTTTAGGGCCAGTTTCAGATCGCATGGTCGTATTTCGGTACGAATCGAAGGTGTGAAAGAAATCGAGAGTCGCTAATGCCTTTCTCCGATTTTCACGGCAATGCCGAAGGAGTTCACACCCTGCGCGAGATGCTGGCGCACGAACACTTCCCGCACGCCATAATCCTCTCTGGGCCGCAGGGCTCCGGCAAGTTCACGTTGAGTCAAATGGTTGCGAAAGCGATGAACTGTCTGGAGCAACCTCTCGCAGAGGGGCTGCCGGATTTCTGCGGCCATTGCGCCAACTGCGTCCGCATTGCCGAGGCCGACGCGCTGGAAGAGCGTTTTGCCGAAGCTGTGGAGGTGCGCGAGAACCTGCGCGACGCCGACAAGCGCGACACTCGCCTGTTCGTGCAGACGCATCCCGACGTGCTGATCATCCCGCCCGACCCGCCGCAGATGCTGGTGAAAGTGGACCAGATCCGCCACGTCATTCACGAGATCTACTACAAGCCGGTGGAAGGCCGCGAACGGGTTTACATCTTCAGCGACGCCGAGTTCATGAAAGAAGCGGCGAACTCGCTACTCAAAATTCTGGAAGAGCCGCCTGAATTTGCCACGCTGTTTCTGCTGACCGACAATCCTGCGGCGCTGCTGCCCACGATTCGTTCGCGATGCATGCACCTGCGGCTGACGCCGCTTGCGGCCGCCGCAGTCGAACAGTATCTGACCGAGGTGCGTCCGGAATGGAAGGCCCGCGAACGGGCGCTGGTGGCGCGGGTTTGCGGCGGAGGGCTGGGCCGCGCGCGCAGATTCGATCTGGCCGCCTACGTGGCCGCCCGCCAGGACGCGCTAGCGCTGCTCGGCCCGGCGATGGGCAGCGCGGACCACAGTGCGCTGTTCCGCGTGACCGATGCCTATCGTGCCGGCGCAGACGGCAAGGCGAAGACGGAGCTATTGATCCGGACGCTGTATTCGCTGCTGGAGGACCTGCTGTTTCTGAAGTCGGGGACGGCGGAGTTGGTGCGCAACCATGACCTGCAGGCGGAGTTGGAGAAAATTTCGTCCCAGGTTGAGTTTGCGTGGATTGTCACCGCAACGCAACGGCTGGGGGAACTAGAGAGCGGCATGCGCCGCAACCTGCTGCGCTCGCTGGCGCTCGACACGTTTGCCACATCGCTGGAGCGCTAGAGCGCGCCATGTCGCCATCCCACTAAAGTCGTATCCCACTATTGATTGTTTTGCGGAATCGGCTGTGGTAGGGTATCCCCAAGTTCACACCTTAACAGCCCGGGGCAATTCAAGTCTGAGTCTTGCGAGATCCCTGCATTGTGTTCACGCTTGAGTTGGCGGTATCCGTAAGGCTGGTGTGCAAACCACCATAGGAGCAAACACCATGAAAGATTACATGGACTCCACTGCCGTGGGCCGAGCTCTCGACTCCGAAGTGTTTGCCAACCGCAAGCTGATTCGTCCCGCTCTGAATCGCAACGATCGTCCGCGCCAGGAAATCGCTGAGCGCCGCGAGCGGAGCGAGCGCCCGAGCCCCATGAACGGCGGCAAGAAGGCCCCGCCACCGGAGCAAACTCACGCCGAAAATTTCTACTATCAGAAACAGATGCAGACCAAGACACCGATGGTCCTGGTGCTGCAGGACGGCGAAGAGATCCACGGCGTCATCGAGTGGTACGACAAGTACTGCCTCAAAGTGAACCGCACCGGCTCGACCAATCTGCTGATCTACAAACCCAGCATCAAGTACATGTACAAGGAAAGCGAAGCCGGGCAGGGGAAGTGAAAAGCAGGGGTTAGGGAATAGGGGTTA
>PLQW01000079.1 GCA_003160215.1 Acidobacteriaceae bacterium
AATCGTTTTGTATCAGGGCACGCCTTTAGACGTGCCGCAACGGGTCAACAACGACTTGGGCTTCAGCCCCTGAGGGGGACCTCTTTGCAAGGGCTAAACAGCATGTGTGAGAACCAAACTTGGTATTTGCGAGTGGACTTTCCTAGCGGAAAATCCAACGCCATAGGCGTGGCTAAGTCTAGCCCAGCACGGAGCCGCAGGCGGAGTGCTGGGTAGCGTGGGAAATAGATCCGAGTCCCGTAGGGACGGCACAGTTCGCACGCACATCCTGATGGCTCGCACTACACAGGGTGCAACGCTGACATCTGACAACTACAAGCGAATCGGAACGTGATTATGAAAAGCAAAACTTCACAATGGATTCTCTGGGCCGTGGCCATGGTTATCTTTACAGCGCTTACTCTCAGTGGCCACTGGAATTGGCTGAGTGCAGCGATTACCGCGGTGGCCGTGATTTGGTACGCGGTTGTGCCCAAGGCCAGTTCCAGACAACAATAGGGATCGAGCAGGCAATGGCTATCGTTCGCACAATCTGGCGGAGAATCTATCCCAACGATGACCGCCATCGGTGGATGCCGCTCATATGGCTCCCCTTCATGGTCTGGTTCTTCGTGGACCCGATATGGAAGCATGCCGGGCCGCTGCTATGGATTGGGAACACTCTTTGCGGCCTCCTTTTCATTTGGTTGTACCTGTATTCGTTCTCTCGACCCGAGCCACGCAAGCTTTTTGCGATAGCCGCGATGATCGTGATGGCGGCGATCGCTATTCCCTTCAACAGTGGTGGCGCAGGCCTGCTTATCTATGCGATCGCCGCTGGAGGCTTCAGCACCAGTCTTCGACGTGTGCTTGCCCTTATCTCACTCGAGGTCGCCATCCTCGGTTTTTACGCCTACCGCGAGCACTTGCCCATCGGTTTTTGGTTGTCCATGCTGCTGCTGATCATCCTGGTGGGAATGGGGAACCATTTCGGAGCGGTCTCGCACTGCGCGGAAGCGAAGCTTCAACTCGCGCAGGACGAGATCGAACATCTCGCCAAGGTCGCCGAGCGCGAACGCATCGCGCGCGACCTGCATGACCTGCTGGGACACACGCTGTCGCTCATTACCCTGAAGGCCGAGTTGGCGCGCAAGCTGGTGGACCGCGATCCGCAGCGTGCCAAGCAGGAAATGCAGGACGTCGAGCACACTTCGCGCGCCGCGTTGGCTGACGTGCGCGAAGCCATCAGCGGATATCGTGGTCAGGGACTCGCCGCCGAACTCCTCCGCGCCCGCCAGACGCTTGAAACCGCGGGCATCGCCGTGGATTGCGAAGCCTCGGAAGTTCCGCTCAGCCCGGCGCAGGAAACCGTGCTTGCCCTGGCGCTTCGTGAAGCCGTGACCAACGTGGTGCGCCACGCCCAAGCGCAAACGTGCAGCGTCCGCCTCGGACGTGACGAACAGCTTTGCACCTTGGAGATTGCCGACAACGGATGCGGCGCCGATGGTCCGGAGGGCAACGGTCTGCGCGGCATGCGCGAACGGCTGGAGGCGATCGGCGGCTCGCTCCAGCGCCAGACCGCCGCCGGCACCCGCTTGGTGATTCATTTGCCTCTCGCGCCAATGGCCTCGGCTCTGCGAAACTGAAGACATGCCCGCCCCCAAGCGCGACAAGATCAGAGTGGTCCTCGCCGAAGACCAGGCCATGGTGCTGGGCGCGCTCGCCGCGTTGCTCGAAATGGAAGATGATATCGAGGTCGTCGCCCGCGCACAAAACGGCGATGAAGCCCTGCGCACGGTACAGCAAACCCGGCCCGATGTATTCATCACCGATATCGAAATGCCTACGCTGACGGGTTTGGAAGTTGCAGCCGAACTGAAGCGCCGAGGCGTCGCGGTGCGCGTCATCATTCTCACGACGTTCGCGCGCGCCGGATACCTGCGCCGCGCTCTCGACGCCGGAGCTTCGGGCTATCTCCTCAAAGACATGCCCGCGGAACAACTCGCCGAAGCGGTGCGCCGCGTGCATCGCGGACTGCGGGTCATCGATCCCCAACTCGCCGCCGAGGCGTGGACCGATGACGCCGATCCGCTCACTGAGCGCGAGCGCCAGGTGCTGCGTCTGGCCGGAGAAGGCAAAGCCAGCTCCGAAATCGCCACTGACTTGAATTTGTCGGAAGGCACGGTGCGCAATTATTTGTCGGAAGCCATCAGCAAACTCGGCGCCGCCAATCGCGTCGAGGCCGCTCGCATCGCCCGTGCGAAGGGGTGGTTGTAGAAGGGCAGGAGACATCGTGAGTTGAAATGTCGCGGACTGGACGGACCTTCCTCAACCCAGGTTAGCGTCCAGAAGCCGGACGCGAACCTGGGGCACCAGGCTTGGGCTTGCTCTTGCCCGCCCGGGGTCCCCAGCGAGTCCCGCCGGAGCCTGCCCTGAGCGTAGCCGAAGGGGACTCGTTGGGGTGGTTGAGATTGAGCGCCACGGCAGCGCGGATGAGATCTTTCAAGGCCGCCTCATCGATCTTGTCGCCTTCGTGGATGTCGATGGCGCGCCTGACATTCCCCTCGAGGCTGGAGTTGAATAGACCGGAAGGGTCCGGCAACGCAGCTCCCTTGGCAAATGTCATCTTGACGACGTTCTTGTACGTCTCTCCCGTGCACACGATGCCGCCGTGGGAAAAGACGGGAGTCCCCGGCGATGTCGGCTTGACCCACTTCAATTCTTCGACGATCTCAGGGTCTGCGGCGTGGATGATTGTGCGCACTTTCGCGAGCATCTTCCCACGCCAGTCCCCGAGTTGCTTGATCTTCTCGTCGATGAATGCAGAGGCAGATTCCACCGGGACGGGCTTTTTCATGTGCAGCTCCAACTCTCGCACCTAATTTAGCTGCGCTCCGCGTAACCTGCAACCTCCACGAGTGGAAGCCTCTTCTGCGAGAGTCGTAGTGAGTACCCCGGGTCCCGGTCGGGTGCCCCACTCATTCGCGATTTTCGAATGAGTGGGATCGAGAGGCGGAATACGTTATCCTCATCGGCCACTCCTGAGAGTTGACCTTTACCAAGCCCTCTTCGCCGCAGGCGTATGTCCGGAAGCTACTCCATTTCCACTCTATGCGCTGTTACCAAGCCGCATTTTACAGGATTGCGATGCATCTACCACCCCAACGAGCGCCCTTCGGCTTCGCTCAGGGCAGGCTTCAACGGCGCTCGTCGGGGACCCCGGTTAGCGCAATTTTTCAATCCGCTTCTTCGAAGTACAGACGTTGAAATCATAGAAGCGCTTTTGCCATGTCGGACTCGTGCGGATGCCGCCATGGTGAAGCAGCTTGGTGAATCGCTCCTTGTTGACTTTCATTACGACGGAAGGATCGCCCACATCTGGTTCGGTGATCAGGAGGTGACAGTGCTCGGGCATGACTACGTAGCCGATCACCACAAATCGATATTTCTGCCGTGCACGCTCCAAAACGCGCAGGAAGAGATCGCGGCGCGCGCCGGTTCCCAGCTCGGGCCGCCGCTTGTAACAGCTACAGGTTATGAAATGGAGATCGTGCCCGCCGTACCAGCGTTCCAGACCTTCCGTCACACTCTGAGCTTAGTTATCGGTCAGATGTGTGGTCGGTGATGAAACACACTGCGCCCCGTGATCTCCGAATCCCACTCATTCGAAAACCGCGAATGAGTGGGCCACCCGGCAATGCCTCGGGCCTTTTAATTGAACTCTTCACGCCGTGTGCTTAATGAGCAGGACCTCGTTGCCCACTTCGCTGTACATCAACTCGTCCACGATGCCCTGCGCCAGCAGGATGCCGTATCCGCCGGGGCGCATGCCCAGCTCGTCCCGGTGTTCGATATGGGCGGAGGGATCGTCGGGAGCGTTCGCCACCGCGGCGTGAGCGATGGCGTCGCGGCTGAAGCCTGCACCCGGATCGCGCACGTAGAAGACAATCGTCCTCTCAGTGCGCACCGCCGACACCTCCACGACCTTATGGCGATTGAACGCCGCGCCGTGTTCCATGGCATTCAGCAGAATCTCGCGGAAGGCCATCATCACGTCGTTGCGGGCGTCCTCCGGCAACTCCGAGCACAGCTCGCGCAGGAAGCTCACCACCCGCTCGGCCGTTAACATACGGCAGTTGGCGCGCAGCGAAACCCAGTGAGGCTGTGCCGACAAAACCTCAATGTCGGTGCGCCAGTCGGCATCGGAAACGGCCTCCGCCGCGAAGTTGGCAATCTCGTCAGCTTCAAACGGGGCGCCGATGCAGACGAAGACCCGGGCCCGCAGCGCGGCAATGACCTCCTCCGGCGTGGTGTGCGGAGCCAGAACGATGGTCTTCACGCCAGGCCGGATTTCGCGCACCTCCTCGATCAGCGCCAGGTCTTCCTCAATGGTGGTTTCGGGGTTGGTGATGAGCACGTCGAACGGCTGGAGCCGCAAGCGGCGCATGGCGTCCACCCCGCCGTGCGCGCACTCACACGGGCAATCTTTGTCGCCAAGGGCTTGCACGATCGAACGGGTCATCTCCGAGTCTTTGCCGATGAGAAGAACTTTGCTCACAGTTGGCTCCTGGTTCTGGCATCTTATAATAGCGGCGGCGCGTCCGCGGCACATTCATAGGACGATCAATTCCAATCGCAGTCAACCGGCGCAAGAAAAACGCCCCGGAGCAGGAGGTGCACTCCGGGGCGTTGGTTCTCTCAGCGCGAGCGGCTATGTCAGGAAGAACTCGCGGGTGATCTTGCTCCATTGCTCGTCCGGCATGGTGCTGGCGAGATCGTCGATGGCCACTCCACCGTCCTGGGCCAGGGCGCCGAGCGCGCTGGGCATGACCCGCTGCAACCGCATCGAGGACTCTTCCGTCCACCACCGCGCCATTGCGCCACCCAGGAGGTTGCGGAAGTTGGTCTTGGCGTCGGGAGACTGCACCGTTACCAGCCAGCCTTCCCCGTAGGGATCTTTCGTCGCCAGCGCGGGATCGTTGACCACCGCTTCGTTGATGTCGGCTACGCTGCCTTCGATCGGAGAGACCATGTCAACTTTGACGCCGTTGCGCACGATGCTCCATACCTTTTGTCCCTGGCGGATCCACTGGCCACGCTGCGGAAGCGCGATGTGCTCGACCTTGCCGGTCAGCTTGGAGGCAAAGTCGTCGATTCCGATTCGTACCAGGTTCGGACTCTCGCTCAGCGCCCAAGTGTGTCCGGGATGATAGCGCAGGTTGTCGGGAACCGAGAAGCCGCCCACAAGGCTGGGTCTCAACCGCGCTGCTGCCGCGTCCTGTTTACGCATTGCCGGGGCTACCTGCAACACGGGGTGCTTCGCCTTCGAGTAGAAGAAATCAATAGTAAGAAAGATTGCGAACATCATGAGAACTAGAAGAACTGTCATAACCGCCTCCTGCCTCGCATCCGAGGGTTTTTTGCTCTGCCAGCGCTTGGTTGCATCGCGCTTGACACTTCTCTTAAGGCATTCGGCGTACCAAACCAGCAAATGAGGAACATCGTTGCGATGAGCGCGTGCAAGTAGCGACGATTGTGTAAGTTGTGCACCCCTGTTGCAAACCTTCTCGATCCCCAAGTTGCATTCTGCAACGAGGTGATTTGTTGCGTTCTGCAACTAGAAATCCTTGGATTGCCGGCTTTAGCGATCGCTCCTGTTCTGTATGACCAGCGGAACCAATTACTTAGCTGGAATCGGAGACGGGTGACGGGCGGTGTTGCAATTTTCATCGCAGTGATGCACTCTGCAACACCACTGCGGAGAAAGACAGCAATAGAGAAAGGAATTCTTGGCGGAAAACGAAAGAAATCGAGAGTGGTAAGCACGGCGGAGCCGGGGGAGAGGCCTTGCGGTCGAATTTATGGGCCGGCTGACAGAGTCGGAACACACTTCCCTTTGCTCGGCTCGTGATATCAAGGCGAAGGTTCTCAGAGCGTGCGCAAGAGTGCTTCAAGGGTTATCGGTTAGTTCTGACGGCCCGCTGCGCGAAGGCATGGAGATGCGGACAGCAGCTACACTTTCGATGAAGACGCGACTGGGTACGACGGAGATCCAATCGAGGCGCGTGATGAGCAATTTCAAGCCGACTATTGCGGGACGGCTTGCGAGGCGCCACTCTGATTCATCAGCCGCAAAGTACCTTCCCATCCCCTCTTCGTCCCATGGGTAAAGCCAAACCTCGGAGGTGCGGTTCGGTTCGACAAGAAAGGCCAAGCGCTTCTGCGATCCGTCGGCGAATGTAATCTGCAAGGAGACTCGCGAAGGCTTGCGTATTTTCCACCAGGGTGAGTACGCGACGCGGAGGCGAAGCTTCAGGAAGTCTGCGCCGGCTGGTGGCCAATGGACCGGCCCCAAGTCAAAGGAGCTATTGCGACGGATGATGGGTATCTCACCAGGGGAACTGCCCGGGCTTTGCTGGTTGAAGATCAGTCGCCGGTCGCGAGTTTCGTCGCGCGCCAGTCCGAGCACGCCGTTCGCTGGACTGCCGGCGAGACGGTAGTGACGCACCAGATAGAACCACAGCTCCGGACTGCGGGTGAAATTGGGAATGCCATCCACCCCTTGGCTGATAACGCCGTCGGGAAAGTAAAGTCCGAATAGCGGATTCGACCTGCGAAGTCCCGCCAATTCGAGGTGGGTCAGGTAGTCTCCATTGACCAGATAGCTTTGCAGCACCCCACCAGCGACCCTGCGGCGGGAAGTCAAACCAAACGCCGTCTCGTAGGGAAACACGAGAATGGGATCGCCGCGGTCCGTGTGCTGGTCAATGTAGGCTGAAACTGACAACAAGAGTTCGCTGTCGGCGGTGCGGAAGCACGCGTGGTCAAAGGAGTGAAATCCGTCAGGGCAAACCAGGATGGGAGCGCGTATTTCCCTCCATTTCGCTGCCACGCTGCCGGGAACGAAGGCCCAGTAGGGATGGGCCAGCAGCAATGTCACAACAACGGCCATGCCCAGCATTATGGCTGAGATCGCAGGGGCTGAGGGCCGCCCGCCAACCAGGACCGCGCCGCCGAGGAAAATCATGGGAAAGGTGGCGAGCAGCACGTGGCCGAAGTCGGAACGTACCAATCCGCTTTGCAGCATGAGAAACGAGAAGCAGAACCCCGAGAGCAGGAAAGCCGGACGCAGCGTCCAACCGCGACTGTCTGGTTCACGCCACCTCCAAGCCAGGCCGAAAACAAGGACACCCATCGCTAGTGTGGAAAGAACCAGACGCTTGCCGGCTTTCGGCATCCCCGATGGCACGAACCAGCGATAGGAAGTGGCGATGGTAAAGCCCGAATCCCAGAACTTGAAATTAAGCGGAGACGCCATGGCGGCATTCGTCGCCAACATCAGGACCGCAAAGCATGCCCCTGCCAGGGCCAGGAAGCTCATCAGCCTGAACCCCGATCCGGGGAGCTTCCGCTTCACCGCACAGGTTGCCGTCACGGACAACAGCAGCGCCGCTACGGCGTACAGTCCGGCGTCCGCGGAAAGCAAAAAGCAAATGATACAGACCGCTCCGGCTGCAAGGGCGGGCAGTACACGAGCACGGGTATCCGATGCCACGGCATCCGCAAGCCGCACAAAGCCCAGGAAGACGACGATGGAAACGGACGTGCGCACATCTGGAGGCGACCAGAAGACGACGGCCAATAGGAAAAATAGCCTCCGCTTCCACGGGCTCGCTTCCTGGAAGAGCAGCCACGCGCTTAAGAATGTGGCGAGGACGGTGACGAAGAATGGCAGTGTGTACCAGGTTGCATACACCGCCCCGGTCGAGATTCCCAGCCAACGCGACGGCGCACTGGAGAGCCATTGGAAGAGCGGTCCGTAGGTAAATGCCACGTCACGACCGAACCAAACTCCGGTCGCTGCCTTGTAACTGGTATCGAGAAGCCAGGAACCGTCGAGCAAGTCAAGCGGGGGCGCGATGAAAAGAGTTTGATGGCGAAACAGAATGACGGGAGTAGAAGCCGCCAGCAGAAGCAATAACAAACACCAGTCCAGAAGAGGCGGCAGCGATGCTGAGCGGCGTAGCAAGGATTTCTTCATGCCCGACAAGGACTACGTGGGTTCGTGGATGGAACGCATAACAGTAGCATTGCGGGGCCTGCAATTCGGATTTATTGTGCGGCGGCGCCTTTCACCACGACTCCAAGTTTCTCGGTCGCGCTCGCACCCGAGGATGGAACGGTCACCGTAAATACCATCACTCCCTGCGCATCTCCAGCGACGCTACTTGGATCGCCCGCGGTATCCAGCGCAATTACCACTGGATGGTTCGTACCAGTCGTTTTGGCGCTCAGCGCCACCAGCTTCTTGTAAAGATAACCCTGCTCCGGATTCGGATCGCTGGCGACAGGAATAGCCAACAGAAAATCGGGATTAGGCGCGACGCCCATATGATTGCCGTCCTGCGGCAGCAGTTGATAACGCAAGGTGTACGCGCCGACAGGAATTGCCTGCCCGCGAAAATCGGTCATGCCCTTGGGCAGGTTGACCACGCCAACGAACTCTGCATTCGCCAACTCGGGATAGAGGGCGTTGGGAACATCCTTCGCCGCAGTCTTAAGTTGTTTTGCAAACCAAAACTCCGCCGTCCAACCACCGTCGAGCGTTATACGGTATCCCTTTTCTTCGACCGCTTGCTTTAGCGCGTCGGAAGCTCCGGGCGCAGTCAAAGCGCCGATTCGCTCGACTTGCGCCGCGGCGGCGAAAACATTGCTCGCAATGCAAAACAGCGAGCCCCAAATCAGCAACTGGCAAAGGAACCGTTTTCTAGCCATTGCTCGATTCTAAGCTCGAAGCCGAGTCCATGGCACGCCGGCGGCAGCTCGGTAGTGGGTGAAAAGCGTCACTCACTACCTAACGACTCCACAATCCCCGCCAGCGCTTTGCTCTCACCTTCCATCAGGTGGTGAAGAGGAGCTTCACCTCCAAGCTGTCGATGATTCTCGACGTTAAAGTTAAAAAGGAGGGCGCTTTCGCCCTCCTCGATTCGGTCCCTGTTCGTCTCAGTTAATGAACGCCACTAGCGGAAAGCGGCACGATCGAGCCGAAGAGTCCGTGAGCTTCTCCGAAAACTCCCGCTGTGAAGAAAAGGGTGGTGGTCGGACCGGCGGTGCCGCCGTTGCCAAACGCCAGCCCCCACAATCCATTAATCTGCAGCTGCAGGTTATTGGGATCTAATAGCAACGATGCGAAATTGCCAGTAGTAGCGTCGAATGCCGCGATTGCACCACTACCGAATTGCCCCACCAGAATCTTTCCGTTGAATGCGCCAAAGCCTGTTGCCGGAGCTACAACTACGGCCCACGGAGAGTTCTCGTAAACATTGTGTTGAAGGCGCATGAGCAGATTACCCGTCGTGTCAAAAATATCGATGTAACCATTTCCCGGACCCGCCACGTCATCATGCTTGGCGGCATCCTGTTTGGCGAAGGTCACTGCTAGCTTGCCACTCCCGATGTTGGCGACATTGAAAGGCGCAAACCCCGTCGGGATGGTGCTGTCCTGGAACGCGCCTCCGCCGAACGAGTGCGGGGCAAATGTGCCATCGAACACGTCCACCGAGCCGTTACGGAAGTTGGCCACATAAAGGTAGTTGGCGCCTCCCGCCGATGCCAAAGCAATTCCTTTATAGACAGCATTGCCACTACCGCTGTTGTTAACCACGAGACTTGCGCTCGTGCCCGTGTACCATCCGGAGATGGTTCCGTCCTCCCCTGCGAAGAGGAAGTGTGCCGGGGTGCCGACAATCTTGAAGTNNCGGTCGTGCTGTTAAATACCTGTCCCGTCGGGGTTCCTGTGTCTACCCCGTTTCCCGAAGGAATAGTCACGACCAGACCTTGGGGATTTCCTGCTGCATTGTAAAGGGTGGAAAGGCCTGTCCCATTGTCGGAAACCCACCAGGGACCCGACGGACTGGAAGACATGCCCCAAGCATTGACCAGGTTGGCATCGGTATTGGCGCTGATGTTAACTATGTCGGATGTGAGAATCGTCGGCTGAGTCCTCTGGGCCGCTGCCGGCAGGCTAAACAACGTAGCCGCTACCAGAAACACAGTGGCACCCAAGAGCAGCCGAGCGGCGGTTTGGGGTTTGTTGTGCTTTGTGCTGAACATCGTTCCTCCATCAATTTCAGAATTGAGAATCTACTTCAGGCAGCGCGGAGTGCTGTGAATCCTGTCGCCATGAGTCTTCTGCAATCTAACTAGGACTGAAGGCGGAGTTGTCTTGGATAGGTCAACACCTGGTCAAAGTTTGGTGACATGGTTTGGCGAGGGTCGCGCAATGCGATGCGCAGGATGTCACAGAATTGTCAACAACCCGTTGACTGCCAGTTCGATGTGTTGTTAGCTGTAGCTCAGACGTTGTGTGGAAGCGAGCGATGGAAAAAATCCTGGTTATTGAAGACGATTTGGCGGTGCAGCGGGCCTTGCGGCGAACCTTTGAATCCGCCGGGTTCGAGGTGTCGGTTGCGGCTGACGGAGCAGTCGCCATGGAGACCTTCCGCGCCACTATGCCGCGGATCGTCATCCTTGATTTGCGTCTGCCGGGGAAGTCGGGTCAGGACCTCTGTCGCGAGATCAAGCAGGAGTTCTCCAACGTTCCAATCCTGGTGCTGAGTGCAGCCAGCGATGTGCTGGATAAAGTCCTGCTGCTGGAAATCGGTGCGGATGACTATGTCACCAAACCCTTCAGTCCGCGCGAACTACTGGCGCGCGTGCGCGCGGCGATGCGTCGTCTGAACCAGGCCTCGGACAAATCCGACGTGTTTAGTTTCGACGATGTGGAAGTGAACTTCTCCAAGATGGAGTTGCACCGCGATGGCCATGTGGTCGCTCTCACTCCACAAGAGTTCAAGATGCTGCGCTTCTTCCTCAACCACCAGGAGCGGGCAGTCTCGCGGACCGAACTGCTCAATGAAGTGTGGGGTTACAGCAATTACCCCACCACGCGCACGGTCGATACCCACATTCTTCGCTTGCGGCAAAAGCTGGAAAAGGACCCCGCCGATCCAGTACATTTTCGTACTGTCCACGGAACGGGCTACAAGTTCGTCCGATAATCGAAGCCGAGAGGAGATTGGCGATGGGTCGGGTGCGGTTGCGGACCAAGTTCCTGATTGCCATGCTGCTGACTTCCGCGGGCTTGACTGCGGTCTCTCTATTGATTGTGCAGCGCACGGTGGAGAACCAAGTCCGGCGCGACCTCGGCAACGATTTGGCCAACTCCGTCGAAACTTTCCGCAATGCACAAAAGGAGCGCGAGGCCGCGCTGGCGCGTTCCGCCAAGCTGATGGCCGATCTTCCCAGCCTTAAGGCACTCATGACATCCCATCACGCGCCCACCATCCAGGATGCGTCGGGCGAGATGTTCCGTCTTTCCGGGGGCGACCTGTTCGCGCTACTGGATTCCACCGGCCAGTTTGTGGGATTTCACACCAAGGCGCCCGGCATTACCCGCGAGCAAGCCCAGCAACTTCTGGAACATCGCAACTCCCTCGACCAGCCGTTGCAGTGGTGGTTTGCAGGCGGACATCTCTATGAAGTCGTCCTGGTGCCAATCTACTTCGGGCCCAGCAGCGACAATTCGCTGCTCGGGGTGGTCGCGGTCGGCGACGAGATGAATGCAGCCGTTGCCCGCCAGGTGAGCCAGATCGCCGCCAGCCAAGTAACCATCGTTTGCGGGTCCACGGTCGTTGTCAGCACCCTCAATGCCGACCAGAGAAGCGAGGTCGGCACCTACCTGAAGGGCCAAGCCATTCCGCGAGGCCCCATCGATTGGAAGCTGGGTGGAGAAAGTTTCGTGGTTTCGTCGCTCGCCTTGAATCCCGACAATGCGCCCCCCGTCACCATGCTTGTGATGAAGTCGTATGACGAGGCCACCGCATTCCTGAATCATCTGCGGCGGCTGTTGCTGGCGGTGGGACTGGGCGCGGTGTTTGTCGGGAGCATACTCGTATATGTCGCTTCCACAACGTTCACGCGTCCGCTGGAGGAATTAGTGGACGGAGTACGGGCCTTGGGCAAAGGAGACTTTCGTTACCCGGTACAGGCGCGCGGGGCGAGCGAGATTGAAGAACTTACGAATGCCTTCTCCGGCATGCGCGAGAGCCTGCATCAAGCACAGCAGCGGCTGCTCAACGCCGAGCGATTGGCCACCATTGGCAGAATGGCCAGTTCTATTTCACATGACTTGCGCCACCCACTGACCGCGGTCCTGGCCAATGCGGAGTTTCTGGCCGATGCCGATCTGAATCCGCAACAGCGCGAAGAGCTTTATCTGGAGATCCGCATTGCGGTGAACCGGCTGACCGATTTGGTCGATTCGCTCCTGGAGCTGTCACGTCCCGCCGATTCGTTGAACGTGATCGAAGCGACCATCGAGCGGACCATCAGCCGTGCCATCGAGCTGGTACAGGCGCATCCCCAATTCCACAAGATCCTGGTCAGCATTGAATCGCCCGGACTGCACAGCGCGCAATTCGATGCCCGCAAAATGGAGCGCGTATTCTACAACCTGCTGCTGAATGGCTGCCAGGCAGCGCAGGTTTGCGGCGGCCATGTCGCGGTGGATGTGGCTGAGGTCAACGGGAACCTGGAAATCCGCACCACCGACGATGGCCCCGGGGTGGAATCCTCTCTCCACGACAAACTGTTCCAGCCATTCGTCAGCCATGGCAAGGAGAACGGCACGGGACTGGGTCTCACGATCGCCCAGAAGATCGTGCAGGACCACGACGGCACCTTACGACTGGAGAGCTCGGTGCCGGGGCGCACGGTGATGCAGATCGTGCTTCCCCGGGTATGCAAGAAGATCGTCACGTGGAATGGCCGGACCGCGGACGCCTCTCAACCGTTCACTGCCTAAACCCGCGGGCCCGGAGCCCGCACGTGTCGGGGACATTCAAAACTCGTTGCGCAGAGGTGCGACATGAAATTTACCAGGTATTACCAGGTTTCGCGTCTGGCGCCGCTGCTGGCTCTCGCGTTGGCAGTGGCTGTGCCGGGTTCCACCCAGACGGCCCGATCCAACGCCACCGCCGGAGACAACGCCAGCGTGAATGCCTCCTTGGGAGAACTTCAATCCCAGGTCCGCGAACTGAAGGAAATGGTGCTGCAACTGCAGCAGCAGACGACGGCCAGCCGCGCGGAAATCTTCCGTATGCGACAGGAACTCGAAGCGCAACACAGCGCCAGCAGCACCGTAACCGGCGCCGAATCCGCGCTCGACGAACCCTCGCCGGCAACTTCGTCGTCGACCGCTGCCCAACTGGAGCATCGCGTGGACCAGCTTGACGAAGATCAGCAACTGCTCTCTGGCAAGATCGACGACCAGTACCAGACAAAACTGGAGAGCGCCTCGAAATACCGGGTGCGCTTTTCGGGAATCGTGCTCTTCAACTTGTTCGGCAATAGCGGCTCTACGGACAATCAGGATGTGCCTACGTGGGTCCTCGAATCAAACCCTATGGACTCGCCGGGCTCGGTAGGAGGCACGCTTCGGCAATCGATTCTTGGCTTCGAGGTCTTTGGGCCAGACGTCTTCGGGGCACACTCCAGCGGCAACGTCAACTTCGACTTCGGCGGCGGATTTCCCGCCACCAACAATGGTGCGAACTCCGGTGTGGTGCGATTGCGTACTGCCATCGTTCGTCTGGATTGGAAGGACACATCCCTGGTCGCAGGGCAGGACGGCTTGTTCCTATCCCCGCAAGCTCCAACTTCGTTCGCATCCTTGATCGTTCCGGCGCTCACCTACTCGGGCAATCTCTGGTCATGGACTCCGCAATTGCGGGTCGAACACCGCTTCGAATTTTCCAACCATTCCAGTGTGAGCCTGCAAGGGGGTGTGCTTGATCCGCTGACCGGCGAAACACCCAATGATTTCAACTACGCTTGGTACCGGACTCCCGATGCCGGAGAAGAATCGCGCCAACCGGCATTCGCGGCGCGAGTCGCCTACTCCCATCCGTTGTTGGGCCGGACTTTCACGGTGGGCGCTGGAGGCTATTACAGCCGCGAGTACTGGGGCTTCAACCGAAACGTGAACGGGTATGCGGCGACTGCGGACTGGAACCTGCCGCTTAACCGCTGGTTCACGCTGAGCGGCTTCTTCTACCGTGGACAAGCGATCGGCGGACTCGGCGCCGCCCTTAGCCGCAGCGTCGTCTATAACGGGCCGCTCACCGATCCCGCCACCAGCGTGCTGCCGCTGAATTCCGTCGGCGGCTGGGCCCAGTTGAAATACCAGCCGCTGCCGAAGCTTGAGTTCAACGCCGCCTTTGGACAGGACAATCCGTTTGCGGCCGACATTCGCTATTTCGGCGAGCAGGCCCAGAGCTATGCCAATCCTTTCTTGACCCGTAACCGGGCGGGGTTTGGCAACGTCATCTACCGGCCACGTTCCGACTTGCTGTTGTCGCTGGAATACCGCCGGCTAAGAACTTTCTCCATCTACAATCAAAGTTATGAGGCTGGGCAGTTGAACATGGCGCTGGGGGTACTGTTCTGAGTGGCGCATGGGTCTACCGCCCGCCCATAGGAATGGAAATTAACCACGGAGGCACGGAGATCACGGAGAGTAACTCGATAGAAACCAAAACCTCCGTGTCCTCCGTATCAGAGAGTGCCCCGAGCGAAGCCGAAGGATGGTAAATGATTTTCGACGGTGCGGCCCATCCAGAGGAATGAAGATTGACCACGGAGGCAGGGAAATCACGGAGCAAACTCAATGGAAACCAGAACCTCCGTGCCTCCGTGGTAAATGATTTTCGACGGAATGGGACCTATGCGTATTGCGGGGAAATTCGCGCTGTCATTGAGTGTCGCGTTGGCGCTGTGCGCGACGCCAGGCTTGTGGTCGGAAGACATCGGCGTATCCGGTCGCGTGGTGGCCGAAGGCGGCGGCAATCTGTCTCCTGCAAGCGCTACCGTCGTCTGGCTAGCGCCGATTGCTACCGCGCCGGGCGACTCCGCCATCGTTCCTCCGATGCATGCCGTGCTGCAACAGAAGAACAAAGCATTCGAGCCGCACCTGATCGTCGTCACCAAGGGCTCAACCGTAGATTTTCCCAACCGCGATCCCTGGTTTCACAACGTGTTCTCCTTGTTTAACGGTAAGCGTTTCGATCTCGGGCTCTACGAGGCTGGAACCAGCCGCACCGTTCACTTCGACCGCGAAGGAGTGTCGTACATCTTCTGCAACATTCATCCCGAGATGAGCGCGCTGGTGGTGGTTCTGCCCAGCTCATACTTCGCCGTCCCCAACAAACAGGGCGAGTTCGCGATCGCCTCCGTCCCGCCCGGCCGCTACCTGCTGCACGTTTGGAATGAGAATGCACTGCCCGCCACCCTGCGGGCGCTTTCGCGCGAGGTGGTGGTGAACGACGCTTCCCACGCGCTGGGCCTGATTCGCGTGCGGGTAACGATGGCCGCTTCCGCGCCGCATAAGAACAAATATGGGCAGGATTACGAACCGCCCTCGCCGAACAATCCGATCTATGTCCAGCCGTGATCATGGCGGGGATTGGGTACCCCCCGTCCTTCCAGCATCTTTGTTTTCAATATTTTGCCCGCAAAATATTCATAACACGCGATTTAAGCGCGACCGTAAGTCTTTGCGGCTGAATATCTTGCGCGATTCCCGCCAAAATATTCTATCTAAAGCAGATACACGCAAGATATTACGAACAAAGCACTTATCTGGTGCCCCATCCCGTTTTGCAGAGTCGCTGGTTTTCAGAGATCGCTGCCGCCGCACGCGGAAAGCCGTTCACCATCACGGCAACAGCTCAGACAGGCACTCACGGCGCCGGAGACTGACTCCAGCGTTTCTCATTGTATTTTGCGGGTAGGAGCGGAGCTGAGAAGAAAACGCATTCCGCAGAACGAAGGTAACCACAATTCCCAGGAGCCGCTAAAAGTCGCTCAAAACTTCAGCACCAGATCCAAATCCGCAGCCCCTGCGAAGGCGCGGAAGTCCCGGTCACGCGTGAGAAGGGGAGCGCCCCTATCAATGCAGCTTTGGGCAATCAAGGCGTCTCCGAGCCGCGCTTTTCGCCGCTTGGCAATCGCTCTTGCGCGCAGTACGCCCGCCCGTTGCCAATACCCTGGTTCTATCTCCAGCATCGGCAGTTCAGAGAGCATTTCGGACACTCTTGCCGGAAGTTTAGGGTCACTTAGGAGTTCGGTAAGCACGACCGGCACCATGAGTACCTGGCGGTCGCCCAGTGCCTGGTCCAACAAACGCGTGTCCGCGCCGCCGCTGCCCTCCAGAAACGCGATCCACGTGCTCGTATCGGCGGCGATCATCGATCAGCTTTCAGCTCCGCCAACGTGCGGCTAAAGCGGACCTTTCCTCGCATCTGGCGCAGCCCAGCATATGCCTGGGATGCGGCAACCAACTGCAGTCCGGTACGAACCGTCTGGGTGATGCCGGTTCCGCTGGCCTTTTGTGCTTTCTCCAGAAGTTCAGCAGGTATCTCGACCGTGATTTTTCGCGCGGTTGGCATAGCGGTTCTCAACATACCATACTCAATACCAGTATTCAATATGGTAAAGCCAGCAGATGCAGGATTGTCGTTGAGCTCGAATGGGAGTGGACATGAGAGATCGTGAGTTGAAGACGACGGGTGGACCGGAGCGAGTTTTTCTGATCCCAGGTTGACGTCCGAAGGAGGGACGCGAACCTGAGGCACCAGGCCGATGCCCAAGCATTACAATGCAATCACACCATGGCCACTACAATTTTCTTATCCTGGCAGTCGGATACTCCGACCCGCGACGGACGCAACTTCATCGAGCGAGCCCTTGAAACCGCGATTAAAAACATCTCCAACGAGATTCAGCTTCAGGAGGCAATTCGCGACGAGTTGGAGATTGACAAGGACACGAAGAATGTTCCCGGCTCTCTACGGATATTTGAGACTATTCTGCGCAAAATCGAGGACGCGACAATATTCGTTCCCGATTTTACCTTCGTCGGTAGGCGGAAGAATGACGACCCAACGCCAAACCCAAACGTGCTCATCGAGTATGGCTACGCACGAAAGTGCAAAGACCTGAGTCAGATCATGCCGGTGATGAATGTCGCATACGGCAAGCCCACGCGTGTGACAATGCCGTTCGACCTTCTCGAACTTCGCAATCCGATTGCTTACGACTTGCCCGAACGCGCAGGAGATGACATGCGGACAGCCCAGCGGGCATTGCTGGTTAAAGACTTTGAAACGGCGCTGCGCGTCTTCTTCGCCAGCGAGGATTACGCGAGGACTTTGCCAGTTCCCGTGCCGGTCGCATACCGCGAACCTAAGGACGGCATGGCCAGGTTTCGGGCCAAGGGTGAACCGATCGGTTATATGCGTGATGCAATGGCCCAAATGATGCAGCTCAAAGGAAGGCCTGTATATCTCGCTAACGGTACCGCAGCGTGGCTGCGTCTCATGCCTCAGAATCCCGTGAAGCCCTGGGAACTCGCCGATGTCGAAAACCTGATGGTGCAGTTAGCCGTTTCCAATTTTTACGAGGCTCCCGAGCCGCCGCAGAAGACAAGGGCCATAGACGGATGGGGCTTCTGCAGGACACTTAGAGCTGACGACCCTGCAACCAGTCTGGTCTTTCTTTTCACAGGTGCCGAGATATGGACAATTAATACTTTTTACGCGAATGTTAGGGACGACGTAATCTTCGTTGAGGAAAACCGGTTTGTTCAGACGCTGGAGTTCTTTGTCCAATTTCTCGGGCAAAGACAGGTTCCACCTCCATACCGGTGGGTTGCCGGCATCGAAGGCTTGCTCGACCGTTATTTGCCTTCTCAGTACGGAGTCGGAGTCGGACCGGGATCGAGTGCAGCGAAGACTGTCTACGAGGAGGAGATTTTGAAGAAGGATGAAAGTGCAGAGGAAGCGCTTAATCCCTTCTTTACCGAGTTATACGCTGCATTTGGAGCCAACCGCGCATTTGGACGTAGGTGAACTACATTTTGGCGGACGATTTCTCGATCCGCTTTTTTAGCTTCGCCGGGTGCCCCGGGTCTCGCGGTCTTCGAGACCCGGGAGGTTCGTCATCGATTACCCGGCCGGCCAAGCCTCGTACCCACCCAGGTCTCGAAAATCGCGAGACCTGGGGCACCCACAGTTACCTGATTTTGTTGCCCAAAATTAAGGATGGTTCCGGGCAGGAGACCTGGGCCACCCGCCAGATCGCGCACCTCCCGTTGATAGATGTCGCAGGCTTCGGTCAACTTCCGCCCGTAGCCGGAACATACTAGCTTCCGGTTGCCTCGCTTGCGCCGCACCCACAACTTCAGGGTCTTACCGTGCTCATCGATTTCGTGCCGGTAGACGCGGTAGCCTGGCCACCCCAGCAGTTTGGTCCAGTCGTTCTCTCGCACCCCGCTGAGTGTACCCAAAGTTCCCCAAAATCAAAATCCCCCATGAATCACGGGCTTTTCCAGATTCCTGCTCAGAACCCCCTAATTATGATGTGTTGGGTA
This sequence comes from Acidobacteriaceae bacterium, assembly GCA_003160215.1. GTDB lineage: Bacteria > Acidobacteriota > Terriglobia > Terriglobales > Acidobacteriaceae > Bog-257. The sequence continues at coordinate 18,470 of PLQW01000079.1, forward strand.
AATAGCGCAAGGGTGTGGATAACCGAACTATCTGTTGAGCTTGTCCAGCTTTTCTTGCAGGCTTCCGCCAGAGCGCATTTCCTTATATCTCTCTTTACAACGCCACCAGAAGAACGCAATAGGTCCCAACTTTGGGATGACCTCTTCATATCCAAAATCGTTTTCTTCAGAGGTGAACGACGTTTTGTACGTAACGAGTCCCGTAAGATCACTGTACTTTACCTCCGCGGACCAATCGAGAACCGGGTCTGACGGATAGAACGATGCCTCGCGAGAAAACTCTTCACCGGGCCGGAGAATGCGCCTCTGAACCTGAAGATATTCCATGTGCCTATGGTTTTTTTGGTGGAAGAAGAGCTTCAGTTCTCTGAATAGCAGGGGTGCATTCGTAACAGTGACCGTTAACTTCCACTGAAACGATCGGGCGGCTTCGTCCGCTGACCGCGCCAAGACAATTTTTGGGATGGGCTTCGTACGGAAGCGCAGATCAGCTTCCATGATTTTCATCGTCCGCCGGTTGGCGTGCGAATAGACGGCGGTGAGAAAGATCAGCACCACGGTCAGCACCGCGATGACTACATTCGTGAGGGCCTGAATCTCGTCTTTGTGCTGAAAGATCCAATGCATATGGACTACCGCATTGTAAGTCTATGCCGCCATTCCCGGATAGGGCTTTATGAGGCCCGTTGTTGGCGGCCTGGTGCCCCATTTACAATGCCTGCGGCTGGGCGGGTTCTATAAAAGCATTCGATCGTGCCTTCGGAACGATCACTGGTACCAGAAACTTGTATGGAGCTGCCGGGAGTGGCACCTTGTCACAAGGATCACGTTCGGCAAGCTAAGGCCGACTTCCCACTGGTGCTTCTTGTGCCCGGATAAAAGCATGGCTCCGGTACTGGCGATCACTGACATGGTGGCAAGAGCCCGTCGAGACGACAGCCTCTTATGACCCCGATGGAGAGATTCCTCAACCTTATCGTCACCGGGCCGAACCGGATCCCATTTTCCTACAGGGAGGAGCCGGAATGAGAGCAGACAGGCGGTGGCGTACTCGCAAAGAGAAGAAGGAATGGGCGCGACGGTTACAGTCCAACGACCCGGGGCTAGACGTGATTCACCCCCAGGCCGCGGGGATTGACATAGGCAACGCTTCCCACTATGTGGCGGTGCGTCCGGATCGAGATCCGGAACCAGTAGGCCGGTTCGAGTGTTTCACGGCCGATCTGCATCGGCTGGCGGACTGGCTGAACAGTTGTGGCGTAACGACGGTAGCGATGCAGTCGACCGGGGTCTACTGGATTCCCTTGTACGACATTCTGGAAGAACGGGGTTTTGAGGTGTACTTGGTCAACGCGCGCCACACCAAAAATCTGCCTGGGCGCAAAAGCGATGTGCAGGAGTGCCAATGGTTGTTGAAGTTGCACACGTACGGATTGTTAAACAACTCTTTTCAGCCAACCAGCCAGATCCGAGTGCTACGGACGTATTGGCGGCAACGAGCCGAACACGTGCGAGCGGCGGCGAGCTGCATCCAGCGGATGCAGAAAGCCCTGACGCAGATGAATGTGCAGTTGGCCAATGTGATCAGCGACCTGAGCGGGTTGACCGGGCAGTTGATTGTGCGCGCCATCGTGGGCGGCGAACGCGATCCCCAGAAATTAGCTGAACTCAGAGACCCGCGCATACAAGCCAGCCCGAAGGAGGTTGCTAAGAGCCTGGAGGGCGACTGGCGACCGGAGTTGCTGTTCTTGCTGAAACAAGAAGTGGACACCTACGACACCTACCAGAAACGCATTGCCGAGTGTGATCAGCAACTGCAACAGCAGCTTGCCAGTTTTGCCAGCGTGGCGCCAGAAGTAGCGGCTGCACCGGTGACACAAGTGCAAGGGGGCGACCAACCGAAACAGGCGCAGGCCAAGCGCAAGAAGCCGGCCAAGAATGCGCCACACTTCAACCTGGAGCAAGAGCTGCAACGGGTTGCCGGAGTAGATCTAACGCGGATCGATGGGATCGACGTCATGGTCGCACAAACGATCTTGGCCGAAGTCGGGCTTGATATGGGTCGCTGGAAAACTGAAAGCCACTTCGCTTCCTGGTTGGGATTGTGTCCAGACAATCGGATCACCGGCGACAAGGTAGTTGGCCGAGGCACACGCCATGTGGTAAACCGTGCAGCCACGGCCCTACGCATGGCCGCCAACGCTCTGCTGCGTAGCCATACCTACCTTGGCGCCCAATATCGTCGTTTGCGCACGAAGCTGGGAGCCCCAAAGGCCATCACCGCCATGGCCCATCGACTCGCCCGACTCGTCTATCGGATGTTGAAGTACGGTCAACGGTATGTCGACAAAGGAGCAGAGTACTACGAACAGAATTATCGGAACCAACAGCTCCAGTTCTTACGCAAGAAAGCAGCCCAACTCGGTTTCCAATTAACAGAGGCCGAAACCCAGACTGCTTGATCCAGAGTTCTGCGGAGTAAGTTTCTGGAGAGGGGATGTCAAG
>PLQW01000277.1 GCA_003160215.1 Acidobacteriaceae bacterium
GCGATTCCCAAGCCCGTGCTAGAAGTCGACAAGACTGCGCTCGCAACCGGTGCGGACGCATCGAGCCATTGACGGCCTTTGCGCGCTGCCCTAATATCCGGGTCAATGGCAATTCAGGCCCCCAGCAGCGGACAGGTATTGGGGCATTATCGGCTGATCGAACAGATCGGCGCCGGAGGCATGGGCGTGGTCTTTCGCGCCCGCGATGAGCAACTGCAGCGCGACGTCGCGGTCAAGATCCTGCCCGCCGGATTGTTCGCCGACGATGCCACTCGCAAGCAGTTCCGCAAGGAGGCGCTTGCGGTTGGCAAGCTGAACCATCCCAACATCGCCATGGCCTTCGACTTCGGGGAGGAACGTGGCATTGATTATCTGGTCACGGAATACATCCCCGGGGTCAACCTCGACGAGATGCTCGCCCAACAGCCTCTTCCGCAGAAGACGGTCCTGGAATTGGGCATACAACTGGCGAGCGGATTGGAAGCCGCGCACCGCGAGAATGTCATCCATCGCGACCTCAAGCCGGAAAATCTGCGGGTCAACCCCGACGGACAGTTGAAAATTCTCGATTTTGGTCTGGCCAAGCTGGTTGACCCAATCGACGAGGTGGCCGAGACTGCGAACCTCAACACCAGTCTCTCGCTCAGCGGAACGGTGCCCTACATGGCGCCCGAACTGTTGCGCGCTGAAACCGCCGATGCCCGCTCCGACATTTGGGCAGCCGGCGCCGTGCTCTATGAAATGGCGACGGGTAAGCGCGCATTTCCGGACCGTCAGCCGTCGCTGCTGATCGATGCCATTCTGCATTACGACCCGGTGCGCCCCTGCCTCCTCAATCCCGAAGTTTCGGCTGCGTTAGAAGCTGTGATCCTGAAGGCATTGGATAGGGAACCCGATCTGCGCTACCAATCGGTGCGGGAGTTGCGGGCGGACCTTGGCCGGATCCTCGCAGGTGATGAGCTGTCCACGGAAACTCTTCGCCGTACCGGCTTTTTCGAGGTTGAGCGCAAGGCCCGCCATCGAAAAGCCGTATTGATCCTGGCAGCGGTATTGCTGGCAGGAGTCGCGGCTGGATATGGCGTCAAGCGATGGTGGCCGCAACAGGCCTCGGCCAAGCAGCGGATCATGGCCGTGTTGCCCTTCGACACCGTAGGTCAAGATCCGGCGACCAGCGCTCTCGGTCTGGGCCTGACCGAAACCCTTACTGCCAAGCTGGTCCAAGCCAGCGACACGGATGCCATCCAGGTGGTCTCGCCGCGCGATCTGCGCGACCAGGGAGTCAAGACCGCGGCAGACGCCCGCCGCGAGTTTGGCACCGATTTCGTTCTGGAGAGCAGCCTGCAGCGCTCCGGCCAGACCATCCGCGTCAACTGTTTTCTCGTGGATTCCAAGACGCATCGGCAGATCGCAGCCCGCAGCATCACCGTGGATGCCGGCGACGCCTTTGGACTGCAAGACCGTGTGGTGAGCGAGACCCTGGACATGCTGCCGGCACAAATCAAACCGGAGCAACGCCGCAAGTTGAACGTCCGTCAGGACACTCAGCCCGCGGCTTACGAAGCCTACATACGCGGACGCGGTTATCTGCAGGAATTCAATAAGCCGGAAGACATTGACAGCGCGATCGGGGAATTTACGCAGGCGATCAAGATCGATCCCAATTATGCCCTCGGCTATGCCGCGCTGGGCAAGACTTACTGGATTGGATTTCAGCAATTCTCAAAAGGGAATGAATGGGTGGCCAAAGCCTCGCGCAATTGCCAGAAGGCACTGTCCTTAAACCCAGAATTGGTGGAAGGCCACATCTGCCTCGGCACCCTCTTTAACGGAACCGGTAAATATGACAAAGCGGTCGAGGAATTCCAGCGAGCCGTACAGTCAGAGCCAAGCAGTGAAGACGCGCTGCGCGGTTTGGCCGATGCCTACACGAGCTTGGGCAATTTCGCCGCCGCCGAATCCACCTATAAGAAGGCAATCGCCCTGCGGCCCAACTATTGGGCAGTCTATAGCTGGCTGGGTGCATTTTATTACGGACAGAACCGCTATGCCGATGCAACAGTCGCATTTCTGAAGTCAACCCAGCTTGCCCCCAACAACTATCTTGGCTACTTCAACCTGGGGGGGGCCTATGGTCTGGAGGGACGTTACTCGGAAGCCATAGATGCATTGAAGCGCTCGATTGAACTACGGCCTAGCCTAGACGCGTACGGCAACCTGGGCTACACCTATACCCTGATGCACCGCTACCCCGAGGCGATCGCAGCGCTGGAACAGGCGCTCAAGATCGACGATCATGATTGGCTTAATTGGGGAAATCTTGGCGATGCACTCTACTGGAGCCCGAGCAGGCGCGCTGAGGCAGAAGCCAAGTATCGCAAAGCCATTGCAATCGCAGCTTCCAATCTGGAGGTCAATGCGGGCGATGTGCCCACCTTGGCCTACTTGGCTGACTATTCAGCTATGGTCGGAGACCGCCAGACGGCGATCACCTACATCGAAAAAGCGCTGAAGCTGGCGCCTTCGAATGGCGAGGCGCTATTCCGTGCGGCCCTTGTGTATAACCACTTCAACCAGACCAACCAGACGCTTACTTATCTGACGAAGGCCGTAGAAGCGGGCTATTCGCGCACGGTTGTCCGTGATACTCCCGATTTCGGCAACCTGCAACCAAACGCACTTTTTCGCTCACTGGCAGCTACTCCCTGAGCATTACGGTCCCGGTTTAATATGCATGCCGTCGGTGCCTACCCCGCATTGCTTGCCGTTGATAGTGATCTGCTGGTAGGGATAGATTCTATCCACCGCACTCACAGGCGTTCCGGATGGCGAAGAGCAGTTCCCGGCGGTGGCAGTGAATTGGTTTTGCGCGAACGGAGACGCACCTTGCGCGAACTGCAGGTCAAAGGCAAGCCTATTCCCAGATTGATCGACGGCGCACCAGGTAACCGACTGGTCATAGTGTACGGTCGCATTCGTAACGGCTGCCCCGCCTTGGCTCTGAACGCAATTGCCATTGTTGTCGGTAGACAGGGTGATAGTCACGGCACTTTGCTGGCCTCCTCCCACTCTTCCTCCTTCTCCACCCTCCTTGCGGCACGCTGGCAGAAACAGACAAGCGCAAACAGCCAGCAACACTCCAAACTGCATGCGAGACGTCATGGCAGGTTCCTTTCTTTTGTGTGCAACACTACCACGCTGTGAGTTGGTGTCAAGTGAAACTGTTGCAAGTGTCCTGCCGCCGGCGCCGCCGCCACTTTCGGGGCGGCAAACCCCCACACCTAGACGCCAGCAGCATGGTCTTCTTCATGAGAGCACGCTTTTATTCGATTAGAGCGATTCCAGAGTAGCTATAGCTCGGGTAGTGCGGGCCTTNNCTTCAGCTCCCCCTTGATATCCAGGTTCCTGATGAGCCTGTGCAGGTAGTTGGGATGAAGTCCAAGCAAATTGGCGGCTTCGGTGTAGTTCCCCTTGGTTTGCGCGACCGCATCGATAATCAATTGCTTCTTGAGCTGATTGATCCGGTCGTGATACTTGACGGCGCTGCGCTCCACCGGCTGCACTTCCAGCAGGGCCGCCGGTAGATCGTCGGGAAGAATTTCATCCGTCAGACCTAGAACCATGGCGTGTTCGATGGCATTTTCCAGCTCCCGCACGTTTCCCGGCCAGCTATAGCTCATTAACAGCGCCCGCGCTTCCTGCGANNATGCCCTTAAGCGCCCGTTTGCACTTCTCGGCATACTTGGCGACGAAGTAGATCGCCAGCAGCGGAATGTCATCGGGACGCTCGCGCAGAGGAGGTATTACCATCGAGACCACGTTCAGGCGGTAATAAAGNNTTCCAGGTCCTTGTTGGTGGCCGTAAGCACCCGCGCATCGAACTTCAGGCTGTGCGTGCTTCCCACGCGCTCGAATTCGCGCTGCTGTAACACCCGCAGCAATTTCGCCTGGAGCGGCGGGGAGAGTTCGCCGACTTCGTCGAGAAAAACGGTGCCGCCTTCAGCCACCTCCAGCTTGCCTTTCTTGGTTGCAATGGCGCCGGTGAAGGCCCCCTTTTCGTGTCCGAACAATTCTGTTTCCAGCAGCGCCTCGGGAATGGCGGCGCAGTTGATGGCGACGAATGGTTTGCCGGCGCGCGGGCTGTTGCGATGGATGGCGCGCGCCACCAGTTCCTTGCCCGTGCCGCTTTCCCCGCGAATAAGGATGGTGGAATCGCCGCCGGATACTCTGGCGATAAACTCCTCCACCTGTCGCATGGAATTACTTTCGCCAACGATGACGCCGTCCAGATCCAGCTCGGTCTGCAGACGTCGATTTTCGATGCGCAGGGCCTCCAAGGCAAGAACGTTCTCCAAAGTGACGGCAGCGATTCCGGCGACGGAGGTGAGAAAGTTGACGTGGTCGTCTTCAAATCTCTTTCCCGCGCCGGAGGCAATCAGGTACAGAACTCCGATTGTGCGTTCCACTGCTATCAGCGGCATGCAGAGAACACTCTCCGCGTTGCGCGATTGAGAGGAGGGCTTGCCGATAATGGCCGAGCGCTCCCATAGAGCGCGCTGCACAATTTCTCGCCGGATCTGCAGGGGAGGAGAATCACCAGCTTTACGTTTCCAAGTGCAACTTGAGCTGGGGTCGTCGTCAACATGCCCGGTGATTACGACGGCGGCGGAGTCGGCGGGAACCACTTCGCAAATCAGTTCCAGAAGCCGCTGCTGCAGTGGCTCCAGGTCGCGAATGGAATTAATGGTGCTTGCCACCTTGAACAGGGCATTCAGATCGCGCGCCATCCGGCCAACGTCGGTGCCAAGGTTCGAAGCAGACGGCAATCGATTTGTGCTCGTGGTGGTTAGAAGATCGGCCGGCGACTCGTCCCGGAACTGCTCAATCCGCGAAATCAGGCTGTCGTCCTCCCCGATCAGAAACACCAGCTCACAATGGCCTACCCGAATGGTGTCCCCATGGCCCAGCAGCTTTCGCCGTACCGGTATGCCGTTCACGAAGGTCCCATTGTGGCTATCCAGGTCAACCAGATGGAAGGCTGCGTCGGTTTCGCTGATTGAGAAATGCCTCCGCGACACCGCCCGGTCGTGCAGGCACAGGTGGTTGGCGGAATCGCGCCCCACGGAGAACTGGCTGCCAGTCAGCCGTACCACCGTGCCTTTTGCCGAGCCCGACACCACCACGACTCTCGAGTCCACGAACCGCCTCCGGGCTGCTAGTTTAGCCCACTCCTGGCGAAGTCACGGAATTAATCTGAAAACAGCGTGGCAATCACTCAGCGCGATGATCCGGCAATTGCCAGCCGTCATCGATTTCGCTTGCAGGCTGAAGGCGAAAGGCACATCCGCCTGAATGCGGGGGCATCGGACTTGCCGAGTCGAAACGCGAGAAAGTAGTGGAGATGGGGCCGCCGGTCTTCCCAACGCGCCCGAAACCGTGATTGTTGCAATGAAGTAGTTGTAGCCTCGCGAACGAAGAAACCCGGAGTGGGAAAACTTCGGGTTTCTCTCATTTGATGTATGCCCAACGGAAGATCGGTTCTTACCAGGCGCGGCGCGGTCCGCGCAATACGCGCGCCGGAAGCAGGATGATGGCTTTCAGCAATTCCAGCACGCCTTCGACGGCAAATCCCAAAAGCCGAAAGGGCAACAGCAGCAACCACACCAACGGGTACAGAACCAGCACGAACAGCGCCAGCGGCCAGCACAGGAACAACAAGATGCACCACAGAAGGAAGGTCAACATAACTCCTCCTGTCCGTAAATACGTTCCGCCCGCCCACGAAGTTCCGTGCCCCTAACCATGGCCGCCTCCGCCGCTAAGCTCCCGTACGATCGAGCCGACAAACGCTTTCGCGTCACCGAACAGCATGAGCGTGTTGTCGAGATAGTAGAGCGGATTGTCGATTCCGGCGAACCCCGGATTCATGCTGCGCTTGATCACCATGACCGTACGGGCCTTGTCCACGTCCAGAATCGGCATGCCGTAGATCGGACTTCCAACGTCGCTGCGGGCGGCAGGATTGGTGACGTCGTTGGCTCCGATCACAAGCGCAACATCTGTCTGCGGAAAATCGGCATTGACTTCCTCCATGTCCAGCAACTTGTCGTACGGGATGTCGGCTTCGGCCAGCAAAACGTTCATGTGCCCAGGCATGCGTCCCGCGACCGGATGAATGCCGAATTTCACGTCCACGCCCTTCTTCGTCAACAAGTCATACAGTTCCCGGACCTTGTGCTGCGCCTGCGCCACCGCCATGCCATAACCTGGAACGATTACGACTTTGTTCGCAGCCGAGAGGATGGCGGCAGCCTCTTCCGGAGTTGCACTGTGTACGGGCCGGGCCTCGACCGCGGCAGCTCCCGACGTCTGTACCTGTCCGAATGCTCCGAACAGCACATTGGTGAACGAGCGGTTCATCGCCTTCGACATGTTGACGGAGAGAATGAAGCCCGACGCTCCATCGAGCGAGCCCGCCACGATCAGAAGCTTGCTATTGAGAACGAAGCCCATGGCGGCGGCGGAAAGTCCGGCGTAAGAATTCAACAGCGAGATCACGGTCGGCATGTCAGCGCCGCCAATGGGGACGATCATCATCACACCGAACACTAGCGCGATCCCCACCATGAACGGATACAGGACCATGGCCTCGGGATGCAGCACGAGGCGAACGGCGATGGCGACGGCTATCGCCAGCATCGCTAGGTTGACGAAGTTCTGCCCCTTATAGGTGATCGGCCGCTGCGGCAAGATTTCCTGCAGCTTGCCCGCGGCCATCAAGCTGCCAGTAACGGTGAGACCGCCGAGGATGACTTCCAGCGAAAGCACCGACATCAGGAACGGGGGTACGTTGGGGGCGCGCAGGTAGAACTCCGCGGTTCCCACCAGAGTTACGCAGAGCGCACCGAAGGCATGACTCAATGCAGTTCGCTGCGGAACCGCGGTCATTCCGACATTGCCGAGCGGGATGCCAATGATCGCGCCCAGAACCAGTGCGATGGCGATCCACTTGTAGTCCACGATGCCGCGATACAGAAGCGTGCCAGCAATCGCCAACACCATTCCCACTTCGCCTGCCCAAACCCCGCGCCGCGCGGTGACTGGCGAACTCAGCCACTTCAACGCGAGGATGAAGAGGACGGCAGCGACGATGTAGGTAATCTCAATGACGTATTCGGTTCCTGGGATCATGGCTTTTGTGTCCGGCTGGATTTGAACATCTTGAGCATGCGGTCGGTAATGATGAAGCCGCCCACGGCATTGCTGGTGGCAGCGACGATGGCAATCGTGCCCAGCACTGTCGCAAGCGTGCTCTTGTGCTCACCCGCGAGAATGATGGCGCCGACGACCGCGATCGCGTCCAACGCGTTGGTCAGCGACATCAACGGGGTGTGCAGCAACGGCGATACACGGCGAATCACCTCAAATCCGATAAAGGCCGCGAGTATGAAGACATACAGGCTGTTGAACAGGTCAGCCGTGACCATTAGCTTTCCTCCTTCGATTGAGAGACCAGGGCAGGCAGTGAATAGAACTCCCGCACTCGTGGGTTCACCACTTCGCCTCCCTGGGTGACCAGGGTGCTGCGAGTAATCTCATCTTCCAGGTCCAGCACAAGTTTTCCATCCTTCACCAGGTGCAATAGGAAGCTCGTAATATTCTTGCTGTACATCTGACTGGCGTGATACGGAACCGTGCTGGCCAGGTTGATGGTTCCCATGATGGTCACACCGTGCTCGACCACGTGCTCGCCAGTCCGGGTGAGCTCGCAGTTGCCTCCCCGTTCCGCCGCCAGGTCCACGATGACCGAGCCTGGTGCCATACCGGCCACCATCTCCTTGGTCACCAGCACCGGCGACTTCTTCCCCGGAACCACAGCCGTCGTGATCACAACGTCGCTCTCGGCGACTACCTTTCCGAGCAATTCGCGCTGGCGCCGATAAAACGATTCGTCCTGCGCCTTCGCGTAGCCTCCGGCATCCTGGGCATCGGCAGCCTCGATTGGGAGCTCGACGAATCTTCCGCCCAGGCTTTGGACCTGCTCCTTGACCGCGGGGCGTAGATCGTAAGCTGAGACCACCGCGCCCAATCTGCGGGCGGTTGCTATGGCTTGCAAACCAGCAACGCCGGCGCCGATCACCAGCACTCGTGACGGCGTAATCGTGCCGGCTGCTGTCGTCAACATTGGAAAGATCCGAGGCAGTGTGTCAGCGGCAATCAGCACTGCCTTGTAACCAGCGATGGTTGCCATCGAGGAGAGCGCATCCATGCTTTGCGCACGCGTGATGCGGGGCATCAGCTCAACCGAAAAAGCCGAGACGCCAGTCTCGGCAATCGCCTGGACAGGCTGGATATCGCCGAGGGGCCGGAGGAACCCGATCAGAGCTTGACCGCGGTGGAGAAGGGGCAAATCCGCCGCGCCAGTCTTGTCGTTCGACCCGTGACTGAGTACCTGTACCACCACGTCGGCGCGGAACGCTTCCTCGCGCGTGCCGACAATCTTTGCGCCCTTATCGATGTACTGGGTATCGGGGTAACCGGCTTCCGCCCCCGCTCCCGCTTCGACGATGACCTCAATGCCCGCTTTGGTATAGCTGGGGATCACCGCAGGTATCAGCGCTACGCGCCGCTCCCCCGGAAAACTCTCACGGGGAACACCAACAATCATGGAGTCTCCTCCCTCGCTCCGCATTTTCTGACGCCGAGACCAGTCGGCGCGTCAAATTATTGAAATTGACGGAACTGAGCATTCTATCTAGAGTCCTGCGAATGTCCACCCTAACCCGATCGAATCGAAGCCGAAGGGGGTGGATTTGGCCTACCGCCGCGATTCGGGGTGGCCCCAAACCCAGCGATCTCCTGAAGATTAGGCGAGCTTGAACCAATGGAGTCGCCAGATGGAGGCTCCTGGTGGAAGATCCTCCTCGCCGGTGCCACCCCTCGACAAAGCCATCTGGGACTTTCGGCGCAAGCAGGATTCTTTTCAGTAAACGCCGGACTGGCGCTGGCTATCCCCGCGCGTCATTCCTCTCTAATACGTCTAAGTCATTTAATACACGATGGTTATTGTAGTAATAAGCGGGCTTCACTCTTCGCGTAGAGTGCTTATTCCGACACCGGCTGTTGTAGAAATACAACAACCAGAGTCTCGCCGGAGCTTGTAATCTATATGTCTACGCTGCTGTTAGTCTTTCTCTCTTGGTCTACGAAAGAACAACTCGGAATCCCGTCGAATGCAGTGGCGTCGGTCTCCATAGCGGAGCACCTGTTCATCTGCGCATCCTGCCTGCCCCCACCGGCGCCGGGATCGTCTTTCGTCGCTCCGACCTCGACGGCTTTGAAGTGGAAGCCATCAGCCGCAATGTTGCGAAAGTCAGTTACGCCACCAGCTTGATGAAGAAGGGCGTGCTCATTTCCACCACGGAGCACCTGCTGTCGGCATTCATCGGTATGGGTGTGGACAATGCCATCGTGGAGCTCGACAACCTCGAACTCCCCATCCTGGATGGCAGCGCGCTACCGTTCGTAGAGATGCTCACCCAAGCTGGCTTGCGGCAGCAACGGCGCAAACGTGTGTACCTCAAGATTCTGCGTCCTTACGAAATGCAGGAAGGTGACAAGTTCATCGGCGTATATCCGGCGGAACGGTACTCGGTCAGCTACGCGATTAACTTCCCGCATCCCCTGATTGGCAGCGAACGATTCCAAGTCGAGCTTTCCAACGGCAGCTACGTGAAGCAGATCGCTTCGGCGCGGACCTTTGGCTTCATCGAGCAGCAGCGCGCGATGCTGAACATGGGCCTCATCCGTGGCGCATCGCGTGAAAACTGCATCGTGCTCACCCCCGGAGGAATTGACAACCCACCGCTCCGCTACGCTGACGAGTTCGTGCGACACAAGGTGCTGGATCTCATCGGCGACCTCGCCCTGTTCGGCAAGCACATTCTTGGCTACGTCAAAGCCGATCGTGCCGGACACGCCATGCACACCGCCATCGTCTCCCGCATTCTGCGCGATCCGACCTACGCCGAAGAAGTTACCCTGGACGAAACGGCGGTTGCCGATTGGCCCGCCGAGCCGGTCGCCGCCGCCGACTAGCTGACCCGTTTTCCGATTACGGCCCCGCGTACCTTCCGAGCAACTATGCAGCAGATTCAATCGCGTTAACATACATTCGTGGAAAAGACCGTCTATCTTTCGCTGGGCTCCAACGTGGGTGACTGCGAGGCCAACCTTCGCACGGCGATTGAGAGGCTCGCCGAGCTCGGCGAACTGGTTGCGGTGTCGTCGTTCTACGAGACGGAGCCGGTGGAGTTCATGGCGCAACCTTGGTTTCTCAACTGTGCGATGGCCCTGCGCACCGAATTGATGCCGAAGCTGTTTCTGTCGAAGACACTGGCAATCGAGCAGCAGATGAGCCGCCGTCGCAGCCAGCCGAAGGGCCCCCGCACCATCGATATCGACATCCTGCTGTTCGGAAATTCCGTGATCCACACGCCGCAGCTAGATGTGCCGCACGTGGCGATGCATGAACGGCGATTCGTCCTCGAACCGCTGGCCGAGATTGCGCCCGAGGTGCGGCATCCCATCTTCAAGCGCACCGTCCGCGAAATGCTCCAAGCGCTCCCTCACAATGTGGGACAAGTGAAGAAGCAGGTCCGGTCTTAGATTCGCTGCAACTCGTGGACCGTGCGCTCGCTGGCGACATTGCCGGTGTTGAGCGTGCTCTTCGGCTCCAGCAGCATCACGTGGGTCTCCTCGTCGGCGGAAGGAAAATGCTCGACGCCACGGGGAATGATGATGAATTCGCCAGGATTCACCATGAACTCGCGCTCACTGCCGTTCTCGCGCATCTTCATGCGCAGCGCACCCTTGATCACGAAGAACAGCTCGTCTTCGTTGTCGTGGTGATGCCACATGAACTCTCCTTGCAGCTTCACAAGCTTCACGTGAAGGTCGTTCACCTCACCCACGATCTTAGGGCTATAGTGATCGGTGAACAGCGACAACTTCTGCGCCACATTGACCTTTTCCATACGAACCCCCACAAGCCGAGTCTTTGTCCTATGTCAGATTATACTCGAACCGGGATGAACTGTTATTGTGACAGTATGTTAGAATTATGTCACTTAGAAGGAAGTTTGACATGAAAGATGAAGCCCGACTGCGGGTGAACGAGAATGGTCGCGTCGTCATTCCCGCGGCATTCCGAAAGGCCCTTGGCATCGAGGCTGGAGATGAAGTCGTTCTGCGTATCCAAGACGATGAGTTGCGAATCACGACCCAGCAGCGGCGCATTCAGCGGGCACGGCGCCGCGCTCGGCAATATGTAAAACCCGGCACGTCGCTGGTCGATGAACTGCTTGCCGAACGTCGCGAGGCAGCGAAGCATGAATAGGATCGTGCTCGACGCTTCCGCGATCCTCGCGGTCATTAACGGGGAGCCGGGACATGAAAAACTAACGCCCGAGCTGCTTGCCAGCGCAGTCGGCAGCACGGTCAATCTTGCCGAAGTACAAGCCAAGCTGGTGAGTCGCGGGTGGGCTTCCGACGAGGCATGGGAAGATACCACGAGTCCCATTCGGGAAGTTGTGCCTTTCAACGAGGAACATGCCAAGATCGCCGGCAGTCTGGTTGCTCTGACGCGGCACCTGGGCCTCTCGCTGGGAGACTGCGCGTGCCTTGCGCTGGGAATAGCGCTCAAGGCCCCGGTCTACACCGCCGACAAAACATGGAAAGGGCTCAAATTGAACGTCCGCATCCACCTCATCCGCTAGGCAATGGCCTGTTCCCCGTCGAGGGCCGCTCCTAATTACTCTTGACTACTGCAGCAGCAACCCGCTCTCGCCGTTGCCATTCTCGACGACCTCTTCCGGCGGAATCACCGAAGTGGCGGCCACCCGATCGCCCTCCTCCATATGCAGGAGGCGCACGCCCTGTGACGAGCGTCCGCATTCTCGGATGGTCTTGGTGCCGATGCGTATGATCTTGCCGAACTGGCTGATCACCATGACCTCCGACTTCTCGTTCACCAGCATGATGGAAACAACCTTGCCGTTGCGCGAGGTCGTCTTAACGTTGATGATGCCCTTGCCACCGCGCGTTTGCAGGCGGTATTCATCGACGTCGGTGCGCTTGCCGTAACCCTGCTCCGTAACCGAGAGGATGAGGCTCGCTTCCTGCTCGTCGCCGTTCTTGGCCTTCCCGCGCGCCTTGGGGGTGACCGCCATGCCAACGATGTAGTCGCCTTTGCCCAGGTTCATGCCTCGAACGCCATGGGCCTGGCGACCCATTGGCCGTACATCCTCTTCATCGAAGCGAATCGCCTTGCCGTCGTGCGTCGCGAGGAAAACGATCTGGCTGCCGTCGGTACAACTGGCGGCGACCAGTTCGTCCTCCTTCTCGATGGCGATGGCGTTGATGCCAATCGACCGCACGTTGCTGAAGTCCTTCAGCGGCGTCTTCTTCACCGTCCCGCTGCGCGTGGCGAAGAAAACGTACTTGCCCTCTTCCTCGAGGTCGCGCACGGTAAGCAACGCCCGCATGCTCTCGCCCGGTTGCAACGACACCAGGTTGGGGATGGCTTTGCCCTTGCCGGCGGCGCCCAGCTCGGGAATCTCGTACACCTTGAGCCAATACACGCGGCCCGTATTGGTGAACACCAGGATGTAGTCGTGGGTGGACGCCACGAAGAGATATTCGACGAAATCCTCCTCGCGCGTGCTCATGCCCTTGCGTCCGGTGCCGCCGCGACGCTGCTGACGATAGGTCGAAATCGGAGTGCGCTTCAGGTAGCCCGAGTGGCTGACCGTGACCGCGACCTGCTCGTCCGCGATCAGGTCTTCCAGGCTGATCTCGGCGGCTTCGTCCTGGATGATGGTACGGCGCGCGTCGCCGTATTTCTTTTTGACTTCCTCGAGTTCCTTGACAATGAGGCCACGCAGCTTCTTTTCGCTGGCGAGGATCGACTCGTACTCGGCGATGCGGCCGCGAACCTCCGCCAATTCCTTAAGGATTTCGTCGATCGACAAACGGGTCAACCGATGCAACTGCAATTCCAGAATGGCGTCGGCCTGCACGGTGTCGAAGGGACGCGTGAGCTGCGACGGAACCAGGCCCTTCAACGACAAGGGCTTGCCGGCTTGCCGGTTCGCGTTACTCTCGGAGACGTTGACGGTCTTGCCTGAAAAATAGTCAACCAGGTTGGTCCGGGCCTCGGCGCGGTTCTCGCTGCCACGGATGATACGGATGACGTCATCGACCCGATCCAGCGCTACCTGGTAGCCCTCGAGGATATGCTCGCGCTCTCGGGCCTTCATCAACAGATAAGCGGTGCGCCGCCGCACTACGTCGATGCGGTGATCGACGAAGTGCTGGATGGCCTGCACCAGGCCCATCTCCTTGGGCTGGTTGTTGACCACGGCCAGGAAGATCATGCTGAAGCTTTCCTGCATGGAGGTGTGCTTGAAGAGCTGGTTGAGCACGATCTGCGCTTCGGCGCTACGCTTCAGTTCAATCACAATGCGCATGCCGTCGCGGTCGCTCTCGTCGCGGACATCGCCGATATCGTCAATGACCTTGTTGTTCACCAGTTCCGCGATGCGTTCGATCAGCCTTGCCTTGTTGACCTGGTAGGGGATCTCGGTGACGATGATCGCGTCCTTGTCCTTCGTGAGATGCTCGATAGCAGCCTTGGCGCGCATCATGAAGCGCCCGCGCCCGGTACGATAGGCTTCCGTAATACCACTGCGCCCGTAGACGAAGCCAGCCGTCGGGAAATCGGGGCCCTGTACGTGTTTCAACAAGTCGGCGAGCGTGGCGTGCGGATTGTTCACCAGCGTGATGCAGGCGTCCACGATCTCCGTCAGATTGTGCGGAGGAATGTTGGTCGCCATGCCAACGGCGATACCGTTCGATCCATTCACCAGCAGGTTGGGGATTCTCGTCGGCAGCACCATTGGCTCGACCGTGGTGTCGTCGAAGTTAGCGACGAAATCGACGGTGTCTTTGTCGATATCGGCCAGCAGCTCTTCGGCGATCTCGGTGAGGCGCGATTCGGTATACCGGTAGGCGGCAGGCGGATCGCCATCGACCGAGCCGAAGTTGCCTTGGCCATCGATCAGCGGATAGCGCAGGCTCCAGGGCTGGGCCAGGCGAACCATGGCGTCGTAAACCGCGGTGTCGCCATGCGGATGATACTTCTTCAAACATTCGCCCACCACACCGGCGCACTTCATGTGCTTGCGGTTATGCAGCACGCCCATGTCGTGCATGGCGTACAGAATGCGGCGATGCACCGGCTTCAATCCGTCGCGGATGTCCGGTAAGGCGCGCCCAATGATGACCGACATGGAATAGTCGAGATACGAGCGCCGCATCTCCTCTTCAATGTTGACGGATTGCACGTTGCCCCCGCCGGGTCTCGTGGGGTCGAGCGGTAATTGCTGGTTGGGATCGTCTGCCATGATTGCCTTTAGCTATTAGCCATTAGCCTCCCGAATTTACGCGGCATCCATGCTTCACAAAGGCCCGCGGTTTGCTTTGGTGGTGGACGCAAAAGCGGCGTTGCCGTTCTCTCTGCGAGTTCCGCCCGGGTTGCATGTAAATCATTGCGATTTCAGGAGATTATTGGTTCGAAGAGCACTTCAAATTATAACACTGCAGACATGCTTTTAGGCCTCGTTAAGCCATGCAGTTTCAGTAGATTACATAAGGTTGCTAGGGGGATCGAGGGCTGGGTATAAAGTGCGGGCTTTGCTGGTCGTTTGCGGTGTCGCTGGGTCAATTACGACGATAGGGTGGAAAATCCCTTAGGGCATTATCGAAGCCACGTTGGCCGCTGGGGGCGTGTTCTGGTCCGGCGTGCCGTTCGGCTGGAGGTCTGAATTTCTTTTCTGCGCGGGATGCTGGCCGGGGGGAATCTTGAACTCCATACCGCGATCGTCATTCGCCTTAACGGTGGCGGGGACATCGAGGTTGGCGAGCGGGACTTTCTGGGTGCGGTCATCCAGGACGTAAACTGTTTGGCCCATGATGGCGTAGTTGGTTACTTCCTGCTGATGGCCATCCCGAAATACTAGAACGATAGGCTCGGGAGGTTTGGCGTCCCGTGCTGGCGAGGGTTGCTCCTGGATCGTCGGCGGAGTTGGCGCTATTGCCGCTTGCGTGTCGTCCGGAGCGGCCCGGTACGACTGCGCTGGGGGCTGCTCCACGACGATGTGCAGCGTCGGGTCGTTGGGCCCAATTGGCGGGCCAGAGTATTGATCGGAGCCACCTACGTAATCGTAGTCGTAGCCATAGCCGTAATCGCCGAGGGGAATGTAATAGTAAGGAGCCGCGTAGGCCCAGCCTCCGCGGGAGTATCCGTAGCCGCGATAGGATCTATTTGAATACGACTGATGATTGTGGAACCCGTAGCCATAACGGTAGGGTCCCATCGACGTCACGCTAGGAGGTGGAAATGCCAAGTGATGACCACCGCCCATCGAGGTCACGGATGGCGGTGGGATACCACGCGCCTGGCCGAATGAAGGTGCGGGGAGCAACGTGCAGCAACCCAACGCCAGGACCGTCGTCAGACGCTGAAACGACTTACATCCCTTCGGCCAGCCGAATTCGCTTGCGCCCCTCATTTGCCCTTCAGTCTAATCCAACCCATTAGATGCAGGGAAGTTTCTATCGGCTTCGCGATGTTAGATGGAGCAGGCTGTAAATGTCGATCATGGCGTTGGCGACCAGTACACCGACGATTACGGCGTTGGCCAGCACTGCATAGCGGCTTTGCAGCAGGTCCGCCGACACTCCGGCCATAAACAAAACCAGGAAAGGCAGGGCGACGAACAGGAAGGTGAAACCCGCAAAGTGCAGGCGCAAGGCCAGTACGGCCAGCAGGACACCTGTAAGCAACGGGGCTGCCGTGCCAAAGAATCGCGACCGCTTCCAAACCGCGAAGGTGACCAGCGAGACCACCAGCAACAGGACGAGGCCGACCCCGTTCTGCAGGAAAAAAGTTGCCAGCAGCGGAGCGATAGCGTTCCACGAGAAGGACTGCGAAGAAATTTCCAGCCAGTCTGCGTTGACCAGGGCCCTGCCGAAAACCAGCGGGCGGAAGCTGTAGAGGGCCCACAACAGGACCAAGCCAGTGACAGACGCCGCCGCAAAGATGGCCAGGACCGCGCCGCGACGCACATGGCCGACCCAGAGCATGAAAGCGAGCGCGGGAACCAGCAAAATCCAAAGTGAAAACTGAGCGCCAATGCAGATGGCCATGGAAAGTCCCATCAGAAGAATCCGCCGCCAATTCCACAGCACGACTTCACGCGGAGCATAGAGAGTGTGCGCCACCGCAATGGAGGTGAAAATAAGACCGAAGGCCCCCCATGCACCGACGATGTCGGCCCCCACCTGGCTCGCCCATCCCACCATCACCGGCGAAAAGCAATAAAGCCCGAGAGCGACGTATCCGCCAATGTTCCCGTAAAGACGACGCGCAACGTACCACAGCGAAGCGCTCAGCAATAGCCCTGCGAATAAGAACGGCAAGCGGATCCAGAAGCGGTAGTTGCCGAGCCGCGCATAATGGCTTTCGGCGCCGCTGATTCGGGCCGCAACTCCAGCTAACAGCGGCACCAACGGGGAGCGCTCACTCGTGCCGGCGTTGGACAGGCGTTCGAGATGAAGCAACCCGGCCTCGACGTAGCTGCCTTCCATGGCTGACAACGGCACATGCGCGGAGAACCAGAGACACTGCGCGAGAAAGACAAGCAGCAGAAGCAGCGCCGCTATCTGCGGCACACCAAGTCGCGAGCGGATACCCGAAATGGACATGAGCTTTTGTTGTAACACGACGGACTGCTGGAGGCGAAAGTTGGCTGGCGGAGGGAACAGAGGCCGCCCACTCGTGCTGACTTCGACCGGCTCCCAAAGACTAAGAACTCGTTGTGCAAGTGCCCGCCCTGGATGAACACCTGAATTGCTCAGGGCATATTGGCCGGGCGCCGCGTTGCGAACGCCATCGCGCGCGTTGTAGACGCCGTGACGACTTGCAGAGTTACCACGCTTGCAACAAGAGCGGCTGACGACTGCGTGCGCTATCGCGGCAGTATATCGGTTAGCGCTCCTTCAATACGATCCACTTCTTCACGGATCACCCGGATCGCCTGGTGATTGGCGGGATGCGGTACAGGCATGATGGCTTCTACCGCGTGACGAATCTTGTGGTTCCGGTCCCAGATCAAATTGATCCTCGCGGAAGTCTCCATCCGATTCTGATAGATCTTTTTGGCTACCTTCGTCGTCATCCAGGCAAACATCAACCCAAACAACATTTCGATCGGAAGACGGTCGGTTGCTCCATCGAAATCGAAAAAGGCGAGCCGATAAACGGCTTCGCCGGCCCCCAGGGAAGCGAATATCACTCCCATCCCAATCAAGCCCAGCGTCAGGCGGTCAAGGGGTCGAAGCTCCAAAGACGGTTGAGTATTGCCACGGTTTTGCGCGAATGCCATGGTGCCCCCGAGGAACAATGGTGGTTCGAAGCTCTATTGTGCTACAAATACCAGGGTTTGTGGACAGTGTATTAGGGAAAATTATGAATCAGGACAAGACGGTGGCGGCGGACGGGCCTTTGGCCGGAACTGAACGCACGGATTTTGCACCCCGGAAGGCAGCCAGCCGCGCAGACATCCTTCTTGCGCAGACGTCCTCATGCGCCTGAAGCTAGATGTCCAGGTTCTTCACTTCCAGCGCGTTGTCTTCGATGAACTTGCGGCGGGCCTCGACGTTTTCACCCATCAGCGTGGTGAAGATGGTTTCGGTCTCGGTCAGATCCTCGAGCTTCACGGAAAGCAGGGTACGACGCTCGGGATCCATCGTGGTCTCCCAAAGCTGCTGCGAACTCATCTCTCCCAGGCCCTTGTAGCGCTGCACGGTGTAGTCTTTGCGGCCCTCGTTGAGCACGTAATCGAAGAGTTCGCGCGCCGAGGCCTTCTCCACGGTTTCCGCCTCAGACTTGCGCTTGGAGGTCTTGGGGCTCTTCTGTTCAGCCTTCTCCTGGTCGGCGCGCTCGGCGTCGCTGAGTTCTTCCTTGCCATTCGAGGCGGAGCCGGCATCTTTCTTCACCGTCTCGATGGAGTACGGCGGCTGCATGTACAGCTCAATCTGCTTGTACTTCGACATCATCTGCCGATACTCCGGCGTGGACGCCAGTTCCCAATTGATGACGTGCTCGGCGCCCTGCGAGTTCACGAAAACGCACTCCCACAGGCTGTGCTCTTCTTCGAAGCGCAGCGCCACCGACTTGATATCGCGGTCCTTGGCAATCCCCTTCAACGCCTTCTCCAACGCGACGATCTTATTGGGAGGATTCTTGCTGTCACCCTCGAAGTCAACGCGCTTCAACAAGTCGGCCTTCGGCAACACCTCGGTAATCTTCTCATCGCGAATGCGTTTGTTCACCTTGTCGAAGAAGCCGATAAAGTCGTTCAGGGTGGTCATGAACTTGGTAAGCGGAGCGCCTTCCAGCACCGCGGCGCCTTCGCCGTAGCGGACGACCAAGCCGTCGGCGGCGCGTTTCACCATGACCCGCACGAACTCCGCGTCGTTCTTGATGTACTGTTCGAACTTGCCCTTCTTGATGCGATACAACGGCGGCTGCGCGATGTAAATGTTGCCTCGCTTAATGAGTTCCTGCATGTGGCGGAAGAAGAACGTGAGCAGCAGCGTGCGAATGTGCGAGCCGTCCACGTCGGCGTCGGTCATCAGGATGATCTTGCTGTAGCGCAACTTCGAAACATCGAAATCTTCTTTGCCAATGCCCGTGCCCAGCGCGGTAATCATGGCGCGAATTTCTTCATGGCCAAGCATCTTGTCGTAGCGCGCTTTTTCCACGTTCAGGATCTTACCCTTCAGCGGAAGAATGGCCTGAAAGCGGCGGTCACGTCCTTGCTTGGCGGTGCCGCCCGCGCTCTCACCCTCGACGAGATAGACCTCGCAGCGATCGGGGTTGCGCTCGGAACAGTCGGCCAGCTTGCCGGGCAAGCCTCCGCCGTCGAGAGCACCTTTGCGGCGAGTCAGATCGCGGGCCTTGCGCGCGGCCTCGCGAGCACGCGCGGCTTCGACCGCCTTGTTGATGATTTTCTTGGCGACCGAAGGGTTCTGCTCGAAGAAAGCTCCCAGGCGCTCGTTCACGAATGCCTGCACGGTGCCGGCGATATCGGAATTGAGCTTTCCCTTGGTCTGGCCTTCGAACTGCGGCTGCGACAATTTCACGCTCACCACCGCCACCAGACCTTCGCGAACGTCGTCCCCGGTAAGGTTCTCTTTCACGTCCTTAAACAAACCGAGTTGCTGACCCGCATAGTTAACGGTGCGTGTCAGCGACGTGCGAAAGCCCGACAGGTGACTACCGCCGTCAACCGTGTTGATGTTATTGGCGAAGCTGAACACCGTCTCGGAATAGCCGTCGTTATACTGCAGCGCGATCTCCATGGCTACGTCGTCACGCTCGGCTTCCATGTAGATAGGCTTGTCGTGGAGCACGCTCTTGCCACGATTCAAGTGCTTGATGAACTCGGCGATCCCGCCGTTGTACTTGAACTCCGCGCGCTTGGGCTCCCCGGTCTTCTGGTCAGTGGTGCGCTCGTCGGTGAGCGTGATGAGCAGCCCTTTGTTCAGGAACGCCATCTCGCGTAAGCGCTGGGCCAGGGTATCGTAGTTGTATTCCGATACGGTGAAGATTTCCTTGTCGGGCAGGAAGTGGACCTTGGTACCGCGCTTCTTGGTGGTGCCGGTCCTTTTCAGCTTCGTGATGGGCTCGCCCTTGGAGTAGCTCTGCTCCCAAACCGAGCCCTCGCGCCAAATCTCAAGTTCCAGCAGATGACTGAGCGCATTGACGCAGGAAACACCGACCCCGTGCAGGCCGCCAGAAACTTTGTAGGTCGAGGTATCGAACTTTCCGCCGGCGTGCAGCACAGTCATCACCACTTGAGCTGCGGACAGGCGCTCGCCGTCCACGTCCATTTCTTCTGTCGGAATGCCGCGGCCGTTATCTACAACCGTGATGGAGTTGTCGATGTGAATGGAGACATCGATGTGGTCGGCAAATCCCGCTAGGGCTTCGTCCACCGAGTTGTCCACCACTTCGTAAACCAGGTGGTGCAGTCCCAACTCGCCCGTCGAACCGATGTACATGGCTGGGCGTTTGCGTACTGCCTCCATGCCACCAAGCACCTTGATCGAATCGGCGGTGTACTCTCCATCCGACTTACCGTGGCCATTCTTCCCGTTTTGCTGGGTCAATTTTTCGTTCGGAACTGCGAGAGATTTGTTGTTCTCGGGAGCCGCAGCAGCGGCCGACTCGGAATCTTTCGGGGACATCCTGCTCCATTCCAACGGGACACGTCGAGCGTGCGTTTCCGTTGCTCACACCCGGACGCCGCAAAGGGCTCGTCGCCTGCTCTGACAACCCTTTATCTACTATAAAAGTCAATGACTTAAGGGCTCGGCGATGTGCATTGATTGTAGCACAGAATTCCCCCATTCGCGATCACTTTAACTGACCGCAAAGGTCGCCAATATCATGTCTGCGCGAAATGGCGCACTTGGGTCTTAGTGGCTGGGTTGGGGTTGCTGCCTCTGTTTTTCTTTCAAAATGAAGTCGAGTCGTTCGATGCTATCGCATGTCATCAAACTTCCGTTGGCATTAGTCGTTCCGTCAGGGGCGATGTTATACCCGTAATCGCAACCGGTTTCTGGTATGGGGTCGCCAAATCCGTCGTCGTACTGAAGGCGGATGTCGATGCGAAAAGCGATTTTGGTGTCTCTATAGAGAATGCCATCGTGTGGCAAGACCCCGAAGATAGGAATGATTACTGGGGGCGGAACGCGGGTTGGGCCGATAGCAACATAAGGAATATCAACAGGGAAATTGGTTTGGGAATTAGGAATAGTGCTGTTGTCAGGAATGTTAACTCGGTTAACAGAAATTTCGCCAGTTACTTTTCCCGAGACAACATGGCCGTCGTTAGTAACCAGCAGGGACACTTGCCCGTTCTTTCCTTCGAGCGGCCAAAGCCTTGGCTCGATGCGGAGAACTGCACCCTGAGTACTGGCCAGTTGTTTATGAAATATGACGGTTTGCGTTTGAACCTCCGTGTAGGTTTTGTCCATTGTTTGCCACTGTTCATACGTGAAAGCAGCAGCTACGCAAAGAGCGATGAAAGTTCCGACTGTGAGCCAAAACGTTCCCCACTGAAGGCGCCTGGATGTATGTCGTCCGGTGTTGTATTGCTCTATTGCTTCTTCAAGCGACTCTACTTTCACCTGGAGGGCGCTTGGGGGCCATTCTGCGGAACGTTGTTTAGTCTTCTCCTCTTCACATACGGGTTTCACCTCTTTCTTTTGTTTTTCCAGAAGTGCCCTTAGGTCTCCCCGGATTCGCTGGAGGAGTACGATTATTTGTGGATTCATATATGAGGAAAGCAGAATACAACGAAGGCCCGGAAGCAAGAGAAAACTTTGAGCAAGCGCTGACTAAGATTTTTCAGGCTCCGAAGAAAGCGGGCAGGAAGCCCTCCAAGCGACGTTGGGCAATGAGCCCGCTCCAGCCCAACTGGCTCAAGCAGGCCTTCCCTAAGCAATCTGCGAGCTACAGAACGCGCAGCGGCGAGCGGCGATGGGTATATCGCTTTCGCATTCAGGGCATTTTTTCTTATCGGGCAGGGCTTGCTTCTCGAATCGCTTCATCAGAGCATTCACCGGCAAAACCACGAAGTAGTAGACGGCCAGCGCGATCAGCAGGAACGCGATGATGGCGTTCACAAAATCGCCGTAGAGGAACTTCGCGCCATTCACTTCAAAGAAGAAGCCCGAGAAGTCTGGCTTCTTGGCGATGGCGGCAATGACGGGAGTAAGCAAGTCTTTTACAAAAGCCGTGACGACTGTACCAAACGCGGCGCCGATCACCACGCCCACTGCCAGATCAACCACGTTGCCGCGCAAGACGAATTCCCGAAATCCTTTGAACATTGGCTCCTCCCGAACAGGATCGGCGGAATTTACGCGAGTCCAGCAACCCTGATTCAACCTACCATCGTGCTGTGTAGTATCGTCGCTGCGCTCGGCATTCGCAAGTTATTGAGTGCTGCAAGTAATGGCCGGCTTCGCGATTTTGAGTTGTCATCACGAACGGCCTTCAGGCCGTGAGGGACCCGCTGTCTCTTCAGCGGCCGTTCCGGCGCCAACAACAGCAGATTCCTCGCTTCGCTCGTAATGACAACTCCGGAGACGAGTCGTCTATCCCATGTGGGACATCACTTACGCAGCGATCCATGAAGCTCGTAGTTCGCGAACCATTCTTTCACCGGCTCCTGGCTCAAATAGAAAATCGCCATCACCCGGATCATGATCTGCGCGCCTTCGCGCAAGATCGCGGATACGCGACTGTCTGCCACTGCGCTGGAGATCGCGGGGACCACCAGCGCTATTCCAGCGCCACACTATGATCGCTCGCCAAAAAAAATGGGGGCGGATCGCTCCGCCCCATGTCTTTCAAATTTACATTTCCAGCAACTAGCCCACTTTCACGGCTGACTTCTCATCCTGTGTGGTTGGAATCTTGCGTTGTCCCACTCCAGTGTAGATCTGCCGCGGACGCGCGATCTTCTGCTCCGGGTCCTGGATCATTTCGTTCCACTGCGCCAGCCAGCCGGCCGCTCGCGGAATCGCGAACAGCACGGTAAACATCTCCGGCTGGAAGCCCATGGCCTGGTAAATGATTCCCGAGTAGAAGTCGACGTTAGGATAGAGCTTGCGGGTGACGAAGTAATCGTCGGCCAGCGCGATGCGTTCGAGCTCCAGTGCAATGTCCAGCCTGGTATTGCGTCCGGTCACCTCGAATACTTCGTCGGCGACAGACTTAATGATGCGTGCGCGAGGATCGTAGTTCTTGTAAACCCGATGCCCGAAGCCCATCAGCTTGAGCTCGCCTGCCTTTACGCGTTTGATGTAGGCAGGAATGTTTTTCACCGAGACGATCTCGTCCAACATGCGCAGTACCTCTTCGTTAGCGCCGCCATGTAGAGGGCCGGAGAGCGCCGACGCTGCTCCTGCCATCGAGAGATAGGGGTCGGCCTGCGAACTGCCCACTACGCGCATGGTAGTCGAGCTGCAATTCTGCTCGTGGTCGGCGTGCAGGATGAACAGCACATCCAGCGCACGCGCGATGACCGGGCTTGCCATGTATTTCGGCTCCGTCATCTTCCACAGCATGTTCAAGAAATTCTCAGTGTAGCTGAGATCGTTGTCGGGATAGACGTACGGGTGGCCGCGCCGGTGACGATACGAATAAGCCGCCAGGGTCGCCATCTTGGCGATCAGGCGCACAATCTGTTTCTGCCGGCTCTCCGGGTCATGGACGTTCTTGGCCTCCGGATATACGGTCGATAACGCCGCCAGCGTGCTTACCAGGATCCCCATCGGATGGGCGTCATAGCGGAAGCCATCGATGAAGTGCTTGGTAGTCTCGTGCAGCATGGTGTGATGCGTGATTTCCCAGGTCCAGTCCTTGTCCTGCTGGGGCGTCGGTAACTCCCCGTTAAGCAGCAGGTAAGCCACTTGCAGATAGGTGCAATGTTCGGCGAGGGTCTCGATATCGTAGCCGCGGTAACGCAGGATACCTTTGTCGCCGTCAATGAAGGTGATGTTGCTCTTGCATGAAGCGGTGTTCATGAATGCGGGATCATAGGTCATGAGACCGAAGTCTTCGGGATCAGTCTTGATCTTCCGCAGGTCCATGGCGCGGATGGTTCCGTGCTCGTCGACCGGTGCTTCATAAGTTTTATCGGTGCGTTGGTCCGTCAGGGTCAATACGTTCTTCGGCATGACCTACCTCCTGTTAATAAAAAGCGCATGAGATTTATAGAGCTGTACTGCGAACGAGTGTTCGTCCGCTGCCATTCTAACGCGGGGAGTGCCTGAGAAACTACGATTAACACACGGAATTGAGACGGAAATCACATAGGTCTGTGATGTCCGACGGGGGGCGGAAGAGGCCAAAGCGAAGGCTATTTCCTGTCGGAGGTTTTGTCTTTGCTGGAGCTGGAAGTGTCTTTGTCGGAGCTGGACGTGTCTTTGCTGGAGCGGGACGTGTCTTTGCCGGAGCTGGTCTCGCTTTGGGGAGTCTCCGCTTTGCTTGGCGAAGTGGAGGACGACGTAGAACCATTGCCGCTCGAAGAGCCGGCGCTGGACGACTTCTTGGCATAGTCGCTCACGTACCACCCGGAACCTTTGAACTGGAAGGCAGGCGCCGAAAGCACCTGCTCCAACTCGCCCCCGCAGTGCGGGCAGACGGTCATGGGCGAGTCGGAAAACTTCTGGATCCGCTCCATCAGGCTATGGCACTTTTTGCACTGGTATTCGTAAAGAGGCAATGCGATGTCCTTACGATCTTGTCTAAGTTATTGATTCTATTTTTCGCGATTAGTTGCGGTCAATTCGCCAACCCTCGTGGCTGGCCGAAAGCTGTGCTCCACCCATCGCCTATACACCAGATGTGAAACTGCTTTAGCCCACCGCGGAAGTGGTGGGAAAGCTGGCAAATTTACTCCCGAGCGCCTTCAGGGGCGGCACTACGCACCGTGATGCTGATCACGAGATTAGCCACGGCAAGAGCTTGTGCTTGCATCCTGCGCTCTGCGCCTTGAAACTAGGGCAGTGAAAGCAATCGCAATCATCCCCGCACGGCTGGCGTCCACTCGACTGTCCCGCAAGGTCCTGCGTGAGATCGACGGTCGCCCGATGCTCGCTTATGTCTATGAAGCGACCCGTGCCTGCCCCCAATTGCAAGACGTCATCGTGGCCACGGATTCAGAGGAGATCGCCTCCGTTTGCCGCGAGCACGGTTGGGAGTACCGCATGACGTCTCCGCAGCATCGCAGCGGTACCGATCGCGTCCACGAAGTCGCGCAGACGATCGAGGCTGACGTTTACCTTAACGTGCAAGGCGATGAGCCGCTGGCACGACGCGAGCATCTCGACGTGCTGCTCGGGCTGATGGAGAGGGAAGGCGTCGAGGTTGGCACGCTCAAAACTCCGTCCTCACCCGAGGATGTAACCAATCCCAATGCGGTGAAGGTTGTCGCCGCGTTGGATGGCAGGACCCTCTACTTTTCGCGGGCGGCTATTCCTTTCGATCGCGATGGCAGCGGGAAGGTGCGCTGCTACAAGCACCTCGGCTTCTATGCTTATCGCAAGCCAGCCCTCGACGCGTTCTGCGCGTGGCCTGAGTCGGAACTGGAACGTAGCGAGCGCCTGGAACAGCTACGCTTCCTCGACCATGGCATCGCAGTCCATGTCGCCGAAACTCCTTTCGACACCGTGGGCGTGGACACGGAAGAAGACTTGCGAAGAGTGGAAGCTATCCTCGCGACCCGGAAATAGACCGTCAGGAACGCGCGAGACCAGAGATGCCGAGCGCGAGGAACATCAAGACTGCTAGTGTCTCGAAGCCCACCCACAGGACATACTGTCGCCGGTTGGGTACAGCCGGAACTCTCCGCCACGCCTTATAAAAATATAAGAATATCCCTGTCAGGATGGATACTACTGCAATAGCTCCTATCCAAGCTGCCCATAATCTCGCCGGCTTTCGGCTGTCCAGTGAAGGCAGGAACGCCGCGCTCATCCACAAGCCGCCCAAACCCAGGCACCACAGCGCGCTTTCAAGACTGATGAGACGAGTTCGACGGGCTGACATAGATCACCCTCATACTACCTGTTCAGCCTGTTGCTTGTTCGCCCATGCCTCGGCGGCGGCGATTCGCTTTCCGATTGACGGATGCGAGTGAAAGAGCCATTCGATGAACTTCGACGGCTCGCGCTCGGCCAGGTTCTGATCGGCCAACTTCTGCATCGAGCTGATGAAGGGGGCGATGGCGGGAATATTCTCCCACGCATAACGGTCCGCTTCCCGTTCATGGCGGCGTGAGATCGCATTCAACGCCGGCATCAGCAGAAATCCCAAGATCGTCGCCACCAGCACAATGAGCGGCAAGTTGGCGAAATCGTAGAGCCGGGGATCGAGCACCGGGAACCAGTCCTTGGCGATGACGAAGCGCAGCACCTGGTTGATGAGCCAGAATCCGAAAAACGTGATTCCCACCTGCATCAAGATGCCCTTCAGAATGTGACGGTGGACGTGATGCCCGAGTTCGTGAGCGAGGACCGCCTCGATCTCGTCGTCGCTGTAATGCTGGAGCAGCGTGTCGGACAGAATAATGCGGCGCGTCGAACCCATTCCGGTGAGCGCAGCATTGGCTTTCTTCGACTTCTCCGACAGCTTCCATTCATACACGCCGCGCACGCGGGTGCCGGCGCGCTCGCCGAGCCGGGTCAGGCGATCGCGGAGGCCGTCGTTCTCCAGCGGCTGGAATTTATAGAAGATCGGCATCAGCACAACTGGCGCAAGCTGCGCCATCAGCAGGAACAGCCCGACAAAAACCGCCCAGGCTATGATCCACCAGCGCTGCGGCGCAATCCTGATAACCGCGTAGACGATTTCCACCATGATGGCGCCCAGGACCAGTCCAACCAGCCATCCCTTGCATTCGTCCCAAAGCCAGCCACGCAGCTTTTGATTGGAAAGATTGTATTGGTGCTCCAGCCGGAAGCCGATGAAATCGAAAGGTGCGCTGAGAACTTTGGCGATGACCGAGAACATCAGCACATACAGAAAGACCGCAAGAAAGTAGCGCTGGTGCGCGCCCAGGTAGGACCAATCGCGGAGCTTGCCGGTCCATCCCGTGACCAGTAGCACCACCAGCAAAGCGAAACCGATGACCGCGTCAGCCAGGCCCAGCCAGCGCTGAATGCGGTTGTAGCGGCGTACCTCCGGCGAGTCGGCCGGTCGCGGAATTGAAGTGGTTGCCATTCAGTCGGAGTTGAAAGCCGAATGCGCGCGAATCGTTCTCTCGATGCTTGCTTCAAGTATGCCAGAAACGCTGCGGGAAACGCACCTCAGGCGAAGGCTTGCCTTCGGCCTAAGGCTACTTGGCACCCGCCTCTGACAAGACTGGCGTTCCGACATGAGGGCCAGCCCCAACGAAGTTTTCCGTTTCCTTCAGAATCTGCGACACCAACTCCGGCGATGCCGCTTCGCAGTAGATGCGCAGCAGCGGCTCGGTTCCTGACGAACGCACCAGCACCCACGCTTCGGCGCCGTTGCCGTAAGTTGGCGCGTCGAGGAAAAACTTAACCCCGTCGAGCGTTTCCACTTTCTGCACATTGAAACTTCCGATCGTTGCGGGCTTCGCGCTGGCGCGGCGCATGGCCTCATCTTTCACCGCATTGCTGAGGTGCAGGTCGAGCCTGCGATAGTGATGCTCTCCGTATTCCTGTTGCAGGTCGCGCACCAGTTGGCCAAGCGGCTTGCCCTCTTCCGCCATGATGTTGGCCAGCAGCAGGGAATTCAGAAGGCCATCACGCTCCGGCAGGTGACGGGTTATGCCGATTCCGCCCGATTCTTCCCCGCCGATGAGGATGTCGCGCTCCAGCATGAGATCGCAAATGTACTTGAAGCCGATACCGCACTCGTTCACTTTGCGGCCGTACTTCGCCGCGATGCGGTCGATCATGCGCGTGGTGTTGAACGCACGCACGATCTCGCCGGGCCATTGTTTGCGCTTCAGCAGGCACTCCAGAATCAAGCTGAAGCACTTGTGCGCATCCACGAAGCTGCCATCGTCCGCAACCGCGCCCAGCCTGTCGGCATCGCCGTCGGTGGCCATCCCCGCCTGACAGTCCTCGCGCACAACCGTTTCTTGCAACATGGCAATGTGCGGCGGTATCGGCTCGGGATTGATTCCTGGGAACAGTGGATTGAGCTCTCCGCGAATCTCCAGATGATCGGTCCCGCTCTCGGCAAAGATTCCCTTCAAGACGCCCCGTCCTGCGCCGTACATCACGTCAATCGCAAACTTGAAGCCGGCCTTCTGGATCAACTTCAAATCGACAAAGTTCTTGATGGCGGAAATGTAGGGGGCCTTGAAGTCTGCGAGGGTCACGCTGCCGCCGCCGCGCTCCAGTCGGGGCGAATCCAGTTCATCCTCGATCGACTTCATGATGGCGGGCGTCCCCGATCCGCCATACCCCGCCTTGTACTTCACGCCGTTCCAGTTAAACGGATTGTGGCTGGAGGTGATCATCACACCGCCCGCCGCGCCCAGATTCTTGACCGCATACGACAGCGCCGGGGTGGGCGTGTAATCGTCTGAGAGACGCACCGCGACGCCGGAGCCAGCCAGGACTTCGGAGACGATCTCAGCCGCGCGCTGGGATGCAAAGCGCGTGTCATAGCCGACAACCAGCCCCTTGCTGGCGTCCTCGTTCTGGTGGACGTAAGCCGCGAGCGCATCGCCGACCCGGCGAACATTGTCGAAAGTAAAATCGTCGGCAATGATACCGCGCCAACCATCGGTTCCGAACTTGATCTGTGTTGCCATGATGGTGGTTTTCAAAACGCCATATCCGCAGTTGCTAGATATCAACAGATGCTAACGATACACTTCCCGCCGGTGGCCGAGTCGAACGACCAAGATGAGCAGCCGGTTGTCCTCGATCCTGGTGACAAGCCGATAATCGCCTACCCGGTATTTCCAAAATTCTCCGAGATGCTGACCGTGCAATGCTTGCCCGATGCTGCGGGGGTCCTCCATCGGAGCGACGCGTTCCTGCAAGAACTTGCGGATGCGTCGACCCACGCTCCGGTCGAGCCGTTGAAGCTGCCGAAGAGCGGTGTCGGTAAACTCAATCGTCCAGGCCAAGGCGCCTTGCGACCTCGTCCAAGGTATAGGTTCGCTCTCTACCCGCCCGCACGCGCTCTAGAATCCGCTCGGCTTCGTAGGCATCTTCCAAGTCCTCAATATGCTTCAAGATTGCTTCGCGGGCGTAATAAGTCTTGGTGCGGCCACTGCGCTGTGCCAAACGTTCAAGCCTTTTTTCAATCGATTGCGGAAGGCGGATTGCAAGCATAAAACACCTCGCTATATCAATATAGCAAACGGATCCGCTTATCTTCCATGGGCCGGCGGCGACCACCCGGGGTCGCAGCTCCTAGACCAGCCGCTTGAGCTTCTTCTCGTCGAGGTGCTTGACCACTTTGCCCACGTCCTGCGCATGTTCGCGCGTGGTGATCAGCAGCGCATCGTCGGTTTCGACGACGACCAGGTTCTTCACCCCCACGACTGCGACGAACTTCCGCTTGGAGTGAATGAAGTTCCCCTCCGCATTCAGCGTAAAGTTTTGATCGGCGACTATGACATTGGCGCCATCGTTCTTGCCTGCGTTGCGATGTTCGTAAAGCGCGGTCCAGGAGCCCAGGTCGTTCCATCCGAAGCTTACGGGAATGCAGTAGATGCCGGACTTGCCTTCGCCCTTCCTGGAACGCGGTTCGAGCACGGCATAGTCGATACTGATGTTCTCGCACTTGGGATAAAGTTT
Source organism: Acidobacteriaceae bacterium (assembly GCA_003160215.1). Classification (GTDB taxonomy): domain Bacteria; phylum Acidobacteriota; class Terriglobia; order Terriglobales; family Acidobacteriaceae; genus Bog-257. Next base: position 29,491 of record PLQW01000277.1, read on the forward strand.
TGCGAAGGTCTTCTCGAAGCCGCGAGTTCCATAGCTCGCCGCAATTTTCTCCAGCAGCGGCGCTGTATTCGGCAGATGTTCACGGAGGGCGTTGGCGAGGGTGTGCGCACTCCAGACGAACATCCCGCTGTTCCAGAAGAAATTTCCAGCCTTGACGAATTGCCCCGCGACCTCGGGCAAAGGCTTCTCGGTGAAGCGCCGTACCTGGAGTACGCCTTTCTGCGACCGATCGCCAACTTCGATATAGCCGTAACCAGTTTCCGCGCGCGTGGGAGGAATACCGATCACCACGATGTTTTCGCCGGCGGCGGCTATCCTGGCGGCACGGCCAATGTCCTCGCGGAAGCGCTTCTCGTCCACGATTACGTGATCGGAGGGAAACATTCCGATCACTGCGGTGGGGTCGCTCCTCTCCAACAGAAAGGCAGCCAGGCCGATTGCTGGAGCCGTGTTTCGTCCGGCAGGTTCGGCGACGATGTGTTTCTTTGGAAGACCCTTGAGCTGGCGGAGGATCGCGGGGCGCAAGTCTTCGTTGGTGATGATCCAGAATTGTTTCGCCTTCGCCAGCGGAGATAGCCGTTCGACAGTCTCCTGGATCATGCTTTTCTTGCTGTTCAGCGGCAACAGTTGCTTGGCCATCCGCTTGCGGCTCAAAGGCCAGAAGCGGGTGCCGCGTCCACCGGCGAGAATGACGGGATAAAACGAAAACTTACCTGAAGTGGCGACCAAGTTCGATTCCTTGCGCCCATCGAGGCGAGCGCTCTTGCAAGTGTATTATGGCGCGCTGAGCGATTGCACAAGCACGGTTTCCGGCTCCGCCGGTGCTTCGGTGGGCAGAGACATACGCAGGATTTCAAGCTCCCACTGCGGGCGGACTGTGTACTCTCGCACCCTGGCTGGAATGACCACCGCTTCTCCGGTAGCGAAGCTGATGGGTTCCATCCCTTGCGATTCTACGACTCCTGCCCCGTCCACCGCGACTAGGATGTGGGGGGAAGCGGGTGCGGTCCCCGCGTGCATCGCTTCGCGTAGCTTGATCTTCTCGACTTCAAAGAATGGCGAGCGCACCAGAACATTAGGGTTGTCGCCTGTGGAAGGAACCACTTTGCCAGCCGTCGTCTGCAGTTTCGTCGCGGCCAATCCTTCAGCGATGTGAAGTTCACGGCCGCGGCCGTAATCGTACAGGCGATAAGTGGTATCGGAGGTCTGCTGCGTCTCCACCAGGACCATTCCGCCGCCGATGGTATGAACGGTCCCCGCAGCGACGTACAGCATGTCCCCTTGGTGAACATCCACCCAATTCAGCAACTCTTCCGCGCGCGTATCTTGAATCGCCTGTTTGAATCGCTCCAGCGTCACTCCGGGCTTCAATCCCAGTGCAACTTGAGCGCCGGGCTGGGCGCGCAGCGCATACCAGCATTCGGTCTTTCCGCACGGCTGGCCAATCTTGTGCGCCTGCTCATCATCGGGATGGACCTGCACCGACAGCTTGTCGCCGGGAAAAAGAAACTTCACCAGCAGCGGAAAGCGATCGTCGAAACGCGCGGCCTGCCCGACCAGATCGCGGCCGTATTGCTTGGAGAGTTCGCCAAGTGTGCGCCCCGCCAGCGGCCCATTGGCCACCCGGTTGTCTTCCCAAGTCAGCCAGCTCTCGCCGATCGGTTCCTTCACGATTTTTGTGTAAATCGGCCGAAGATCGCGGACACCCCACGGCCGCTCGTCGAAGATGGGCATTAATAGGAGTGGGTAAAGTTCAGACATCTGCTTACACGTTGGCGAAGAATTTGCGCATGCGGTCCAGTCCGCGCTCCAGGTTTTCGGCTGAAACCGCATACGAAAGCCGGATGTGGTCCTGTGTGCCGAACCCTTCACCCGGAACCACAACCACGTGCGCTTCGTGCAAGAGTTTACGCGCAACGTCGGAAGCGGAGTTCAATCCGCCGCGCTCGAAATAATGGCTGACGTTGGGATAGGCGTAGAACGCCCCGTTCGGCGAGGCGCAAGTGAGGCCCGGAATTGCGCGCAGGCCATCGACCACCTTATCGCGAAGAGAGATGTAGCCGGCGAGCATCTCTCGCACGCACTCCTGCGAGCCGGTCAAAGCCGCAACCGCAGCCTTCTGCACGATCGACGTCGGATTCGAGGTGCTCTGGCTTTGCAGCTTCTGCATCGCACTGATGAGCGGCGCAGGCCCCAGTGCATAACCCAATCGCCAGCCGGTCATGGCATAGGTCTTCGACAGAGACCCGATGATGATGAGCCGCTCCTTCACTTCGTGAACGCAACCCGCCGAAAACAATTGTCCGGTGAAGTTCAAGTACACATAGCACTCGTCGGAGACAACATAGATGCCGCGGTCATGCGCCAGCTTCAGCACCGACGTCATGTGGTCGGGCTTCATCACCGCGCCTGACGGGTTGCCGGGAGAGTTCAGGACGATGACCTTGGTGCGCGGGGTGATCGCGCGCTCGACCATGTCCGCTGTGAGGTCGAAGTCGTGCTTCTCATCCGTGGCAATGTACACCGGCTCGCCGCCCGCATAGCGGACGATGTCTTTGAACGAAACCCAGTACGGCACCGGCAGAATGACTTCATCGCCGTGGTCCACCAGCACCTGGATGGCGTTGAAAAGCGCGTGCTTGCCGCCGACCGAGGCGATGCAATCTTCGCGCTTGTAGTCGGAGCCAAAATCGGCCGCATGGCGCTGCACGATCGCGTCGCGCAGCTCGGTTGTGCCGCCGACGGCGGTGTACTTGGTGAAGTTCTTATGGATCGCATCAATCGCCGCCTCTTTGATGTGTGCGGGCGTGACGAAGTGCGGTTCTCCGGCGCCGAAGTCCACCAGGTCGACGCCCTGGGCACGCAACTTCTCGGCCTCGCTGACCACGGCCAAGGTGGCGGACACTTCGATGCGTTGAATCCGGTTGGTCAGAAACGACGAGAGCTGGGTTCCGGCAGCGGTCATGGATTGGCCCTTCATAAAAGATGAGTTCTCGTCGCGAATGAATGTTTTTCTGCAACCTTGTGGCGGACTCGTTCCTCGACCAACTCCGGCACGAGTCCAGTCAAGGGACCCCCGAACTTGGCGATCTCACGCACGATGCGCGAGCTGAGGTAGGAATATTTCTCGGCGGGCATCATGAATACGGTCTCGACGCGCGGCTCCATCTTGCGGTTCATCAGCGCCATCTGCAACTCGAACTCGTAGTCACTCACCGCGCGAATCCCCCGCAGCACCGCGTTGGCGTTTTTCTGGATACAGTAGGCGACCAGCAGGCCCTCAAAAATATCGACGGTCACATTGTCGAGCTCGGAGGTCATCGCCTCCAGCATGTCTTTGCGCTCTTCCATGTCGAACAGAGCTTCGTCCTTGTCGAGGTTGCGGGCAATCGCCACAATGAGCCGGTCGAAGAGCTTGCTGCCACGATGGATCAGGTCCAAGTGGCCGTTCGTAACCGGGTCGAACGATCCGGGATAGATGGCGACGATATCCTTCAAGAGACCTCGGAAAGGCGGGAGTTTATGCCGGATGATTTTATTCCGGGTTGCGCCCAGAGGCAATCGGGGAAAGAGAGTGCGCGGAGGAGCCTCGGGAAGAGGCTCCTGTTGCACGATGCTTACTTGCGCCCGGCGGGAGGTTTGGGAGTCGCATGCGGTGCGGCTTCTGCATTGGCCGCCGCGGCTTGCGCCTTGTCCTCCACCGAGATCAGGCCGAGCGACTTGCGTACGTCGGTCTCGATCTTCGCGGCGATGTCCTTGTTTTCCTTCAGGAACTGCTTGGCGTTCTCCCGGCCCTGGCCGATGCGTTCGCCCTTGTAGCTGAACCACGAACCCGACTTCTCCACCAGATTTCCAGTGACCGCCAAGTCGAGCAAGTCGCCTTCGCGCGAGATACCTTCGCCATACATCATGTCGAACTCGGCTTCGCGGAACGGCGCGGCGGTCTTGTTCTTCACGATTTTTACCCGGGTGCGCGAGCCCACCACCTGGTCGCCATCCTTGATGGCGCCAATTCGGCGGATATCGATGCGCACCGAAGAGTAAAACTTCAGCGCGCGCCCGCCGGTTGTGGTTTCCGGGTTGCCGAACATCACGCCAATCTTTTCGCGGATCTGGTTGATGAATACCAGGCAGGTGTGCGACTTGGCGACGATGGCGGTAAGTTTGCGCAACGCCTGCGACATCAGGCGGGCCTGGAGGCCAACATGACTGTCGCCCATTTCGCCGTCGAGTTCCGCCTTGGGGACCAGCGCAGCCACCGAGTCCACCACCAGCACGTCGATGGCGCCCGAGCGCACCAGGGCCTCGGCGATCTCCAGCGCCTGCTCGCCGTAATCGGGTTGCGAGACCAGCAGGTTGTCGACGTCGACACCCAACTTGGCCGCGTAGATGGGATCTAACGCGTGCTCGGCATCCACGAAGGCGGCCATGCCACCTTGCTTCTGCGCTTCGCCAATTACCTGCAAGGCGATAGTGGTTTTGCCCGACGACTCCGGCCCGAAGATCTCGACCACGCGTCCGCGCGGAAAGCCGCCGATGCCCAGCGCCGCGTCAAACGAGATCGCTCCCGTGGAGATCACGGAGATGGGGACGACCGCCCCCTTGCTCCCCAACTTCATGATGGAGCCTTTGCCGAATTGCCTTTCGATTTGAGCCATGGCCAAGTCGATGGCCCGGCCTTTTTCAGTTCTTTCGTCCGCCATGAATGCCGCTCCTTGGCTGCTCCGTCCCGGCGCAGCAATGATCCGGGAGGGCCGCTTGAAATAAAGTGCGATGGGTCAGTGAGGCAGGCGCCGTGAAGTAATAGGAGTTTCGCGATGAGAGGCGCATGGGTACCGACGGTGAATTATACATCCGGTTCACGAATAGAAGCGAATAAAAAGCGAATTGCCAGGAAGTCCTGATCGCTGTGGCCAAGTTCCGGGTTGCCACCTGCTGTTTACCAAAAACTAATCTTTCCTGGATCTTCTGTCCTTACCATTCGGGGACAAAACGATGCAAATGGCTGGTACCTCCCCCCCTCCCCCATACTACGCAAGATCTTGAAAATAAAGAGGCGGTTAGAATTTCGCCTCGCAAAATATTCCATCCAAAGGAGTTAGATGTCAAAATATTAATTCGCAAGGAGTTACGTCGCAAGATACGTCCCATTCTTGAGGCTCCACTGGGAAGAGGTAGTCATAAAATAGCAAGATTATTCACTTGACAAAGGGTAACCGATTCGATAGTATGTGTTCATGGTCGCCGTTACTCTTTTCCTTTCTTCGGTTTTAAGTACTTTCGGATCTCTCCGGATTCCAGCATACCCCGCAACTGCTTCTTTATCCCTGAAGCCAGCTTTCGAGTTGGGATGCGCTGCAACGGAGACTTCAGTTTACGAGGTGCTGCCATGACTCTCCTTGACGTGAATGAAATGTTCTCTACCGATGCGCAATGCCGCGAACTGTTGGAGCGGTTGCGTTGGCCAGAAGGCGTGATGTGCCCGCGCTGCAAAGATACTCGCGTCTCGCGCCTGAAAGATTACTCCCGCTTTGAATGCGTTGGCTGTGAATACCAGTTTACGGTGACCAGCGGAACGATTTTCCACGACTCCCATCTTCCCTTGCCGATATGGTTCATTGCCACGCTTCTGCTGTGCGAAGCCAAGAAGGGCATGAGTGCTCACCAACTGCGGCGCACTATCTGGGGCGAGCACAAGGGTTCCTATAAAACTGCGTGGTATCTGTTCCATCGCATTCGTGCTGGTATGGCGACAGCAGAGCGGCCCATGCTGGACGGTACAGTCGAGATGGACGAAACCTATGTAGGCGGAAAGCAGCGCAATCCCGGACGCGGTAGGGCTACCACAAACAAGGAAGTCGTAATTGGTATTCGTCAGCGGAATGGTGCATTGCGGTTCTTCCACGCTGAGGATGCCAAGACTGGAACCTTGGCGCGGTACATCCAAGAAAACATCTCGGAAGATGTTGACGTAATCGTTACCGATGAATTGCCCGCTTATCGCAAAGCGGTTGGTAACGCTCGGCATGAAACGGTTAACCATAGCGCCAAAGAGTACGTTCGCTTGGGAACAGACATCCATTCTAATTCCGTGGAGTCCGCCTTTTCTTTGCTCAAACGCGGCATCATGGGAACGTGGCACAAGATTAGCGCGAAGCATTTGCAAGCCTACTTGGACGAGATGACGTTCCGCTTTGACCGCCGTGGTCGTCCCGATTTGTTCCTCGATACTTTGCGCCATATGGTTACTGCTGACCCTTTGACTTTCGAGAAGCTGACAGCCGCTTAGAGTTTAGTGTTCTTCGGTTTGTCAGCCTCACTGAACGGTTCCAAGTAGTCATTTTGGAACGAAAAATAATCCGTTGCCTTCTTCTCAGATATCCTCAATTTAGGCCCTAGCCTATCGAACAACCATTCACATCTCTCCCATAGGGAATCCGTCCATGTCATCAGCTTGCCATCAGGAAAAAGAATGTCGATTTCGGTTGCCTCGCCCACGCCGGGGACTACTTGAGAAAGCCGCTTTGCCTCATAAACGCTGTAGACGGTTTCAATCAAAGACTTTTCCGAGTCGTGTTCGCGCTGATGAAGTACGGGAATAGCCACATATGAGCCAGTGCCAATCGCGGCGAAGTTTTCCCCTACCTGAACGACATTTTCGTGGTCACTTTGGTCGTCTACCACAAACAGATATGGGTTGTTTTCTCGTTCCTCGTTCGACTGCCCGGTTTCAATGAATCCAGCCAATATCAAAGCGGCTCGCAGCCTTATGTTCGCTACTTCCTCTAGCCGTTTCGTGACGATTTCTTCTGGGTATTTCTTGTCTGGAAAAACCAAGTCGGCATAGCTGATACCAAGCATCTGTCTGAGGTAGTCGTTCGCCAGAACTTCTTTCTGCTTGTGGGCTGGTTTCTTCATTTCCTCAAATAAGTGGCGGTCATCGTCAACTGGCCCTAGCGTTCGCAGATGGGTTTCGTATTGTGCTACCAGTTCCTCGCAATGCGAGAGACTGTCTGCCATCAGTGCAACCCAACCCTTCGGCAGTGTTCGGAGTTTATCTGCAGTTTCCGACCCCCCCAATTCTGTTTCTGATTTCCAGTCGTATCCAACAACGATTCGCGGCTCATCGTTGTCTTTGTCCTGCTGACAGATCGCGGCAATGCAAACGGTCATACGTTTACGCCTTTCCATCAGCCGCCGGAAGGTGCGAGCATCTGGCGGCCTCACTGAGCACCGCCATCATAACATTTTCCCTTGGTCAAGTGAACTACCTTGTAAAATAGTAACGCTCGGCATCCCTCCGAACGGGCCGAGAAGCAAGGCGTTTTGATCCGCGTCTCCAACTCTCAACATCACGGAATCGCCGTAATTTCGCAAACTGGCAACTGACTACCGGCAACTGACTATTGATTTCCGGCTTGTCAAAGAACGCTCCACCGCGTCGTCAGACGGGCGCGGGCACAATTCGCCCTAATCAAGCGTAGCCCCGTGGCACGGGTTGTCAAGATTACGAAGGTACAGGATAGGTAACGGTACTTTTGTAACAATTCCCGGGCAGGGTAGCCTGTTGGAGGCAGCCGATCAACTTGAAGCAACGCAGAAATGAAAGTCCCCGAGAATGCCATCTGTGGCTTCGGCATGCGGCAATTCTGCCCATCCGCTCGGAAGGACCGAATTTCAAGATTACGTCCGCAATGCCGACCATTCGGGGTTGATGACCATGAGGGCGTTTTTCATTATCTATTTGACTGCTATTCTTCTCAATGAATAGAGGAGCTGGACTTTGGCAACGAACAATACTTCTCCGGCCCGATGGCCCACATCCATAGCAAACCTCAAGGCATTCAAACCCGGCGACCTAGATGTGCCTGTAACCATCTCTGTTTTGGAGTTCCCGCTTTTCACAGATGCCCTCGTAATCGAGGAGGCAAATTTTGGCCCATATGCGTTCTTGAATACTGAGGATTACCGAGACGACATAGTTCGGGCCGCGATTGTTTTGCGATACGCTGCCTGCGATTATGAAGCCCATTCCGAACCACGCACATACGACGAATCGCACACAGAGATATATCACGGTGGCTATCCGCAGGATGAGCTTGCTGCGCTTGCGTCTCTTATCTTTGGGATACGCCTAAGCGCTGGTTCTGTTAGCCGTGAGTTTGAAGTCCATGGAGACCCCCTCGGGAGGCCCACAGAGCGTGGGAGCCGAGACAAGCCGTTTTTTCGTACGCCAAGAAACTACGTAATTCCCTCGACTGCATCTGAACAACATAACCTCCAGGATCTCCAAAGAATTGAAGCGCTTAAGGATGTATCACAAAAAAAGGCAGTTGCTGTTGTCCGATCCGCTCGAATGTATCAACAGGCCCTCTGGGTTGCCGAATCCGAGCCATCGATGACATGGCTGCTCATGGTTTCCGCATTAGAAACGGCAGCCAATGAATGGCAGCGAGCAAAGGGAGACCCTGTTGAGCGTCTCAAGGAGAGTAAGCCTGAACTCCACAAATATTTATCTAGCCTTTCAGATGACTCGATTCTGAAGAAGGTCGCTGAAGGTGTAGCTGACAGTTTAGGCAACACAAAGAAGTTCGTCAGTTTTGTGCAAGAATTTCGCCCAGACCCACCCCCTCAAAGACCACCCGAGAAATTCCAATTTCCTTGGGATAATGAAAACTGGACAGAAGCGCTAAGGAAAATTTATGGGTACCGATCAAAGGCTCTTCATGAAGGAATTCCTTTCCCAGCGCTGATGTGTTCACCGCCAATTAAGCGACCTGACCACCTGGGTGTATGTGGGGAGTTTCCGACTGTTCAGGCACATCGTGAGAAGGGGGCGAGTTTGATAAGGGCGGACCTGCCTATTCATCTTCACGTTTTTGAATATGTGACACGTAATGTCCTGCTGAAATGGTGGTCCCCAGCGGCGAAATGATCGAAGTCACGCAGAGTCCTGGTTCTCTTTGAGCACAACTACCTTACCCTCAATTAACGAGGCGGTAGATGAGGTACCGGAAAGTCGGCATAGAGGAAGTGATCTGCGCGGATGCTCACACAACCGGTGGATTACTCCGGATTACGGGCTACACGGAAGTAATCTGGTTGAGCGCCTCTTCGCGCTGCGGCCCGTGCTTTGTTGCCGGGATATCGCGAACGACGGCATTGCAATGTCAACGTTTCAGTAGATCCACGGGCTCGCGGACGTCGGTGACGCGGAAGTATTTGGCCAGTGCGGGATAACGCTTCGCCACCGCCTCATACATCGCATAAGCGACATTTCTGTACGAGAAGTGGCCGGCTGCGCCGGTGCGAAGCTCGCTGATGTAGATCGCCTCTGACAAGTCCATCTTGAACAACGTGCGCTTGCGAAAAGCCAGCGGGATGACGTATTGCGACTGCCCCACCGCTTCATCCGAACTGCGCGCCGCAAGTTGGGCAACGGCATCACGCGCGCGCGCCATCACGGAATCGTAGCGGACAGCCAGGCCAGCCGACTCGATCTCCGGTGGCGCGTCGTAGCCATGCGCAGCCGTATAGCCTTGCACAATCTGCACGCAGCGGCGATGGCGATGCATGTCGCGGAAGCCGCCGATGTCCATCAGAATGTCGAAGCGGAATTGCTGACCCGCACAGTAGGCGCGCGAAACCTCGTCGTGACGGCCGCGATGGCGAAGGCCGAGATCGATCACCTCGCGGCGCTGCGATTCCGGAAGAGCCTCTACAACCTCGCGAATCTGCCGATACGAATGATGCGAGTATTGGTAGAGCAACGTCGTGGCAAGCTCGATCTCCAGCGGATCGCTGTCCAGCAGATCAACCAGAGGCGCGGGCTGGATGCCAATCGCTGCGAGCAACTCCTTCGCCGCCGCCGTCAAGTCCCGGCGAGTTTCGATCTCGTAAGAGCTCGGTTCGGCATACTTCATCAACGTTGGCGCGACCCGGACATCGCGCAGAAGAAACTCGTTGGCGCGCTCGGCAACCGCCGGACACTCGCGCTGGATCTCCTGTACCAGTTCACGCGCGCTGGCGTGGCTCACGTTGTAAGAAGCATCGCGGGCAGCCTGCTTCAGCAGCTCGCCCAGTCGCCGGACCTCCGCGTGCGTGTCTGACAACAATCGCGACACCTGCGTCTCCAAGGTGCGCGCACTGACGATCTGGCCTAGCGAGGTGTTCGTCGCCAGCGGCAGCAGGTATCGCGAAATGTCGAACGCACGGGCGCGCAGAGTGCGCTCGTAAGCATCCTGCTTCATCTCAACCGGCTTGGGTGTGCGGTCCCGCAGATAGCGGAACATCTCGTTGGAGAAGTGACGATACTCGGCGAAGAGCAGGTCAACGGTCTCGCGGTAGAGGGCGCGTGCGCCGGCCTCCTCCGCAAAATCGGGAACAAAGTAGCCGCTTTTCTGGAAGTCCTGATAGCGGGTGGAGCGTTCCTGTCCGTCCCAGCGTGGTTCGTCGAGGGCTACGGTCGCGGCCAGAATCGACAATCGCTCGACGGCGAAAGCCAGGTGCGCTAAATCCGCGATGCTGCGATGACCGTACTGAAAATAAAAGGTGTTGAGGAACTTTTCGGCTTTCTGCTCATTCAGTTCGGCCAGCGACTCCCGCATGGAAAGTGCTGAGCGCGAGTACTTTGCCATGCCATAAGCCAGCACTTCCGGGTCGGCCCCGTGAACCGCATAGACCTCAGTGCTGGGCTCGTGGTGGGGGGGGACCTGGCTAGTATCGTCGTTGGGTTTGGAACTTAATGACATTGCCGTGAATCATATGCGGTAAGGAATCTATGGGCAACCGTTCCGCATGTGGGAATCGCAGAATAAATCCTCGGCGACCCACCTGCAGTTTCCGCGAGGGCATGCCGATAGGTACAATGGACAATCCTCTTTTCGCATTTCTTAATAGCAAAGGACAATGTTGCGAGTCACCAGTAAGTATCTGGCAATAATTCTTCTAGCGGGTCTTCCGGTTCCAGGGTTCGGTCAAGCGTCGCAATTCAGACCGTCCGCTATGCGCTCGGACGTGGTTGCTACGAGCGAGGAAGCTCTGTTCCCCACAGCCAGCGTCAACGAGCTGTCCATTCCGCATGTCCAGATGCCGATCATGGCGCCGGAGCTTGCGCTACACGCGCTTCAAAGCCGGGACGAGCAACAGAACGCCGGTCTGCGTTCGTATACCGACGAGACCCTGGTGATGGCGGAACTGTTGGACACCTCGCAGCGAGGAGCTTTCGAGTTGCAACGTTCTTTTGTAGCGCCGCGCTCACTTAGCTTCAAACCGCTCAGTTTCACCGGCGATGCGTTCGTCAAGAGCAACGTGATTGTCCGGCTCTTGCAATCGGAAGTGGACTATGTGACCAAGGGCGATCCGGAGCAGGAGGCCCTCACCGCAACGAACTACAAGTTTTCCTACAAAGGAGATCAAGACCTGGACGGGCGTGCGGTCCATGTTTTCCAGGTGAAGCCTCGCCACAAGCGGCCGGGACTGTTCAAAGGGCGCATTTACCTGGACGCTTCCACCGGAAGCCTGGTGCGCTCGGAGGGAACTGTCGTCAAGTCCCCGTCATTCTTCATTCGCAAGATTGAATTCGTGCAGGATTATGCGGATGTGGACCACTTCACCCTGCCAGTGCATCTGCATAGCACAGCGTGGGCGCGGTTTGTGGGCCGGGCGGTAGTTGACGTCTTCCACCGGCAGTATCAGGCGCAGCCGCTTAATGCGTCACTCGCCCTGGACCGCGGCCTGGCCGGCCAGCCGTAGCCACTCGCTTGCGAACTCCTTCGTCCACAACCGACAGCCTCTCCAGGCAGGAAGAGAGCCGGACGCAGTGGGTGGGCGCCGATTCCATTCTCTTTGCCACCGCGCATCGCCCCTGGCCCGCACCCATGGCGCCGTGGATCATGACGCAGCGCTGGAATGACTTGCTCTTTCTGCATTATGCAGTGGCGCCGGAAGCGATCCGCCCGCTGGTGCCGGACGTGCTAACCCTCGACACCTACAAGCAACGCGCGTGGGTCACGGTCACGCCCTTCTGGATCAATCATCTGCGCCCGCCGGGAGTCCCATCGCTGCCGTGGCTCTCGCATTTTTCCGAGATCAACGTGCGGACCTACGTCACCTACGACGGCAAGCCGGGCGTGTATTTCTTCAGCCTCGATGCCAGCAATTTGTCTGCGGTCTGGGGTGCACGCGTCTTCTACCGTCTGCCTTATTGGCAAGCGTCCATGAAGGTGAAAGGGCAAGGCGGCCCGAAGCTCGAATACGTTTCGAAGCGGCAGCACGGACCCAAGCCCGCCGAACTTCGCTGCTCCTACGGCCCCGCGTCAGGCAGATTTCACGCGCGGCCAGGCTCGATTGAGCACTTCCTCACCGAGCGTTATTGCCTTTATGCCTTCAGTCGCAAAAGGCTCTACCGGGGTGAAATTCACCATCTGCCGTGGGACTTGCAGCAAGCTACATTCGAAGTGGAGCTGAACACCATGGCCCAGCCGGCGGGCGTCCAGCTTCCCCCGCAGCCGGAGCTGGTTTGTTTCGCACGTGAGCTGAAGGTCCTGTTCTGGGCGCCCGAGCGGCTGCGGTAATGGAATTCGTTTCATTTGTCGAATTGTCATTACGAGCGAAGCGAGGAATCTGCTGTTGTTTGCGGATTGAACGACGGCTGGGGAAAACAGCAGATCCCTCACGGCCTAAAGGCCGTTCGTGATGACAACTCTAAACATGCGGGTGTCCCTTATCTATTCCACGACATTCCGCGAAGAAACTCCTCCCCAACTTTCTGCGGACGGAAGGGCGAATTCCTCTGGCGTTCGGCCGTGCTGGTTATAATCCTGCTTTGCCTTAACAGGGAGGCTTCATGGCAGGAGTGGAAGGCCGGGTCGCGCTCGTCACCGGAGCATCGCAGGGAATCGGACGCGCCTGCGCGCTGGTTCTTGCGGAGGCGGGCGCCAAGGTCGCGCTGTGTGCGCGCAATCAGGAAAAGCTGGAGCAACTGGCCCAGGAGATCGGTGGCAAAGGCGGCGAGGCTGCGGTCTTCAAGATGGATGTCGTCAAGGAAGAGGAGATCAAGGCTGGAGTGAAGGCCGCTATTGCGCGCTTCGGCAAGATCGACATTCTGGTGAACAACGCCGGGGTCACGCGCGATCAGTTGATCATGCGCATGAAGCGCGCCGACTGGGACGACGTCATCAACACCAACCTCACCGCACCGTTTCTGCTGATCCAGGCGGTGATCGGCTCCATGCTGAAGCAGCGCTGGGGGCGAATCATCAACATCACCAGCATCTTCGGCCAAATTGGCCAGGTGGGGCAGGCCAACTACTCCTCCTCGAAGGCGGGATTGATTGGCTTGACGATGGCGGCAGCGCGCGAGGTGGGTTCGCGCAACATCACCGTCAATGCCGTTGCGCCGGGATTCATCGAGACGGCCATGACCACCTCACTTTCCCCCGAACTGAAAGAGAACATCCTGAAGAACATTCCGCTGGGCCATGGTGGAACCGATCTCGATGTAGCCCACGCGGTGAAATTCCTGGCGTCGGAAGAAGCCGGCTACATTACCGGCGAGGTGCTGAAAGTCAACGGCGGCATTCTGATGGGGTGAACCGTAGCTACAATAATTTCTCCGGGTGTGCGGTGAGCGAGATTGTTAAAGCGATCGCTGCGGGGAAAATCGAGCATAATCGTGCCCGTACGCAATATTTCACTTGCCAGCCCACTGTCATGTGGTTACCATGCAGTTAATACCATGGCCGCTTCCTTCCAGGACACGAATCCCTCATGAACATCGGCGAAACAATCCGCAATTTCCGGCTGCAGAAGAGCATGTCTCAGGGCGACATCGAAAAGCGTACCGGCTTGTTGCGCTGCTATCTGTCACGGGTCGAGAACGGACACACCATTCCCTCGCTGGATACGCTGGCTAAAATTGCGACGGCGATGGAAATCCCGCTGGCGCAGTTCTTCAGCGGAGGGACCAGTGACAACGGCAACAAGAACGTACCCAAATTGGCGGAGGACGAAGTGCGTTTCCTGACGCAGATTCGCCGCTACTCGCCCAACTTGAACGACAGCGATCGCAAGCTGGTAATCGCCATGGTCAAGAAGATGGCGGCCAGCACCGGCAAGTAGCACTTCCGCCCCCTACAGCGGCATTTTTCTGTCCTTGACGTAATCGCGATTAGCTTGGGGTTGCGCTACTCTGGAAGATGCAATGTCCCGCCACGAGAATCGGAAAAGTAGTGTGCGGAATATTCCGCTTTCCGCGTGAGCCGGGAAACTACGCTTCGTCCCGGCGGCGAGTAGAACCGCCGCGCAGTAAAGCACCAATTCATATTCTTTAACGGGGTTCCGCACTGGCTGTTTTGGCGGACCGCCCCCGAGAGGCATTCATGGCGAGAATTCAGCGAGCAATTCTGAGCGTGACTGACAAGACAGGACTGGTCGAGTTTGCGCGCAAACTCTCAGCGATGCGCGTCGAACTGATTTCAACCGGAGGTACGGCCAAGCTGCTGCGAGATTCCGGTATCGCAGTGAAGGACATTTCGGAGCTTACCGGCTTCCCGGAAATGCTCGATGGCCGCGTCAAGACGCTTCATCCCAAGGTGCACGGCGGCATTCTCCACGTCCGCAAGAATGAAAAGCACGTCGCGGCAGTGAACCAGCACGGCATTCAACCCATCGACATGGTGGTGGTGAATCTCTACGCGTTCGAGAAGACTGCCGCGAAACCGGGGGTCGAGTTCGAGGACGTTATCGAAAACATCGACATCGGGGGCCCGTCGATGGTGCGGTCGGCAGCCAAGAATTTCCAGGACGTCGCCATCGTCACCTCGCCGGTTGACTACGAAGCGATTGCGCAAGAAATGGAGAGCAGTGAGGGATCGCTCTCGCTGAAAACGAAGTGGCGCCTGGCCCAAAAAGCATTTGCCACGACTGCGGCCTACGACTCCGCGATCGCGTCAACCCTCGAGCGCATTGGCGCTCCCGAGACCGATGGCGAAAAGTTTGAACTCGGTAAGGACGGCGGCTTTCCCGAAACTCTGCGACTCAGCCTCCACAAAGCCTTCGATCTGCGCTACGGCGAAAACCCGCATCAGAAGGCAGCGCTGTACTCCGACGGCTCGGGCAAGGGCATTGCCAATGGCAAGCCGTTGCAGGGCAAGGAACTCAGCTACAACAACATTGTTGACTTGCAGGCAGCGTGGGACCTGGCGCAGGAATTCGATGGGCCGGTATGCGCCATCATTAAGCACACCAATCCCTGCGGGACCGCGGTGGGCGCCACGCTGGCGGAGGCTTACAAGCGCGCGTTGGAGTGCGACCCGATATCCGCTTTTGGCGGGGTGATTGGCGTGAACCGACCGGTCGATCGCGAGACGGCAAGTGAGATGGCGAAGCTATTTGTGGAGGCGATTGCGGCTGAACGGTTCGATCCTGGCGCGCGCGAGATCTTCGCCGCGAAGAAGAATCTGCGCCTGGTCGAGGTGGTTCCCATGGAGCAGAAGTGGGTGCTCAAGAACGTTTCTGGCGGCGTCCTGCTACAAGACAACGACGTGCGCCCGTTGACCGAAGCGGACCTCAAAGTGGTGAGCGAACGCAAACCCACGGAACCGGAGATGCGCGACCTGCTATTTGCGTGGAAGGTCTGCAAGCACGTGAAGTCCAACGCGATCCTCTATGCGCGCAACGGCCAGACCACCGGCGTCGGCGCGGGCCAGATGAGCCGCGTGGACTCGGCAAAGATCGGCGCCATGAAGTCGGTACTCGGCATCAAGGGATCGGTTGCCGCATCGGACGCGTTCTTCCCGTTCCCCGATGGCGTCGAGGAGATTGCCAAGGCGGGCGCGACGGCCATCATTCAGCCCGGTGGCTCAGTGCGGGATAAGGAAGTAATTGATGCGGCGAACAGGTTGGGCCTGGCGATGGTGCTCACCGGAATAAGACACTTCCGGCATTGAAGGCTTCGCTCGCCGACTGGATATAGGGTTGGAACCCTTGGCGTAGTATAGACTGATAATATATACTGCGATTGGAGAACAGGTCCATGACCAAAATCGCTAAGCTGTTTCGTAACGGAAACAGCCAGGCCGTACGTCTGCCCAAGGAGATGCGGTTCAAAGGCGATCGTGTGCGGATTCGGAAGGTGGGAGAGACGGTAGTTTTGGAGCCAGTCATCACCAACGTTGAGGAATGGTTTGCGGAAATGGACCGGCATCCTCTGTCCGAGGACTTCATGGCGGGCGGTCGTAAACAGCCTAAGGCACCGAAACGGAAGTTGTTTGAATGAACTATCTGCTCGATAGCAGCATTTGCATCGCGCTGCTGCGTGACAGATCAATTCCGGTCAAGCAGCGTTTTCGAGAGGCCATCACTGGCCGCGCTATGATTTGGATTTCGTCAGTGGTCCTTCACGAACTATGGTACGGAGTACACAAGAGCTCGCGCCCGGTTGAAAATGCTGAGGCCTTGCGGAGATTTCTGCATGGTCCGGTGAGCGTCTTGCGATTTGATGGAGAAGATGCGCAAGTGGCCGGCGAGATTCGGGCAGAACTGGAGCGAACTGGCAAAACGATTGGCTCGTACGATACTCTGATCGCAGCCCAGTGCTTGCGCAACGATTTGATTGTCGTGACATCGAACCTCTCTAAATTTCGCCGAGTCAGAGGACTGCGCTGCCATGACTGGGCGAGATAGCCTTCTTCTTCGCCGCCACCACCCGCGGAATCCCTTGCAGGTCAGGCATGACACGGACGTCATCCCACATTGTGGGACTCAGCAGGTTGACGACGTCGTCTCGCATTGAGTAGCCGATCTCCAGCGCTAACCAGCCGCCAGGTTTCAGCGCGCGGTGCGCCTGCTCAGTCAGCGGGCCAATCACATCGGTGCCATGCAAGCCGGCGAAGACAGCCATCGTCGGCTCGAACTCCTGCACCGACTTCTGCACCTTGTCGGCTTCGCTTAAAGCGACGTACGGCGGATTGCTGACGACGAAATCAAAATCGCGAAATTTGGCAAAGTAGATCCCTCGGCTCGGACTGAAGTCCTCGCTCGGGATGACAGAAACGCTTTTGTCGAACACCGGATCGAGGACATTGCATTGCAGGAACCGCACCCGCTTCTCAAGTTGCAGCCGGACGGCATTGGCGCGCGCTATTTCCAGAGCTTCGGCCGAGAGATCGACGGCATGGACTTCGGCGTCCGGCAACTCGTGCGCGAGTGCCAGCGCGACGCATCCTGAACCTGTGCCCACATCCACCAGCTTCGGACGTTCGATTCCGCGCGCCAGCTCCAGCACAGCCTCAACCAGATGCTCGGTCTCGGGCCGCGGAATCAGCACCGCCCGCGAGACCACGAAATCCAAGCCCCAGAATTCCTGGTGCCCGGTGATGTACTGCGATGGCATGCCGGTCGCGCGCTGGGCCAGCACTTCTTCGTATCGCGCCGCTTCTTCCGCAGTGAGTTCGCGCTCGGGGTGCGCGTACAGGTAGGCACGATCGGCGCCGAGTACGAACATGAGCAGCATCTCGGCATTCATGCGGGGGGAGCCCACGTCGGCAGCGTCGAGACGTTCCACCGCGGACGCGAGCATTTGCTTTAATTGCACGGGATCAGGCCGTGACCTCCATCTCCTGCTTCATTTTCTCGGCCTGGAAGTGCGTGATCAGCGCGTCGATCATGGGCTGGATGCGGCCGTCCATGAACTCCGGCAACTGGTGCGCGGTGAAGCCAATGCGATGATCGGTAACGCGGTTCTGCGGGAAGTTGTAGGTGCGGATCTTCTCGCTGCGATCGCCACTGCCCACCATCGCCCTGCGCTCCTTGGCCAGCGCGTCCTGCTGCTTCTGCTGCTCCATTTCGTACAGGCGGGCGCGCAGCACGCGCATTCCTTTCTCGCGATTCTTGATTTGCGACTTCTCGTCCTGGCAGCTCACGACCGTATTGGTCGGCAGGTGAGTGATGCGGACCGCCGAGTAGGTGGTGTTCACCGATTGACCGCCGGGACCGGAAGAGCAGAAGGTGTCAATGCGAATATCCTTGGCTTCGATCTTGATGTCCACGTCTTCGGCTTCGGGCAGCACTGCGACGGTCACCGCGGAAGTGTGTACGCGACCCTGAGTTTCGGTCTGCGGAACCCGTTGCACGCGATGCACACCACTCTCATATTTCATGCGCGAGTAAACGCCCTGGCCTTCGATAATGGCAATCACTTCCTTCAGCCCACCGACGCCAGACTCCGAGGTCGAAAGCACTTCCACTTTCCAGCGCTGGCTTTCGGCGTAGCGCGTGTACATGCGGAAGATCTCGGCCGCGAACAAAGTAGCCTCGTCGCCGCCGGTACCGGCACGGATTTCGAGGATCACGTTCTTCTCGTCATTCGGGTCCTTGGGCAATAGCAGCACCTTCAGATCTGCCTCCACCTGGAGAGCCCGTTCTTCGAGTTGCGTCAGCTCATCCTGCGCGTAGGCGAGCATCTCGGGATCGCTCTCGTCGGCTAGCATGGCCTTGCTCTCCTGAATGCCTCGGGTTAGGTCTTTGTACTCGCGATACTTCTCCACGATAGGCGCCAGTTCGCTGTGGGCTTTGGCGGTCTTCTGGAAACGCGCCGAGTCGGAGACGATATCCGGCGAAGACAGGGCTTTATTGAGCTCTTCGTATTTCAGTTCAGTTTGGTCAAGACGTTCAAACATGGGATCTCTACCATTGTACGGAAACCCGGCATTTGAATGTGAGACAACACCTGCCGGATCGCGAACCCGAGTTTCCATGGCCAAGGAGGTTGATGAAAAATTCCGAGAGGCGAGCCTGTCGTCGGCTGAAGCCGACTTAAGCCATAAAACAGGCGCTTGGACGCGGACCTAAAGGTCCGCACTACCCGAACGTCGCTTTTGTCAGCGGCCTGCTATGCCGTGCGCTTTCAGAAACCACCAGCGAAAAGCGAACAGCGGCCTTGGTTACATACCTTCGTAGTTCGGCCCACCGCCGCCTTCCGGCGGCACCCAGGTGATGATCTCGTACGGGTCCATGATGTCGCAGGTCTTGCAGTGCACGCAGTTCGAAGCGTTCAGATGGATTTGCAATCCGCTGGGCGTGTCCGTGGCTTCGACCATCTCGTAAACGTTGGCCGGGCAAAAGTTCTTGCAGGGGTTGCCGTACTCTTTCACGCAGCGCTCGTTGCAGATGTTGGTGTCGTGGATCACAAGGTGCGCCGGCTGGTCTTCTTCATGCTTCGTGCCGGAGTAATACACGTCGGTCAGCTTGTCGAAGGTAAGCTTGCCGTCACCCTTGGCAGGGCCGATGATACCCGCCTCTGGGCCGCCGTCCACTGGAAGGCGCTTCAACTGTTCCATGCGGCGATGTCCCGCCTCGTTGGGATAGTGCGCGTGCAAGCCACGGCCACCCGTGACCTGCTGAATGCCCGCGTGGAACACGCCCGAGACGAACCCGCTCTCGAAACCCTGGTGGAAGTTGCGCACCGGCCAAAGTTCGGTCTTAATCCAGCTTTTCTCCACGCGATCCTGGAAGGTTTCCAACATCTCGAGCGAGAAATCGTTCTTGACCATGGCGTCGAAGGCAGTCTCGGCAGCCAGCATCCCGCTCTTAATGGCGAGATGAATTCCTTTCAGCCGCTGTGAATTCAAGAAGCCGGCAGAGTCGCCCAGGACCATCCAACCATCGCCGGCCAGCGGCGGAATGCACCACCAGCCGCCATAGGGCAGCGACTTGGCGCCGTAGCGCACCATCTTGCCGCCTTCCAGAAGTTTGGCGATGAACGGATGCTTCTTGAACTCCTGAAGGACGCGATGAGGATCAAGCCGCGGATCGCTATAGTCGAGTCCGGTGACGAAACCGAGGGAGACGAGATTGTCTTTGGCGCCATAAATCCATGCGCCTCCGTACTCGTGGAAGGTAAGCGGGTAGCCCATGGTGTAGATAACTTCACCCGGCGCGACGCGCCCGGCGGGCAGTTCCCAGAGTTCCTTGACGCCGACCCCGTAGGTTTGTGGATTGCGCTCCCGATCGAGCTGGAAGCGTCCGATGAGTTGCTTGGTCAGCGAGCCGCGCGTGCCTTCGGCGAGAATCACAAGCTTGGCTTTCAAGTCGTAGCCAGGCTCGAAGTTGGACTTCCGCTCGCCGTTTTTGTCCACGCCTTTGTCGTCGGTGCGCACTCCGACTACGCGCCCGCTTTCGAAAAGTAGCTCGGAACCGGCAAAACCGGTGAAGACCGTGATCCCCGCCTCTTCCACTTTGCCGCCCAGCCACTTAACGAATTTGTTGATGGAAATAACGTAGTTTCCATGATCGCGCATCGGTGGAGGCGTGACGGGGAACTTGAACTTGCCCGTCCGGCTCAGGAAGTAGACCGCCTCTTTCACTACGGCGGCATCAAGTGGCGCTTCCCTTTCGAAGCCGGGCAGCAGCTCGCGCATGGAACGCGGATCGAGCAGCGCGCCCGACAGACAGTGGGCTCCAACCTCCCTCGCTTTCTCCAGGACGTAAATATTCTCCTTGGTAAGCTGCGCGTCGGGGTGCTTGGCATTGTGGTCGTCTACGAGCTGCGAGAGGCGCAGAGCGCAGGCCATACCGGCGGGGCCTCCCCCTACGATGACGACATCGGCTTCCATTGCCGGGCGTTCGACACCCGCAAGCGGTTTACGAAAAACGATCATTAGGCCTTCCCGGAAAAGGGACTTAGCATTCTATCGTCACCCTCGGTGACACAACTGTGACATTGTTACAGCCTCGCATGGCAGGTCTCAGGAGGCGATAACAGCAACTTAAGATACGCAAAAAGAAAGGCGCAAGTTCCTGCGCCGCTCTCTGACTGTCAAGAATCTGCCGCGTGTTAGGCGCCTTTGGCTTTTTTTACTTCTTCAATCAGCGGCGGAACTATATCGAACAGATTGCCGACCACGGCGACATCCGCAATTTCAAAGATCGGCGCTTCCGCGTCTTTGTTGATCGCGATGATGGTGCGCGCGCCTTTCATCCCCACTACGTGCTGAATCGCCCCGCTGATTCCCAGCGCGAGATACAGCTTGGGGGCGACCGTCTGTCCCGAAGATCCGACCTGACGGTCCATGGGCAGCCAGCCGGCATCGCAAATGGGACGCGACGCCGCGATCTCGCCACCCAAGGCCTCGGCCAACTGCTTCGCGATTTCGATGTTTTTCTGCTCCTTGATACCACGGCCGACCGCGACAATGATCTCCGCCTGGGTAAGGTCTACTGCCTGCTTGGCCTCGACAAAAGGAGCCTCGGGCCGGTTACGAACGAGACCCTCGGCCACGTCGACATTGACTGTTTCGACTGGCGCCGCAGCGTCGCCTTGTACGACCTGATCGCCACGGAACGCGCCGTTCTGGAAGGTCGCAAAATACGGCGGCCCTCCGACGAAGGAGACGTCAGCGGCGAACTTGCCCTGGAACATCTGGCGAGTGAACCGCAGGTTGCCGCCCTCGTACTTGTAGCCGACGGCATCGCTGATGAGCGCACGGTCCAACCCAGCGGCCAGCTTGGGAGCGAAGTCGCGCACCTGGTAGGTGTGGGGCATCAGCACCAGCTTGGGCTGCTTCTGCTCGATGAACGGTTTCAGCGCGGCCATGAAGCCATCGGGGGTGTAAGGCTCCAGCTTGGCCGACTCGAGGGCGTACACCTTCGACACTTTTTTCCCGGCGACTTCTTTGGCGATGTCGCCCACGCCGCTGCCAACCACGGCCGCTTCCAGAGTCCAACCAGTTTCAGCGGCGATCGCCTGCGCCCCGGTGATGGTCTCCCAGGAAACACGGTTCAGCTTGCCTTCGCGTTGCTCCACTACGACCAGGATGATATCTGCCATTTCGATCCGATCTTCTCTGCCTTCCAGAGCATACCCGCACGTCCGGCGCGTAGCCCTGATAAGACTGTAAATACTGAGTAAAATTTCTCCAGCGCGCGAGCACAGGGCCGTTCCCATGCACGAAACGATCCCCGCAATGCGCCTTACTGGGCGCCCCTTCAGCGATTGCGGCTTCGTATGCGAGCGCCGACGATGTTCAGCAGCAAACCTCCTGCGACTAGTAGGGCTGCGATAATCTCAAACCGCGTCTCCCCCAGCTTGAAAGCCGCCGGCTGAAAGAACATAACCAGGAATGCGAACAGCACTAAGACCCAGCCGATAATCATGAGGGCTGAGCCGGTTTCACGTTTTTCTTCTGACGACGGCATAGTCGCCTCCTGTCCGCCGCAGCCGGCGCGTCGGCTTGCCACTCTCACTGCTCCCCAAAATTCTCGCCCTGGTGGCCCTGCGATAATTCGCGGCCAGGGCCGCTCGAATAACGCTTTAGATCACGCGCAATTCGTTGCGCAGCTTGTCCACCAACTTCTTGGCAATCTCTCCCGGAGGACCTTCCAGCACCTCGGTCTTCTTCGTCTTCTGCGGGATGTAAAGCTTCTCGATCTTCTGCAGGTTCTCGCCGAGAGTCAACTTGACTTCGTCAAAGCTCACTTTCTTGAGCGGCTTGTTCTTCGCCTGCTTAATGCCGATCAGGGTTGCGTAACGCAATTTGTTGATGCCAGACTGGATCGTCAGCAGCGCAGGCAGCGGCATATCGACAAACTGGAAGAAGCCAGCCTCGAGTTCGCGTTTCACCCTGATTCCACTATCGCTCTTTTCGATTTGCATGATGATGGTGGCGTGCGGCCAGCCCAGCAGCGCAGCCAGAATGACGCCGGTCTGCGCAAAGCCATAGTCATCGGACTGCAAGCCGGTGAAAATGAGATCGAAGCTTTCGTCCTTGATCGCCGTCGCGAAGGCCTTCGCGGTATTGAACGCGTCGAGGGTAACGAAACCGTCGCCTTCGAGGTGGATTGCGCGGTCGGCGCCCTTGGCCAGCGCCTCGCGCAACACCTGCTGCGCGCGCGCCGGGCCGCTGGTGATCACCACCACCTCGCCGCCGTGCTTCTCCCTCTGACGCAACGCCTCTTCCAGGGCGTAGGCGTCGGGCTCGTTCACTTCGTAGGAAACATCTTCGCGAATCCACGTGCCGCCCTCATTCAGCTTGAGCGGCGCGTCTTTCTGCGGAACCTGCTTCATGCAGACCAGGATCTTCACCAGGGGCTCCTTACACTTCACGGAACGCTTTGAGCGCATACCGTGAAACCGGCAAGTATAAATGAGCGGCGGGAGGATGGGAAACGGACGCGTGATGTGAGTTTCGAAACGGGAATCGCCAATGCGAATGTAGCCCGACACTTATGGCCGTTTACTTACAAGGGGAAACACCTTCCTCAGAGGCAGCTTGTATCAGCATTAATGCTTGTGGACTTCATGAATCAGGTCCCTAATCTTCAGACCGCCCAACTTGTTGCCTTTGCGCAGCTCTCGGATGCTGTCTATTGCCTCCGCGACAGAAGGCCTATTGGCCCGCTCGCCTTCCAGGAGCTTTTTTTTGCGTTCGATTCCCCAGCGATACCCGGCCAGGTCGCCGTCGCTGCGGACTACGCGGTGGCACGGCACCGCCAGCGCCACAGGATTCGAAGCGCAAGCGCGAGCCACAGCGCGAACAGCTTTCGGATCGCCGATTTCGCGCGCGATCTCGGTGTAGCTGCGCGTCTCGCCGCGCGGAATCCGTTGCAGCGTCTCCCAAACTTTCTGCTGGAAGGCGGTGGCGCGCACGTCGAGCGGCAAGTCGATTGTGGTCTTCTCGCCGCCAAGGCTAGCCAGCAGCGGCTCAACGTAACGACGCATGGCCGCATCGTCGCGGTGCAACGTCGCTGCGTGGAACTCTTCCCGAAGGTCGCGCTCCATCTCGGTCGCGCTCTCGCCAAAGCGGACAGAGCACAGGCCGCGCTCGGTGGCAGCGACCAGCATTCTTCCCAGCGGAGTCGGCGTAATCGCAAACGTAATCGCCGCGCCCGCACCGCCGCGTCGGTAAGCGCCGGGCGTCATGCCAAGCTGTTGATCGGACTTCTCGTAGAGACGGCTGGGCGAGCTGAAACCCGCGTCGTACAGTGCCGTAGTCACATCCCCTGCTTTGCGTAGTTCGGTTTTGACCTGCTGCATGCGCCGTGCAGATTGATACTCGCGCGGACTGAGCCCCGTTGCGCGCTTGAACAGCCGTTGCAGATGAAACGGGCTAAGCCCTAGATGCTTGCTGAGTTCTGCGAGAGTCATCGCACCTTCGGCGTTGTCGAGCAACTGTCGTGCCCGAAGCACGTATTGCGTCTGCGCGGAAACTTCCGTCGGCTTGCAACGCAGGCAGGCGCGGTAACCGGCGCGCTCGGCTTCACGCGGATCGGGGAAGAATTCAACCGAATCGCGCCGCGGGCGGCGGCTGGGACATGATGGGCGGCAATAGACGCCAGTAGTACGTACCGCGAAAACGAAGCGGCCATCCTGCCGGGCATCGCGCACCATCACTTGCTGCCAATGGTTTTCGTTCTGGTTTTCATTCTGAAGTTCGGTTTGCATGTTCACAGCGTAGCTCCGGCTCGCGGGCGGCGCTATCCGGCCCTTGCGGGCAAAGCGTTTGGACGAGGCCACCTCCTTCACGGCTACATTACGCGCTCCGCGCCGGACCGCTGCCTTCGAATTAGTCCCAGTGTTTTTCATGCTCCCAAACGTCGTGCAGGCTCAATTTCAGTCCCTGGGCATACCAGATGTCGAACTTCTCCAGCGCGTACGGATACTCAAAGTGTCCCGCCCATTCCGCGTGCTCGGTAATGCTCTTGAGGTGCTCCGGATTGTCTTCGTCGACCACGATAATGCTCTCGCCGGTGTAGCCGTGAATTCCCCAGTACCAGTAGTTTTGATGAAAGCAGACGGCTGGCGGCAAACCGTACTTCGGGCCGAAATAGTCGATCGCGCCAGCCTGTCCGTAATCGCCGGTCTTGATGGCGGTCTTGGCCCGCACGTCAGGCGGAAAGCTGTGATACACGCGGGCCACCTCGGCCACCATGGCTTCCCAGCCAAGCTCGTCGGAATAGTACTGCGGCAGCGGAGAGCGCGCGTGACTGTGCTCGCTGACCGGCGGCGTAAAGTGAATGGCACGCGTGAAAGCAACAAATCGCTCCGGGCTGATGACCGGTGCAATCAACGGCGAGAACACCAGGGCCGGAATCACGAGCACCAAAACGAACGCGGGTTTCAGCCACGCGCGATGGGTGCGCTCGATCCACTCTTCGCAGACCACAGCACCAGCCGCGAAGAGCATGGGATATGCCGGAGCGACGTAGTAATCCTTGCCGTGCAGAATCATGAAGACGACGAGGGTGACCACGTACGCCCAGCCCAGAACTCGGTAACGCCTCCCTTCGCGGCCAAAGAACAGCCAGCCCAGTCCGGCCAGCCACAGCGGGAGCGCGAAGGGGTTCACCATCAGGATCTGCTGCAACAAGAATTGGACGGGATTCAGAGCAACGTCGCGACCGCTGGCGTGGATGTTGTGCATTAACTGCACGAACGGCCAATCACGATGGACATTCCACAGCAGGTTGGGCAGAAAAATCAGAAAGGCGATCGCGCCGGCGATCCAGATCCACTTGTGGGTGAAGGCCTTGCGCTCCGGCGTGAACAATAGGCCTAAGACGATTCCCAGCCCGAACACGGCCATCGAATACTTGTTTTGCAGTCCGATGCCCGCCAGCACGCCGAACCACAGCCAAAGCTTCTGATTGCCAGTCTGAATGATGCGAATGACGACCGAGGCACAGCCCATCCAGAGAAGGGCCTCGAAATCGTTCGTCCCAAGCAGGTGGCCGTTGATGACGAATACGGCGGAAACCGCCATCGCCAAAGCGGACAATGCCATTGCGTAACGGCGTCCGCCAAACTGGTATGCCTGATACCCGGTGAGCGCGATAGCTCCGCAGCCCGCAATTGCCGGGATGAGGCGGATGACAAACAGCGATGATCCGAACAGTAAGGTAACCAGCCAGGTCAGCGCCGGAATGAACGGTGGCATGTCCACATAGCCCCAGTCCAGATGCCGGCTGCAAGCGATGTAGTAGAGCTCGTCGCGAAAGATGCCGTAGCGGTTGGCGGTCAGCAAATGCAGCAACAGGCGCGCCGCAACAATGAGTGCAACCATCGCAAAGCCCGTGGCATACCAGCGGTCCGGATTCTCGCGATCCGCCAACTGTGAGAGGTTCGGGGCCGCAGATGTCATCAGCTACTCCTGAGTGCGAGTCTTCACCGAGAATCATACGGAATCGGCAGGGAGTATGTTTCAGTCGTGCAACGCAACTTGCCTCAAGCGAATCTTTCCCATACTCTGAAGGCGATGGAAGTCCATTTCACGGCGGAGCAGGAAGCGCAGCTAGCGCAGATCGCCACCAAGGAAGGTACCGATGCCGAACGACTGGTGAAGGATGCCGCCTTGCGTCTGCTGGAGGAAGACGCCCGCTTTCGTAGCGCCGTGCGCGAGGGCATTGCACAGGCTGACTAGGGCGAGTTCATTGAAGAGGAAGAAATGGACGCCCGCCTAGAACAGATGCTCCGTTCATAAAATGCGTATCCGCTGGACGCCAGCCGCCGCCGGGCATTCGTCCCTATTTGCTACTGCTCGTGTTCTTGATTTCTTTCCATTTCAGGCTGAATAGAGGCACTCCCCACCGTTCCACCTTTATCTGACTGTGGCCCATCGAAAGCTTGCCATTTACTCTTGGATTGATGCGCATGTCCGCCTCAAAGGACGGCAAATGGTGGAGTCCTGGCGCCGCTGCTTGCGCGATAATGCGGGGTATCGCCCGTGATTCTGGCTCGGACCTGCTTGGGCCCATTCGGCTGTCGAGCGCCGCGCCCAAAATTCTTTCCGATGCGCCCTGCTTTTTCAACTCGATCAGCGCCGCCGGGCTGGTGGCGAAATCCGTCCTGGACATCTGGATTTCACGCAGGATAATGTTCTCCGAGATACCCGCTTTCATCAGCTTGACGATGTCCGCATTAGTCAGCACATTGTCCGTTGGGGCTTGCGCTAGGAGAGGAAGGGCCAGCAAGAAAGCCAACAGGAAGGTCAGTTCGAATAGACGAGTGCCTCGCATGTGCGGTACCTCCCTTGCAATAACCTGGGTGAACAGCAAAAGTCAAAGGCTGGAGAGCGACACTACTACCCTAGTTACCAGCCATAATCATTGAACGCGCAACGTGTCGAACCTTGCAATATTAATGTTGAGAGCCATCCGCCTCAATGAGCTATCCCAGCAGGATGATGAGTGCCGCCGAACCGCAGATCCCTGCGCTCGCCGGCTGCGGCGGGCTACTGGCTACTGACTACTGGCTACTGACGTTCATTCCCGCACGCACGATCGACCTGGCCTGTCCAGCCGATTCGAAGATGTGCGCCTCCATGCCGAGCTCCCGCGCGGCTTCGACATTGTTAGGACGGTCGTCGAAGAAGAGCGTTCGGCCGGGCTCGCAACCCAATGCCTCAAGGCAAGCGCGATAGATGGCCGGATCGGGCTTCACGATACCCAGTTCGCACGACCAGATCTTCACTTCGAATTCGTCGAGCCAACTGAATTTGCGCACATCGGCCAGCAAGTCGTGAGGAATATTAGAGAGGATGGCGGTCCGCACCCCGTGTGCCTTGATCTCGCGCGCCAGCGCAAGCGCCTCGGGATTGACACGCAGCCACATGAGCGTTTCCATCCCAACGATGCGCTCCACCTGCGCGGGCCGGAGTTCCACGCCAGCGGCGTGGGCAAAGGCCTGCCAGTGCTGCCTGAAGTCGGCGCGGCCGGCGTCGTAGTCACCGCGAGTGGCGGAGTAGATCTCGAAGAAGGGCGGCTCGGGAACGCCCACCAGCGTCGAAAATTCCTGCAACTCGGCGCTCGAAGGCGCGAGGCTCAGCACCCGCCCGTAATCGAAGATGACAGCATCCCAGCGGCTCGATGGCATCAGCTCCATTCTTACACGGGAGAGAGTTCTTCGAACGAGGTTTGCCGGCGCCGATCCGGGCCTTCATAATGATTCCGCCGCGCTGAAAGCAAGCGCAACGAAGCAGCGGGAGTCAATATGAGTACGAACGCACAGAACGGGCTCATCCACCTGGCGAGTCAGCATACGGTTGAAGAAACCATGCAGCGCCTCGAAGCGCTGCTCAGTGAGCGTGGCGTCACCATCTTCGCGCGCGTGGATCACAGCGGCGAGGCCGCGAAGGTTGGGCTCACCATGCGGCCTACCAAGCTGCTCATCTTCGGCAGCCCAAAGGGCGGAACCCCGTTGATGCAGGCTGCTCCCACTCTTGCGATTGACCTGCCGCTGAAAGCGTTGTTCTGGCAGGACGCGGAGGGGAAGGTTTGGCTCACCTACAACGATCCTTCGTACTTACGGCAGCGCCACGATTTTCCCGCGGAGTTAATTCCCAACATTTCGGGTGTGAGTGCGTTGTTCGGCAAGGCTGTGGAGTAGCCCGCACGCGAGAAGTTACGTCGCCCGCAGCAGCATGAGCGTAACGTCATCGTGCTGCGGGGCGTTGGCGACGAAGCGGTCGAGGTCGCCCATGATGTAATTCAGCAGCGCGGCGGGGGCATACGTCACTCCGGCTTGCAGCACCGCGAACAGGCGAGCCTCGCCATACTCCTCTTGCTGCTGGTTCTCGGCTTCCACCACGCCGTCGGTGAAGATCACCAGCCAATCGCCACTTTGCAACGTCACCGCGCCCGACTCGTAAGGAGCATTGTCCAGAATGCCGAGCGGCACGCCTCCAACCTGCAAGCGCTCAATGCTGCCCGACTGACGCCGCAGGATCGGGTTGTTATGGCCGGCATTGACATAGGTCAAAGTCCGGGGCACGGGATCGTACTCGGCGATAAACGCGGTGGTGAAGCGGCGGCCGTTCTGGCTGTTGCCGCAGGCATAGGCGTTCATGCGGGCCAACAGTTCGACCAGCGAGCCCGGCCATGTGCAAAGCGTCTTCAGGCTGGCTTGAAAGGTCGCCATCAGCATGGCGGCCGGAATGCTTTTCCCGGCAACGTCAGCCACCGCCATCAGAAACGTCTTGCCGGATGAACTTGAACTTGGACGGGCAAAGACATCGTAGTAGTCGCCGGCCACGGTATTCGCCGGACGAGTAGCAAACGCGATCTCGAGGCCGGGCACGGCGGGAGGACTGGCCGGAAGTAACCACGCCTGGATTTCCTTCGCGATCTGGAGATCGCGCTTCATGACCACCCGGTCGGCGACTTCCAGCAGCAAGAGCGCGAACATCAGTAGCCCGCCCCAAAAATGGGTATCGAGATTGATACTCACGCCACCATTGCCGCTTTGCCATTCCGCGTGGCCACTGGGAAAGAGAATCAGGACGAGCGCGATCAACAACAGGACGCGGCGCGCCGGCGACAACTTCTCCAGCATCGCCCAGAAAAACTGCCTCGCGACATTAAAGACATGCTTGCGCTTGGGCACTCCCGCGGTGCGAGTGGAGTCTACGTCCTGGGAGTAAAGCCGATAACTGAAACGAGCGTCGGCCTGGAATTGCGTCCAGAGCTCGTTGAGCTTCATGCCGTCGGTGACCCGCTGCCAGAATTTCTCCAGGCGGACCATGACGGGTTCGACGCGCGCCGTAATTTTGTCCTTACGCGGTGGCGGCGGAGCTGCGCGTTGAGGGTTCCAGTTCATTCCGTGGAAACAGGATTATAGAAGGTGAGGCCCTGGAGCGAAGAACCACGAGGATTCGGCCGGCGGCAACCGAGTCACTGCCGGGTCTCTGGTTTCACCTGTTCATCGAGAAAGGCCACCGACTGGACGCCCGAGACCTCAAAGCGCTTGCGGCAGCGAATGTTCTTGCAGGCGACAAGGTCGTCGCGCCGGACCATGTAGGAACGGGCTTTGGCAAATTTCGCGCGGTCACGCTCGTCAGCCCGCGGCGGCAGTTGGCGCTTCTTGGTTCGAACGAACCAACCCAGTTCGTATTCGGCGGACTCATGGCAATGAGGGCAGTTTAAGGTCGTTTTTCTGGTCTCTTGCCGCTCGTCATACAGGTCGCGCTCGTCCATCAGCTTCCTCCGTGTGGGCCATCAGAGAGGTGGCTCAATCCCGCCATAGTATTAGAACATAGTCGCCGCTTCGAGGATGTGATACGAGCTACGGCTTTGCCGAGAGCGGTTGCAGAGTTAGTGTATCGGGCTGGAACGGGTGGAGCGGGCTTTCGAGGTGCAGGAAGGAGGCCGATTCCGCCGCTGAAGAGTCGGAAAGCAGATACCTCGCAGGTTAAACTCTACGCCAACAAACGCAAAAACGGCGCTCATTGGCGACCCCGGTTCGCCCGCTCCGTCGAAAATCATTCACCACGGAGACACGGAGTTCTAGTTTCTTTAGAGTTTTCTCAGTGATCTCCGTGTCTCCGTGGTTAATTTTCATTTCTATGGGTGCGCCGCAGGCCCATGTGACACTCATGATGACAAGGATTAAAGAGCTTGGTCGCTACCTGAATGTCCGCACTACCCGAACCGGTCAAACTAGCCCACTGAACCTTTCACCCTAACTACCAAGACCCAGCGGAGAGTGTCCGCTGGGTCAACCTGCGTTTGCTCGAAAACCCTGCTGCAGGTGCGTGGGTAAGGAGGAGAATGATAACCTGCGTCGCTTTGCCGCCGGTACAGTTTCTTACCCGGGCGACCGGGCTTCACTGCTTTGCTGGATGCAGAGTGCCATTTCCGGTCCTCCAGAACATCCCCCTGAGGACGTACGTGTCGTGCCGCTTTCGTCGTATCCGGGAATTGGCTGAGCACTTCGTCCCAAACACTGATTCAACAGCCCTGAACGGTGCTATCATGCGCGCAAAGGAGGGCTTCTCCATGGCTCACTTCACGCTGTGCTTCATCCTGTTAGCCGCTGCCCTCGGCCACGCCATCCAGCCCCCGGCCAATCTTGATCAGTCCGCCCCAACGTCGAACCTCGCAGTCCTCGGCTCGCATATGGCAGCAGCCAGCGGGCAGGTGCCAATGGCGGCAACTGCATCGCCGAATGACATCGCGCTCGCCGCTAACAACGAAGGGACCTGCTACAAGATTCGCGCTTACATTTTCAAGCGCGACGACGACCACGCACCACAGTTTGTCAGGAGCACAACCTGCGGTCCAGGTCAGCCACACGCAAAGGATGCCGTCTGGCCAAAGGCTCGAATGGTCCCCGCCGATTGAGATCGAGGGGCATATTTCTCCTGGGAAGTCCGCAAGTCTAGCTAGCCCCAGATCTGGCGCGCGAAGAAGTAGGCCGTCAAGGTGAACCCGATGACGATCACGATGGCGCGCACGTACTCCGGTTTGGTCTTGCGCGCGAAGTAGGCGCCGAAGTAGCCACCTAGTATCGCTCCAATAATCATGAGTATCGCTTGGGGCCAATACACTACGTGCGGCGACAGAGCGAACAGAATCATGGCCACGCCGTTGGACACCGTTGTCAGCCACGCCTTGAGCGCATTCATGGTGTGGATGTGCTCCATGCCCAGCAGCGCCAACATGGCGAGGATTAGGATGCCCGCGCCGGCGCCGAAGTAGCCGAGGTAAAACGCGATGAACAGCTGGAGGAAAATTCCGCGGCCGGTGGCGAACTCGTGATGTTCCCCGTGCTCGGCCCGCTGTCGCACCCAGCGCGTAATCCGTCCGCTCATCATGAAAATCAGGGTGGCGATCAAAAGCAGCCACGGCACCAACCTCATGAAGGTTGCCGGCGGGGTTATAAGCAGAACATAAGCGCCGAGAAAGCCTCCGAGAATACCGGTCACCGTAAGGGGCACGAGGACACGCCGCGACAGCAGGCGAAACTCGTGGCGATAGGCCCAGACGCTGGCCGGTTGTCCGGGCCAAAGCGCCACGGTATTGGTAGCGTTGGCGTTTATCGGCGGGATGCCCACGAACAACAGCGTCGGAAAGGAAACGAAGCTGCCGCCTCCCGCAACCGAATTGATGGCTCCGGCGACGAGGGCTGCGAAAAATAGAATGGTCCCGTGAGCGAGGTGCATACGTAAAGAAAACCGATAGTATCAGCCGCCGAGCTGAAACACGAAGCTCTCACGGCATGATGATCCGGCTTCCCGGCTCGTCCGCGGCGGCGATTGAGGATAGCGCCTCAGCGAATCGATCATGCAGGAAATCCAGAAACGCACGCGAGAGCGGTCGTCCGGAAGTATGGATGTGCGCCAGCCGCAATGCGAGCACCAGCACCTTCAACACCTCGGTATCTTTCAGCGTGGTGTATCCGAGGTGCTCCCGCTCCAGTTCGCGAAATTCTTGCAGGAGTTGACGCACAGCTTCGATGAGGGCCTGCTGTGCAAGACTTGGCGGTACTTGCTCATATATCAAACCCGAGCCGACCAGTGTCCGGTAGCTCTTGGCCAGGTTGACCAGGGCGGCAATTACTTCCCGGTCATTCAAGCTGCGGTCGCGGCGTGAAAGCCTGCCGATCGTCTGCAGAATTCCCGAAATCACTGGCTCGCGAGCTTGGAGGAATTCGTCGGAAAGTTCGACCTTGGGGAATACTTCCTCGGGCGGGGCGTCTTCCAGTTGTCTTGGCTTCTCGTGCTGGCGCGCTTGCTGCAGGTAGGGACACTCGGAGGGACAGTCGAGCGTGCGCTCCCGCTGTTCGCCACAGCATTGCGGGCAAATGCGTCCATGCACCGCCAGGCAGAAGCGTTTTTCCTTTCGGTTACTGCAAATGGCGCAGCTCAAGGGTGGTACTCCGCGGGCTAGCATATCGGCCCCGATCTCCCATTATGGCACCTTCACCAAAGCGGGGGTTCGCTGGACCCGCATGGGCAGTGGCTTTCCGAGCACGGCCTGTGGAAAAACCGCATAAAATATGGCGAAAACGCTTCCCACTCGAATCAGGTTGGTATAAGATACGCACAACTTGAGCATTTTTATCGCTCAAATCTTCAAGGAGGATTTACGAATGGCAACAGGCATGACCAAGACCCAGCTCGTCCGCCACATGGCGGAAGAACATGAAATGAACAACAAACAGGCTGCCGCGTTCCTCGAGTCGCTCGCGGAAGTGGCAATCAAAGAGACCAAGAAGAACGGCGTATTCGTGATACCGGGTCTCGGACGTCTGGTGAAGTCAAACCGCAAGGCGCGCATGGGCCGCAATCCGCAGACCGGCGAAGCCATTAAGATTGCCGCCAAGACCGTGGTGAAATTCCGCGTCGCCAAGGCGGCAAAGGACGCGATCGCACCCAGCAAGAAGTAGTTTCGCTGCTCTTATGAAGGTAAAAAGCCGGCCCGTGGCCGGCTTTTTACCTTTCAATTGTCAGTTGTCGGTCCTTAGAGCATTTCTAATTTAAGTGTATACAATTTGTGCGATACTTATCCTGCGGTTTTAGGGGAGGCTGAGATGCAATCCTATTCGCAGGATTTGCGTGAGCGCGTATTGCGAGCGCTCGCTCGCGGGGAGGCTCCGACGGCGATTGCGCGGCGCTATGAGGTCAGCCGCGTCTATGTCTATCAAGTGCGCCAGCGGGAACAAGAGACGGGGGTGCGTACCAGCTTTCCGATCGGCGGCCATCGCCGTTCGCGACTGGCCGCCATGGAATCGGAGCTGCGCGACTGGATTGCAGCCGAGCCCGGTCTGACTTTAGCCGAGTTGCAAGAACGGCTAGCGCAACAGGGCGTTTCGGTCAAGGTCGGGGCTCTATGGCACCAGTTGAATCGATGGAATCTCACCTTCAAAAAAAACTCTGCACGCCAGCGAGCAAGAGCGCGCGGACGTGCAGGCAGCGCGGCGCCGATGGAGTGAAGCGCAGCCGGCGATGGACCTTGAAAAGCTGGTTTTTATCGATGAAACCTGGGCATCGACCAACATGACACGGAGCTACGGGCGCGCCCCCAAGGGGCGGCGATGCCTCGCTTCGGCACCGCTCGGCAATTGGCAAACCACGACCTTTGTAGCCGGTTTGCCCCGCGATCAATTGACCGCACCCCTGGTCGCCGACGGACCGATGGATGGCCAGATGTTCCTGGCCTGGGTCGAGCAATTCCTTTGCCCCACGCTCCGGCCGGGGGACATTGCAATCCTCGACAATCTCAGCAGCCACAAGGTGAAAGGGGTCAAAGAAGCCATCGCCGCGGTGGGCGCGTCGGTGCTCTATCTGCCACCCTATTCGCCCGATCTAAACCCCATCGAGAAGCTCTTTTCCAAACTCAAGACCCTGCTCCGAAAAGCCGCCAAACGATCCGTTGACGAGCTCTGGAAGGAGATTGGAGAACTGCTCAACACCGTCTCTAAAAGCGAGTGCGCAAATTATTTCGCCTCCTCTGGATATGTAAGTACTTAAAATAGAAATGCTCTAG
>PLQW01000095.1:0-9496 GCA_003160215.1 Acidobacteriaceae bacterium
TTCACGAATAATGCGGACTAGAGCACCGTCCTTTACATAGCAGTTTCACAAGCCGGGCTCTGTGGGCCCGTTCCGCGTAATTGGGTAGCTGCATAGAAACTCCCTCCCTTTGCCCACGTCCAATTGTTGCAACTGCGCCTATTTCTTTGCACGTCCCTGCTACGATCATCGTGCAAAGCGTCCTGTAATGGCTAGAGGGTTTCTGACCACAAACGCGCTGGCGGCAGCTCTTGGAATTGGCCGTGAGTCCGCCCGGCTGCTGATGAAGAGGACACGCGGCGTAATCGTGCTCCCGCTTTTGAATGGCGTCGGGCAGCGGCAAACGAGACGGATGCCGCGCGCTGTACTTGAGTCGTTGCTCGTTACCCGCAGAAACAAGCCTGTCTAGTCCCGGAGCGGGCGCGTGAGCGTAAGTTCTTGTTGCGCTGAAAAGGCTCACGCTTTCGTATTTGGATGTGGGGAGCAGTTTACGTAAGTTATTGAAAATTATGGCGGAGAGACAGGGATTCGANNACACGCTTTCCAAGCGTGCGCCTTCAGCCACTCGGCCATCTCTCCGTTGGGAAAAGCGTCTGCGGAAACGCCGGAACAACGGCGTCGTCTTATTGTAACGTATTGCGAGGCGCAGGAAATCCGGCGCCAGGGCCTACTGGCTCACTCGCCTTCCTTCAGTTGCTGCGCCAAGTAGTTCGCTATCCCCATCTCGCTGATGGCGTGCAATTGGCCCTCGAGCCAGTCGATGTGGTGCTCTTCGTCGCCGAGGACCTTTTCTGCGAGCTCGCGGGAGCCTCCGTCGTTAGCCGCAGTACAGAGCTTAATCCCATCATTCAGGCGCTTGACGGCGTCGTATTCGAGTTGGAGATCGTTCTTGAACTGCGCCTCGACGGTGGCCCCGATGTTGATTTTGAAGTAGTCGGTCATGTTCGGAGTACCGTCGAGATACAGAATTCGCTCCATGCACTTCTCGGCATGCACCATCTCTTCGATGGATTCTTTCTTCACTTTCTTGGCAAGCCGCTGGTAGCCCCAGTTCTCGCACATTTCAGCGTGCAGGAAGTACTGATTGATGGCCGTCAACTCCGCCTTTAATACCTGGTTTAAGAAAGCAATAACTTTGGGATCGCCCTTCATATCGCCTCGCAAACGTTAGTGTGTGAACACAATCCGGCCCAGTAATAGATAACAATGGAGCCGGATGGAACCGTCTATTGTAGCCCCTGGCAAGGAACTCACGTAGAGTTATTCGCTATTGGGTGGGTACAACTCATTTTTCGGCGATCATGTACTGCTCGAATTTGCCGTCCGGCATTTCGTAGATGATGATGACCAGATTCTTGCTCGCATATTTTACTTCATAGACCCGCTCCGTCATCCCGCCACGGGCGGAAACGTGGTCCTGTGTGAAGCCCTGGGGAGCGCCCAACGGACCAAGACTGCCAGCGTAATCCTTGAGTGCCTGTTCGGTGAAATAGGCATTTGCGTTGTCGGTGAACAGCGAGCGGTCGATCTTACCCTGCTGCAGTCCGTCGTACACCTTGCGGATAAGCGCATCCTGCTTCGGGTCCTGGGGGTTCCCGGCCAGTAGCATCGCCGTCCTCACCTGGCCTCCGATCTCTGAAGCTGCTTCCGCCGCATCCTGATTGGTCAGCACGACGACTGCAATCCTATCGTCCGGCATGACGATGTTCTCGGCGGTGAACCCTGACACTTCCCCTCCATGTTCCAGCACTCGATGGCCGCCTATGCTCATCACTTGAACGCCCAGACCGTAGCGCGTGCCGACTCCGTTCTTCAGGAGGACCTCGGTTTCCATTTCATGATAAGAGGCCGGCTTAAGCACAGTCTCCTGGACCATAGAAATGTCCCATTTCGCAAGGTCCTCGGCGGTCATCGCCAGTTCGCCGGCGGCGAACATCCAACCCTTGCCCTCCTTGGGCGCGGGATGCAGCGGCCCAAGCGCATACCGAAGATAGCCGGCCGGATCGGTAGGAGGAAGCTTGTTTTCGTTGGTGTCGGCCACGCTCTTCATTCCCAGCGGAGCGAAGATACGTTGGCTGAGTAATTGCAGCAGCGGCATCCCGGAAACCTTCTCCACAATCACGCCGGCAATCACGTAATTCGTATTGCTGTACTGCCATTTTGTGCCCGGACCAAAATCCAGCGGCTTGCGTGCCCAGCGATCCATGATCCCGTCCGCACCGATGGGTTGCAGCATCAACGGCGGAACGTAGTCTTGTGGCCAGAAATCCTGGTAACCGGAGGTGTGCGACAGCAGTTCGCGAATCGTGACTTCATTTCCCCGGGTTAAGCCGGGAACGTACTTGGAGACGGGATCGTCGAGCGACAACTTGCCTTCCTCGGCCAGCATGAGGATCGCCGCAGCCGTGAACTGCTTACTGATGGAGCCAATGCTGTACCGCATTTGCGGCTGCGAGGGAGTGCGCGGATCGAGACGCGCATCGCCATAAGCTTGTACGTAAACAACCTTGCCGTCTTTGACCACAGCCAGCGAAGCGCTCGGAACACCGGTGGTCTCCAGGACGTGGTGCGCGATGCCGTCAATCTTGGTGCGCAAATCCGGAGCAAGGAGCGGCGCCGTTTGTGCGAAAGACGACGGAAGAACGGCAAGTACAAAAAGAACGACGCACGATATCGAACGTTTCCGGAACGTGGGATTCAAACGGCTCATGGTTGCCTCGGAATAAAAGTCTTGAACAAAATACGCTACCTCAATGCCCTCATGGCCACAACTCGAGGTTGGTCGCATCCCAGATCGTGCGAACCAGGATCAGATCGTGGTTGCATGTCTCGAGTCTAGTGATCGTTCGAGTTGGGACCGTGCTCTTGCGGTTGCGGTCGAGGAGATGAGACCTGATTACCTGTGGGGGCCGACGCGATTGCCGCCTGAGGTATCTCTGCAACTTGACCTAGAGCCTCAACGCCACGCCGCGCGTCGCGCGCGGGACGCGGGATGTAGCCATCCAACAAACGATGGTGCATGCTGTAGAGCGCTAATTCAAGGCGGTCGGTGATCTCAAGCTTGCCGTAAATTTTGCGCAGGTAGTTCTTCACTACCTGCTCCGTGGTGCCGACTTCCCGAGCGATGTCTTTGTTCTTCAGCCCCTGTGTAACACCGCTGATGATCAGCATCTCTTTCTCGCTGAGACGCAACCGTTGTTTGGGTGCGGCCCCTTGCAGAGCTTGGGAGCGATAGGCTTGGATTACCCAGTTTACGCCTTGCTTGTCGAGCCAAGTTTCGCCGGCCGCGACTTTGCGCACACAGCGCACCAGCAAATCGGGCGAGACGGCGCGAGTGAGAATGCCTCGAACTCCGCGACGCAGGTAATCCACCGTTTCCTGCTCGCCAGCACGCTGCGTGATCAGAATCAATTTCGCTCCAGGAATGGTCCGCCGAGCCACTTCGCTGACCGCTTCCGCCGGCGTGGCAGACAATCCCGCCTCGAAGAGGATCACGTCGGCCGGCGTTTCGGCAACTACGCTGAGGGTTTGCGGCAGGTTATCCGTCTGCGCGACCACGTCCAAATCGCTTTCCCCCGAGAAAATCCTGGCCATGCCCACCCGGAAGATAGCTTCGGAGTCGGCAAGGATAATTCGGACCGGAACTGATTCCGGTTCCAGGGAGTATTGCCGGGACGAAGAGGGAGGTGAAACATCCTCCCCGTCGTTGCGGCCGCGAGGAGCCATTCTGCCCTCTTGGACTGCCTGTTTAGTTACGTTCGAAGTGGTATTCATCGATAACGACCGCCACGCTTCGTCCTGAAGCTTCTTCTGAGAATCGCACTACGCGGCCCTGGCATTTCACTGACACCGGATGGTTCGTTCCCAGTACATCACCCGGGATTTCAATGGTGAACTCAACCTCCGAGCCCACAGCGACCTCGGATTCGGTGTGAAACAGAATGCCGCCGGCTGAAATATCGATCGTTTTCGCGTGGTATTCGGCAGTTGAAGTCTTCAGGGTCACCTGAAGGTGGAGGGGAAACCGAATCGAATTACGCAGTTCAGACTGCTGGCCAGTACTCATAACAGGTTACCGACAGCGCACAGCGGGTAACGATTGAACCGTTACTTACCAAAGTACCATTAAGGGAGTCCACTTAAGTAGAAAAATCGCCAGAATTCGCAAGAAGTCCAGTTCGGAAGAAGGAGGCAGCTGCGTGAGGCCACACCGTAACGTTTCAATCAGGGGCGATCACGACTGTATGTGCCGAAGTGCAGGTGGCGTCTTCTGGGGAAAGAGTAGGTCAAACGATTGTTCCTCTAAGTTGATGTAACTAAATAATTTATGTGACCTCTAAGCAATCCCGATAGGCGCTTCGCAACCCTAGAATTTGGTGGTCTCGGTGAAGTTAAAGTCGCGCACTTTCATTGGCGGTGCCACCATGTCGAACGACTCTTCTCCACATGAGCGTACCGGGGTTCCCATTACCTCTACGTTTTGCAGCATGTGCAAGAGGCTCTCGTTGAAACGGAAGTTCCGGATGCCGCACACTACGTTGCCATTTTCGAGCAGAAATGTGCCGTCGCGGGTCATGCCAGTGAGAATTTTCTCGTAGGGTTCGACTTCGCGGATGTACCACAACCGGGTTACCAGAATGCCGCGCTCGGTGGAGGCGATCATCTGCTCCACGCTTCGCGATTCGCCCTCCGGCGGACCAGCAAACACGATATTGAGCGGGGCTTCGCCGATCTCGCTGGGCAGCGCGAAGCCATGGCCGGTGGGTCGAACCGGACCAACTTTGCCGGCCATCTCCGACGCTTGCATGCGCTTCGCACTGGATCGCGAGTAGGTGACAGCACGGACTACGCCATTCTCGATCAGTTTCAACCGTTGTCTGCTCATCCCTTCGCCGTCGAAAGGAACTCCGGCCTGCAACGGGTGATACACGTCGTCCCAGACCGTGATGTTCTCGCCGAAGAGCCGAGTTCCGATCCGATCGTTCAGAAACGATCTCTGTTCGAGCAGCGCCGAGCCCCCGAAGTCCCAGAACATAAAGCCCACAATGTCGAGCACCGCGGCAGGCTCAAGAATGACCGTGTATTTTCCTGGAGGCAGATCGCGAGGATTCTTCGATTCGATTGCCTTTGCCGCAGCGACTTCCGCCATCCGCACCGGGTCGAGTCGTGCTCTGTCGGGTGAGTTGGCCTTTTGCCATCCTGAGGAGGAACTGTCGAGCATGCTGACCGAAACCTCGGCTAGAGTCTGCTCGTACCAGCCGGCCACACCTTTTGAATTGAAGATGCCCTCGACAATCTCAGCCGAGGAGAAGATGCCTGCAGCGGTTAGATTGTGCCTTTTCGCAACATTCACCATGGAGGCCACGCCCTCGGCGCGGTCTTGCGGAGTGAGCCGGGCCGTGGCTTCGAAGTAGCGGTTGACCGGCCCATCGGCGCAATCCACCGCCGCGGCACCCACTTCTTCTTTCGTCGGCATCGGCAATAAATCGGGATCGGGATACTGCACCCTCGCCAGCGCATTGGACGACTGCACTACGCGACGCAGGCTGTCATCGTCGTGCTTGTTCGTGCTGGCGCGGGCCGTGCGGTTTCCGAAGGCAGAGCGCACCGAAATGTGGTACTCCTCTTCCGCGACGTTCTGATGAATCGTGTTGTTGGCGAAGCGCGTAAGCGCGCTGCGGCCACCGGAAATGAGCAACTCGATCTCGTCAGCTTGCGATAGCCGGCGCAGTTTGTCGAAGATGTCGTTCGCCTGATCGCGACCAAGCATCGCTATTCGTTCCCTTTATAGGCAGTGCCTACCATGACATTGCGAAACCGCGCGGGCGCCGCGCCGTGTCCGGTTCCCATCACCTGTTGGGGCTGGCCCTTGCCGCAGTTCGGAGTACCCCACAACGTCCATTCATCCCGTGAGCAGATCGCGTCCATCGAGTTCCAGAACTCAGTAGTAATGCCCGAGTAAGACGGATTCTTCAGCATCCGTCCGCGCTTGCCGTCACGAATTTCCCAGCCTATCTCGCAACCGAACTGGAAGTTGAAACGTTTGTCGTCGATGGACCACGAACGATTGGTCTCCATCAGGATGCCATGGTCCGTGGATGCTATGAGTTGCTCTAGCGTTAGCGGCGACTCGCTGGGAAGGATGCTCACATTGGTCATGCGCACGATGGGCAGCCGGTTCCAGCCTTCCGCGCGCAGGCATCCGCCACTACGCGCAGCACCAATCGCGGCTGCGGTATCGCGCGAGGTCAGATATCCGGTGAACAGTCCGTTGGTGATGATCGGAGTGCGCTGCGCCGCGACACCTTCGTCATCGTACGCAAATGTGCCGAGCCCCGGCCCGTGCGCTGGGGTGGCATCGGCCACCACGTTGACCATCTCACTGCCATATTTCAGGGTACGAAGCTGGTCAAGCGTGAGGAAGGACGTGCCCGCGAAATTGGCCTCCATGCCTAGGACGCGATCGAGTTCAATGGGATGACCGATGGACTCGTGGATTTGCAGCGCGAGTTGCGACGAGTCGAGAATGACATTGAACTTGCCTTCGGGACATTGCGCGGCCGAATGCAACGCGACCGACTGCTCGGCAATTTCGGTGGCATGCTCCAGCAGCCTCAACTCCTCGATGAGTTCGTACCCTCTGGCCTGGAACTGGCCGCCGTACGAGTTGGGATAAGAGCGTTTCTGGATTTCCGTACCCTGAAACGAATACGCCGCGTAGCCCGCCCCGGAAGTGACGGTCGTCTGGTGTATCTCAGAACCCTCCGACGAATAGAACCACTGCTCATAGCGGCGGAAGTTCATGTTGGTCTCGGCCAGGGTCACGCCCTTCACCGCAAGCAGGGCAGCGTCAATGGCAAAGAGCAGATCCAGATTTTTTTCGATGGGGACGCTGAACGGGTCAATCTTGCAGGGCGAAGCCCAGTCAGCGATGGCGGGCGGCTCGGGCACCAGATACAACTCTTGCGACTTTACGGTCGACGATGCCCGGGCAATCTCACCCGCTCTGGCCGCGCAGCGTTCAACTCCTTCCCGCGACAAGTCATCGGTGGCGGCGAAGCCAAATCCTCCATTGGCGATGACGCGAATACCGATGCCCAGCGATTCGGAGTCGGAGGCGCCGGCGATTCTACCGTTCTTGGTAGCGAGCGCACGGCTGCGTTCGTCCACGATGCGGGCCTCCGCATGAGTGGCGCCTCGCAGCTTAGCTGTCTCCAGTGCCCATGAAGCGATATCTTTCATCTACGATCACCGAACCAAAGATGATATCGTGTTCTTCTGGAATGTTGCACCGTCGAAAATCATTTACCACGGAGACACGGAGCGCACGGAGTTTTTTGTTTCTATCGAGTGATCTCCGTGTCTCCGTGGTTAATCTTCATTCCTATTGGAACCTGTGAGCTGAGCCGACTTCAGTCGGCGAGAGATCTGTTTTCCGGTGCGAGTTGCCGATGGCAGCCACCATCAAGACCGTGAACCTCGAAGCCGGAATGCCGAGTGTACCGCAGGCGCGCTCGCGGCTGAGTTCCGAGATTCGTGTCGCACAGCAGAGCGGCGTCCGGGTACTGAAGGTGGTGCACGGCTACGGCTCCAGCGGCGTCGGCGGAGACTTGCGCATCGCGT
Source organism: Acidobacteriaceae bacterium (assembly GCA_003160215.1). GTDB lineage: Bacteria > Acidobacteriota > Terriglobia > Terriglobales > Acidobacteriaceae > Bog-257. The sequence continues at coordinate 7,603 of PLQW01000095.1, forward strand.
TACAGTCGACCTTGCGGCAAATGGCCCAGGCGAAAGAGATCCACGATTGCATCTACGGCGAAAACTGGCGCACCAGCGATGAACGGAGCTGGGAGCTTCTCAAGCGAATGCCGGATCTGAAGAGCGACAGCGATCTGGGCAGGGGCAATCGCGGCATCACGCTCGTGGTGTTGTAAGCGTCACAATCGCCCGTTGCTACTTCCCCTATAATCCTCGGTTGGACTGTTCCCCACGCACCAAGGATAACGTCCATCAGCCAAGCGCGCTCTTACGATGGATGTTACCGCAACCAATTCAGTTTCCAGTGTAGAAGCCGCGCCGCCACGGGTGGCCATTGTCGCCTGCATGTTGGCGGGCATGTCCACGTTCCTGAACGTATATAACACGCAGCCACTGCTTCCCTACCTGCAGCAGGTCTTCAATGCCTCGGAAATTGCGGTCTCGCTGACGGTCAGCGCCACCATCCTGGCGATGGCGCTGACCGCGCCCTTCATCGGGCTGCTGGCGGAATCCGTCGGCCGCAAGAAGGTGATCGTGCCTTCGCTGTATGCGCTCACCGCTCCTACCCTGCTGGCGGCGACTTCGCACACCCTGCACCAGCTCGTCTTCTGGCGATTCATGCAAGGCGTGTTCGTGCCCGGCGTGATCGTCGTCATTATGGCGTACATCAATGAGGAGTTCCCGCGGCAACTTGTGGGCCGAGCTATGTCGGCATACATTTCGGGGACTGTGCTCGGCGGATTCCTGGGACGCTACATCTCCGGTGTCGTCGCCCACAATTTTGCGTGGCGAGAGGCCTTCATCGCGATAGGGCTGGTGAACCTGGCGGCCGCCATCATCGTGCAGCGTTCCCTGCCACGCGCGAAGAACTTTGCGCGCGCCGCCAGTGTCGCGCATTCGATCTCCGAAGGCTGGCAGCACCTGCGGAATCCGCGCTTGCTTGCGGTCTTCGGGATGGGATTTGCTGCACTGTTCTCGCTAGTGGGCACCTTTACCTACGCGAACTTCTACCTTGCCGCTCCACCGTATCGGTTGAACTCGGAACAACTGGGCAGCATTTTCTTCGTATATCTGCTGGGGCTCGTCGTGACGCCGCTGTCGGGCCGCTGCCTCGATCGCTACGGAATCCGGCTGACCTCGGTCATGGCCGTTTGCTTCACGTCAGCGGGATTGCTGTTGACCCTGCTGCACTCACTGCCGGTCATTGTTGCGGGACTCGCGCTGGCTTCGTCGGGCGTTTTCATCTACCAGGCAGTGGGCACGGTGCAAACCGGGATCGTTGCCGACCGAGCGCGGTCCTCTGCCGCGGGGTTGTACGTAACGTTCTATTACATCGGCGGCAGCTTGGGGGCAATCATTACCGGCTGGACATGGGTGGCCGGCGGCTGGCCCGCGTGCGTGTTTCTGCTGATGGGTGTCGCTGCATTGGCTATGGTTCTGGCGTTCTGGAGCAGTGCTTGAACGATTATGGCACCGAGAAGTACACCTCATTAAGATCAGAGATTTCTATCACACTTGCTTTGGTTATACTTTAACCCCGTTGTAGACTCTGTTTTAGTCAATCTCAAACTCCAGAACCTACGGAGGCCTAAGTGGCGGACCCAGAGCTAAAAGACCTGACATCAACTTCTTTTGGATATCTAATGGCTTTCCTGCTGCCGGGCATGATTCTTTTATATGGCATCGGCTTGTGGTATCCGAGTTTATTTCCGGCCCTGCAAGCGGCGGACAAAGCGGACGCGAGCATTGGCCCGTCGATCATTTACCTGTTGGTCTGTGTAGCCGCCGGACTGATCATTAGTGCAGTGCGATGGGTCTTTTACGAGAAGGGCGTGTGCAGGAAGAAGCAGTTCAATCCAGACCACTTCAACCGCCTAACCTGGATTATTCATGA
>PLQW01000095.1:9554-18632 GCA_003160215.1 Acidobacteriaceae bacterium
TCATGAATAATCCAGGCTAAGCCAATCCAATAAATTGAGTTCGTTCAAGGCTGTCGTTGACGAACACTACCGCTATCACCAGTTCTATGGACGTGCGAGCATCGCATTGCTACCCTCGTTCGCTTATCTATTTCGCTGGACTTACGCGACTCAATCCTGTTTCCGAGTCACTTCACTAGCGATCCTGATTCTCTTGGCAGAAGTTTTGTTGGGGTACACTGCATCCGGTGCGTGGTGCAGGTATATTGACCGTGGCAATCACATAGTCTGTGGTATCCCCAAGGAGGAAGTCGATGTCTAATGGGTGGAAGAAAGCTGCAAAGAAAGGTATGAGGAAGGCTACAAAAAAGAGAAAGAGAGTCGGTTATCCCGGAACGGCGAAGAAGGCCGCCAAAAACGTGATGAAAAAGACTGCTATGAAAACGACGAAGAAAACTACAAAGAGGTCAAAAAAAAAATGAGGGAACATGTCAAACGGATGGAGGGATAACAAGCCGGGTCCCGTTCGCAAGAACGAGCCCGCGCCACCGCCGAAACCAAGGCCCAGTCCGCCCCCGCCCCCAGCTCCACCGAAGAAGAAGTGAGGATATCAGTGCTGTTGGCCTCGGAAAGTAAAAAGGGCGGCATCGCTGCCGCCCTACTAACCACTAGCCACTGATCCCTAACCCCTGCCTTACGTTCCTTCGCTCCAGCTCGCCAGGTACTCTTCCTGCTCCGAAGTCAGCCTGTCGATCTTGATGCCCATCGACTCCAGCTTGAGTTTCGCGACCCGCTTGTCGAGGTCGTCAGGCACTTTGTAGACCTGTTTTTCGAGCGAGGAATGGTTCTTCACCAGGTACTCCACCGACAGCGCCTGGTCGGCGAAGCTCATGTCCATCACGGACGCTGGATGGCCTTCCGCTGCGGCGAGGTTGATCAGGCGGCCTTCGCCCAGCAGGTTGATCTTGCGGCCATCTCTCAGCGAGAACTCTTCGACGAAATTGCGCGTGGTGCGCTTCGACGAAGACATCTTCTCCAGCGTGGGAATATCGATCTCGACGTTGAAGTGGCCGGAGTTGGCGATGATCGCACCGTCCTTCATGACTTCGAAGTGTTCCTTGCGTAGAACGCTCTTGTTACCGGTTACGGTGCAGAATACGTCGCCGATTTTGGCGGCCTCGTCCATGCTCATCACGCGGTAGCCATCCATAACGGCTTCGATGGCCTTCGTGGGATCGATTTCGGTGACGATGACCTCCGCCCCCAACCCGCGCGCGCGGCTGGCCAGTCCGCGTCCGCACCAGCCATAGCCGGCAACTACAAACTTGGAACCGGCAAGCAGGAAGTTGGTCGCCCGCACGATGCCGTCAATGGTGGATTGGCCGGTGCCGTAGCGGTTGTCGAACAGATGCTTGGTGTCGGCATCGTTCACCGCGATGATGGGATAGCGCAACACGCCCTGCTTCGCCATGGCGCGCAGACGAATGATGCCGGTCGTAGTCTCTTCCGTGCCGGCAATCACGCCATCGAGCACATCGGTGCGCTTGGTGAGCGCAATCGTCACCAGATCGGCGCCGTCATCCATGGTGATGTGCGGTCTGTGATCGAGCGCCGACATGATATGCGAGTAGTAGGTGTCGTTGTCTTCGCCCTTGATGGCGAAAACTGGCACGTTGTAGTCGCGCACCAGACAGGCCGCAACATCGTCCTGCGTGGACAGCGGGTTGGAGGCGCAGAGTACAACCTCAGCGCCGCCATCGCGCAGAGTGATCGCCAGGTTGGCGGTCTCGGCGGTGACGTGCAGGCAAGCGGAAATCCGGATGCCCTGTAATGGCTGGTTCTTGATAAAGTCCTTGCGGATGATCTGTAGGACTTTCATGGACTGGTTGGCCCAGTCAATGCGCTTCTTGCCCATATCGGCAAGTGCGAGGTTGGCGATATCGCCGGCTACGCGAGTGGGTGTAGTTGACATAAGCTCCTGTTGAGTTTCAAGTTTCGGGTTTCAAGTTTCAAGTGGAGAGAGTTTCAACGGTACGCGCCATTGTTCTGGCGAACGACGGCAACGCGAAATGCACGGGTCGCGTTTGCTCGAAACTTGAAACTCGAAACTTGAAACTTGTAACAAGGGGCGGATTGCGTGCTCCGCCCCGCTTCTGAAAAAACTACTTCGCCGCCTGCGCCGTCTTCTGATGATGCGTGGTCTTTGCCGTCAAACCGGCCTGCTCGCGCAGGGTCGCGGCCTTGTCCGTAGCTTCCCACGTGAAGTCGGGGTCCGGACGGCCGAAATGCCCGTAGGCCGCAGTCTTCCGGTAAATCGGACGCCGCAAATTCAGCGACTCGATAATGCCCTTCGGGGTCAGCTTGAAATTGGCGCGCACCAGATCGGCAATCTTGCCTTCGTCAATCTTCGCGGTGCCGAAAGTATCGACCAGAACGCTAACCGGCTCTGCTACGCCAATGGCGTAAGCCAGCTGCACTTCACAGCGATCGGCCAGTCCGGCGGCAACGATGTTCTTGGCGATGTGGCGCGCCATGTAGCAGGCCGAGCGGTCAACCTTGGTCGGATCTTTCCCGCTGAATGCGCCCCCGCCGTGACGCCCCATGCCACCGTAGGTGTCCACGATGATCTTGCGGCCGGTCAATCCAGTGTCGCCCATCGGTCCACCGATAACGAAGCGGCCCGTGGGATTGATGTGGTACTTGGTGTTCTCGTCCAGCATCTGCTCGGGCAGCGCGGCCTGGATCACGTACTTCAGGATGTCAGCCCGCAACTCTTCGGTCGAAATCGTCTCCGAGTGCTGACTGGAAATAACCACAGCATCGATGCGCACCGGCTTGTGGTTCTCGTCGTATTCCACTGTGACTTGGGATTTGCCGTCGGGCCGGAGGTAAGGAAGGGTGCCATTCTTGCGGACTGCGGTGAGCTGCTGGCACAGCTTGTGGGCCAGCGAAATTGCCGTCGGCATGTAATCGGCATTTTCGTTGGTGGCATAGCCGAACATCATGCCTTGGTCGCCCGCGCCGCCGGTGTCCACACCCATGGCGATATCACCCGACTGCTTGTTGATGCTGGAGATGACCGCGCAGGTGTTGGAATCGAATCCGTAGAGCGCGTTGTCATAGCCGATGGAAGCGACCACGCCGCGCACCAGCGATTGGAAATCCACGTAAGCTTTGGTGGTAATTTCGCCGGCAATGACAACCAGGCCGGTGGCTGTCAGGGTCTCGCACGCCACGCGGCTGTAGGGATCTTCCTTCATGCAGGCATCGAGGATTGCGTCAGAAATTTGATCGGCGATTTTGTCCGGGTGGCCTTCGGTCACCGACTCGGACGTAAACAGATAATTCTTCTTGGACAAAGCGAAACTCCTTCTCCTGCCCGCTGTGGCGGGCCACTCAGAGTACATTCGACTGGGCAAACTGGTGCTCAGGTCTTCTGGGGTCTATCAGTGAGGATAGCAACCAGCCGGGCAACTCCCAATATTTTAAGGCCGAAGGGCCGCTTTCGGCCAGCTAAAGGCGCAAATTGGCATTGAATTGGACGCGCCAATTCTGCCCATCGCAGGCGCCTATCGAACCGCGCGGTGCACAGCGAGCAGTTGATCGAGCACTTCCGGCAGCAGCTTCAGATCGAGCGCGTTGGCGCCGTCGGATTTTGCCTGTGCGGGATTGTCGTGTACCTCAAGGAAGACGCCGTCCACGCCTGCCGCCACCGCCGCGCGCGCCAGCAGCGGGATGAACTCGGGCTGGCCCCCGCTCACCGCAACTGATTCGTCGCCGTTGGCTGCACTCGCCGAGGGAAGCTGCACCGAATGGGTCGCGTCGAAGACCACCGGCGCAAACTTGCGCATGATCGCCAGCGACCGCATATCCACCACGAGATTGTTGTAGCCAAAGGATGCGCCACGCTCCGTAAGAAAGACGCGCTCGCCGCCAGCCTCGCGCACCTTCTCGACGGCGTGCCGCATGTCCCACGGCGAGACGAATTGTCCCTTCTTGACGTTCACAGCGCATCCGCTCTTCCCTGCCGCGATCAGCAGGTCGGTCTGGCGGCAGAGGAACGCGGGTATCTGCAACACGTCCACAACTTCAGCCGCGCGCGGCACGTCGGCCGCTTGGTGGACGTCGGTCAGCACGAAAATCTTCGCCATCTCGCGAACCTTGTGCAGGATGCGCAGTCCCTCTTCAAGACCGGGTCCGCGAAAGCTGTGAATCGAAGTGCGGTTAGCCTTGTCGTATGAAGCCTTGAAGATGTAGGGAAGCTTCCTCTCCCGACACACGGCGGCGATAGCTTCGGCCATTTTGAGCGCGTGGGCTTCGCTCTCGATGACGCACGGCCCAGCAATGAGGAATAGCTGCCCTCCGCCGATAGTCACACCGCCGACTTGGAAGGAATGATTCACGCCCGCTTTCAGTGCTTCACCTTCTCCGGCCGGAGGAACATCTCCACCGCAACCTCTTCACGCAGCTGTTGCCGGCGCAAGCGGTTTTCGTACGACGCCTTGACGAACGCTGAGAACAGCGGATGCGGCTCCAGAGGCTTCGATTTGAACTCAGGATGGAACTGGCAGCCGAGGAAGAATGGATGATCGGCAATCTCAACGATCTCGACATAGGTCCCGTCGGGCGTTGAGCCGCTGATGCGCAGCCCGCCGGCGGTCAGCGTGCTCTCGTATTCGCGGTTGAATTCGTAGCGGTGGCGATGCCGCTCGCTAATCTCATTCTGGCCATACGCTTTGTGCGCCAGCGTACCCGGTTCGAGCTTGCACGTCCACGCCCCTAGCCGCATAGTGCCGCCCAACTCCTCCACGCCTCGCAACTCGCGCAGTTTGTAAATGACGCGGTGTGGCGTTGCCGGATCGAACTCGCTGGAGTTCGCCTCCTCCAGCCCGCAGACATGGCGAGCATATTCGATACATGCGGTCTGCATGCCCAGACAGATCCCGAAGAACGGGACCTTGTTCTCGCGCGCGTGCTGAATGCCTTTCAGCATGCCTTCAATTCCGCGCTTGCCAAAGCCGCCCGGAACCAGGATTCCATCCACGTGCTCAAGCTGCGCCTGCACACTTTGATCTTTCGCTTCCAACCCCTCGGCTTCGATCCAGTTCACGTTCAGCTTCAGATTGTGGGCCAGCGCGCCGTGCACCAACGCCTCTTTTAACGATTTATACGAATCTTCGTATTCGACGTATTTGCCGACGATGCCAATCGCGACTTCATCTTTGGGATTGTAAACGCGGTGAATAAGCTCTTCCCACGAGCTGAGGTCGGGTTCTTTCGCTTCCATACGAAGGTATCGCAGTGCCAGTCGATCCACTCCTTCGTGCGCGAACACCAGCGGAACTTCATAGATGGAGGCCACGTCCTTGGCCGTAATGACGGCCTCGTCTTCCACGTTGCAGAAAAGCGCGATCTTCGACTTGATGTCTTTCGAGAGGAAGCGGTCTGTGCGGCACAGCAAAATGTCCGGCTGAATCCCAACGCTCAGCAGTTCCTTCACCGAGTGCTGCGTGGGCTTGGTTTTCAACTCGCCGGCAGCGGCGATATAGGGCACCAGCGTGACATGGACGAATAGCGTATTCTCCCGGCCCCGCTCCTGGCGCATCTGGCGGATGGCTTCGATGAAGGGCAGCGATTCGATGTCGCCCACGGTACCGCCGATTTCGATGATGGCCAGGTCCACATCCTGCGCCACCTTCTTCATCGCGCTCTTGATCTCGTTGGTGACGTGAGGGATGACCTGCACGGTCTTGCCGAGATAGTCCCCGCGGCGTTCTTTGGCGATGATGGTCTCGTAGATGCGGCCGGTGGTCCAGTTATTGTCGCGAGTCAGCTTGCAGTGGGTGAAGCGCTCGTAGTGGCCCAGGTCCAGGTCGGTTTCAGCGCCGTCATCGGTGACAAAGACTTCGCCGTGCTGGAACGGCGACATGGTGCCCGGGTCCACATTCAAGTAGGGATCGAACTTCAGTAACGTGACTTTCAGGCCGCGGCTTTCCATCAGACAGCCAATCGAAGCTGCCGCCAGCCCCTTGCCAAGCGAAGACACCACACCGCCGGTCACAAAGATGTACTTTGCCGACATCGCTCCCTCTGTTTTGGAGAATTATGTACCCGGTGAGATCGCTTCCTTTTCTCCGCCGTTTTAAGGGGAGCCCTGTCCGCCAGCGTAATAGCGCGGTCTGGGCGGAGCGCGTAGGGGTGCACGATCAATTATGGCCGGAATCGCTCCCCATGGCAAGACGGAGTTGCAGGAGTTGCAGGATGAACGGCGGCATAGTGCTCCGGCCATATCAATAAAAAAGGGCCATTCATCCGAACGACCCTGTGAGTTGAAACTCAAGGAGGAGTCCTAACCCATTTCTGGTGCTTGCAGCCTAACTCAACAGCTTGCGCTTCCACAGCCCAACCAGTCCTGTACCCAGCAGCAACAACGTGCCGGGTTCAGGAGTTGTCCCGAGTTTCGGATCGATGGTCAAAAACTCCTGAGGGTCGTTGAGATTTGGGTCGTACTGGTCAAGTGGAGTGATGATGAAGACGTCATTGAAAGGCACCCCAGGGAAGCCCAACGCCGCTTCTGCCTGAGCCGCGTTCAGCCAAACGAGAGCACCCGGAGCAAGCGGCGCTGCAGAGTCAAAGATGTGCCACACGGCATAGTTCATGTCCGCATACTCGCCCGGCGACGTGATCGGAGTCTGCAGCAAAATCCAACCTGCCTCTTTGTACAAAGTGAGTGCGTCGGCCATCAAGTTGAAGCGTGCGTCGCCAATACCCTGGGTTCCCAGGTTGGTAATGTTGGCTAGCCACGTTTGTCCAGGCGTGCCGCCGTGGATGTAGTCATCGCACATAACCTGGACTGGGCCGGTAATCCCGTTGATGGCTACGGTGTAAGGATAGCCGTTCTGCCACGCGCCACCGCTGTAGCCAAGGAAGGCGAGGGTTGCAGGATTGGTGAAATCCGCGCCGGCGCTTGGACTTGCATAGGCACACACAGCGGCGAGCAACACGCCGATAAGCACTACGAACTTCTTCATAAGTCCTCCACCCGACTCTCCATGCAAGCTCCAAAACTCCGGCAAGTGCCATTGCACACCCGCCACTTTGACTAGGAACGGGCTATCGCTAGTCAGGCCGCCCAAGGCGGAGATTCCAGAACCCAACCGCTACGGGAGGGAACACCCTGCACCGAGCAATGCTACAAAGTGTGCCCCACGGAACAACATGTGGAGGGAAACCTCTCCACCGCGGTGGGAACGTATACCCTCCGGCCAGAACCTTCCAAGCTAGTACTATCCTGCAATCACAGTTCCGTAAGTTTCCGTTGGTAATCGCTAGATCATTACTTGGTGAGTGCAAGACTTTGCAACAATGTGCCCAGCATTTTCCACCCGGTGATCTCTTTTTTACACCCTAGTGGGACGCGGAAAACTGGGCCGCGGACGGGGCCCAAAGGTGGCTGGTCCGCTCTGGCAAGAGAATATCGAGGATGGTCGTAGCACTACCAGAATCAGTTTTCCGACGGTGCCAAACGCGGCGGTACTAAACCGCTAGAGTGGCGGTCTTCTCAAAATGAAGCGGACGGACCCACCGCTGTCTCCGTCCGTTCACAATGCCGCACGAGCTATGCTCCGAAAGCAGGCTTCTGGCGGGCGCCTATTTAACCTTGTCGTACACCGACGTGAAATTCGCGTCCCCCTGAGGCGGCTTCAGACTCCCCCTCAGGGTGAGGGTACGACCGTCAGGTGAGAGGCTGCCCGAGCCCGTTTCTATGATCGCTCCAGTCTTGTCCTTGACGATCCAGTTCGTTACGGAATTGACTCTGGTATAGGCCACAGTGGTGGCATTCTCCCCGCCCGTTATAGGGCGGTAGGATCCATCGGTGGGTCCGTCGTACTCCTGGTGATAGGCCTTGCCGTCCGCGCCAGCTCCGGCTAGGTGCCATGCTAGGGTCTTCTCGTCATCCTTCAAGACTCGCAACCTCTCCATCTTCGGCGCAGGCATATTCTGAAAATGCGACTTTGTGGGGTTCAGTATCCAGGTGCCAACCGCGGAGTTGTTCGAGTTTGTGTCGGCAGCGAAAGCGCTCGCCGCCATAGCGAGCAGCAGGCACGCCCCCACGCATACCACCGCGGCAATTCTCCGTTGCATCGTCGTTTCCTCCATGATTGAAACAACTTCCGAACCAGGCGGATTGCGCGGAAATCGCGAAACCGCAATCCATGCTTGCCAATGGTACAAGAGCTCATCAAGAGCCGCTGATCGCCATCTTCTTGGCTTCGCGAAATACTGCCTCGAACATCGCGCCGGTCAGCTTTCCCGTCGCGGTGTTCTGGTTCGAAGGATGATAGGACGCCAGCAGCGTGACGCCATTCGGTAATGAATACCGCGCGGCATGAGCGAAGGCATATCCCGCCTTGTTCCGCACAATGTCGGTCCGCTTCAGATAATTGAGATATGCATCGAACCCGATTCTGCCCAGCGCTACTACAACTTTCACGCCCTTCAGTATTCTCAGTTCGCGATCGAGGAAGGGCGCGTAGTTAGCGAGTTCCGACGGCAGGGGCTTGTTGTCGGGCGGCGCGCAGCGTACAGCCGCGGTGATATAGCAGTCCATCAGCTTCAATCCGTCGTCGCAATGCTCGGCATTGGGCTGCGATGCGAAGCCAACCTTGTGCAGAATGGGATACATGAATTTTCCCGACGCGTCCCCCGTAAACGGACGGCCGGTACGGTTGGAACCGTGGGCTCCAGACGCCAATCCCAACACCAGTACACGGGCATGGGGATCGCCGAATCCCGGAACCGGTCGCGCCCAATATTCACAATCGCGATAGGCACGGCGCTTCTCCCGGCCAATCTGCTGACGATAGGCCACCAGGCGCGGACACTGCTCACAGTTCACAACTTCTTGGTTCAGCACGGCGAGAGCGGACGTCATTCTTCTCATTGTAGCGACAGGATGGAGAACAAGTGAGAGTCCTCCGTGTCCCACACGATGTACAGCCTTCGAACTTCTGTCAAGGCATCCTACAGCCCACCAAACCGCTTCTAGAGCCATTCCAGAGTGGCTGTGGCTCGGGTAGTGCGGGCCTTCAGGCCCGC
>PLQW01000191.1:0-3257 GCA_003160215.1 Acidobacteriaceae bacterium
AGTCAGGTTGTCAAAAGCACGCATCAACCGGCCACCAAAAGAACGGCAGTCCCCCCCAAGAGAATGTTGTCGTCAATTCGCTGAAGGCAACACTGTTCTCGGCCGATTGAGGATCGCACGTACTGCGGACAATATCAGGTAACAGTTTGAACCGGGAGACAATGCTTTCGCCGGTCTGGTTTGTGAGCAATCGAGACGAGAGCGTTGAACCGCGGTAGGGACGAGACGCCAGCAGTACCACGCCTGGGCCGACACGACTATACGCGACACTGCGCTTAAGTACGTCGCGGGCGAGTTTCGCAAGCTCTTCAACGTGGTAGCCATTGAAGAATTCGGAGTTGGCACCCGCTTCTTGCCGGGCAAGCGTCGCGCTCATCTGCGAGGTTTGTTGTCGGAGGCGTTTATCGAATCCCGGCGGGGAGGGCGGGCGGGTGCGTCGCGATCCCTGCTGCAAAGCTCCGGGAACCGTCAACAGGCGAGGTAGGTCCGTTGCGGTATTCGCAATCGCCACCAATGAGATATTGACCTCTCCGGGGCGGCTTGTGTGTGACTTTAGCTCGCCCAAGCCAGTCACGCTCCACGTACGCGGGTCCACGAAGCTCACATCACCTACTCTCAGAAAGGTCGTGATGCTGTGATGCAGTAGGAGGTGCCCTTCGGCTCTGGCATGCCGAATAAATTCGACTTCTCCTCGTCCCCCAACCCCGGTTGGGAAATGTCGGGTGCCGGGCCGTTGGACGTGTTTCCTCAAAATGTCTGGGCTGTTGTGATAGAAGAGCCATGCAAATGCGTCGCCAATGCTCTTTCCAATCGCCATAGTTTCTTCCAAGGCCGTTCTATACCGGTCAAGCAGGCGCAAACGCTTGATGGTCCAGACATCTGCACGGCCCCGTTTTCTGCCAATTAGCCAGTCGCGATACTCCACTACTTTCCTATACGTTTCTTCGAGCTCATAAAGGCTTTCAGCAAGCGTGGGCTGAAATTCTCGCAGTCTCGGGGTAACGTTAGGAGGTCGGTCTTTCAAGCCTACGAGCATTTTCCAACACGAGCGAAAGTTCGACTCTGCTCGATCTATCGCTTTACGCACCTCCCTTAAACCGATTGCTGCAGCGGGCCTGACTATTCGTTTCTTCTTCATCTGGCGGTCAGCTCCAAAACCAACCTAGCACATCATCAAAAGCCGCGAGTGTGGATGTGGCACAGCGGGTGGCCGTCCAAGCCTCCTTTGCTTGGGCGGGGCTTTTCGCATCCAACGTCCCGAACGCCATGGAGCAGGTTTTTGCCGTCTCCTTGCTTAGGCTCTGCCGAAGTGGAACGGCGTCAGGAGGACTACATGGCGTGCTGTTCGGGGCAGCCTGGTGCCTCAGGTTCGCGTCCATCGTTTGGGCGCTAACCCCTTCGGCAGGCTCAGGGCGGCTCAGGGCAGGCTCTGGGCCTCGGCCTAACTCGGACAGAGGAACACGCGGGGCTGACCACCCGTCACTTTGAGCTCGCGATCTCTTCCCGTCCACTCCGATTCAATCTCCACCACACCCATCTCGCGGAAGGCGTAATGCCTGGTGCTCCAGGTTAGCCCAAAAGAAGGGCGAATCTGGGGCAGCGGGCTCGCTTAAACAAGGGCGACTTCGCGGTCGAAATGAGGCTTCTTTTCGGCATGGAGTTTGAGAGCTACGCCGCAGGACATTGCAATGCGCTCCAGCATCGTAAGCGAGTGTCCGGCGTACTCGGCGTCCTCAAGACGGGCGATCACGGACTGCGAGGTGCCAACCTTCCTGGCAAGTTCGGCTTGCGTCAGAGCCGCATCCTCTCGCATCTCGCGGACCAGGAGAGCGAGGTCAACTTGATGCAGGGTGCGCTCGAAAGTCTTGCGGTAGGTGGCGCTCTTTCGCGCGCGCTGTTCGACAATCTGGCTGTGTCTGTCAAGCTTGGCGGTTTGCCTCATAGGCCCAACTCCTTCAGGATAGCTGCTCTTTCCTTTTGCGATCCCGTGTAACGGTTTCGGTACTTCATCCAGAGCTTTCTTAGCTGCTCTGCCCTCGTAATCTCGGCCGGTGGAGTCTCTTGCGTCTTCTTCTGAAATCCTGACGTAATCACGATCAACATTCCCGGCTGGTAAAAAAATAAGATTCGAAAAATCCGGTCGAATTGCTTGACCCTTAGCTCGAATATGTCATCCGTGAGTTTCTTTGCGAACTTGCTGCCTTGCATCCGGTTCCCATAGACGCGCAGGCGCTCGATAAAGGCGTCGATCCTGGCAGACGTTTTGTCATCCAGCGAATCCACGAACTCGCGCGCGGGCATCCGCCCGTTCGGCAACTCCACATACTCAATAGTGAATTCGCCGCTCACGCACTTAGATTATCGCATTATTGCGATAGCAAATCAACACGGGCATGGGGCTGCGGTGTCAATTGGATTCGTCGCCAAGGAGGCGCCGGCTGCCCTATCCGTTGCCGGGGGCCCCAGGTCTCGCGGGCTTCGAGACCTGGGAGATATTCGGGGCTGCACCGATTCATGGAATGTACAGAAACTGAAGCTTCTGGATCTGACGGCTCTCCCAAAGTGAAGGGTCCTTCCTCACCCGGGTCTCGAACGTCGCGAGACCCGGGGCCCGGGCGTCCTACCCACCCACGTCTCGAAAGAGCGAGACGTGGGGCACCCGCATTTTCGTTGGGCAAGAGAAACGGGACGCTGGTCGCGTCCCGCCGGGGCTGAAGCCCCGTTTTCGGGTTGTCCGTGTGACGCGAACCTGAAGGTTCGCTCTACCGCCTAGTCGTGCACACCATCCATAAATGCCCGTAGCTTCCGCGAGCGGGAGGGATGGCGCAGCTTGCGCAGCGCCTTGGCTTCGATTTGGCGGATGCGTTCGCGGGTGACCGCAAACGACTGGCCCACTTCTTCCAGCGTGTGCTCGGAGCCGTCTTCNNGCCGAAGCGCATCTTGATCACCTTCTCCTCGCGGGGCGTGAGCGTGCGCAGAACCTGCGCCGTCTGCTCCTTGAGGTTCACGTTGATCACGGCTTCCGCCGGTGAAACCACGGCGCGATCCTCGATGAAATCACCCAGATGCGAATCTTCCTCTTCGCCGATTGGCGTCTCCAGCGAGATCGGTTCCTGCGCGATCTTGAGCACCTTGCGCACCTTGGCCACCGGAATGTCCATGCGCTTGGCAATCTCTTCCGAAGTAGGCTCGCGGCCGAGTTCCTGCACCAGTTGCCGCGAGGTGCGGATCAGCTTGTTGATGGTCTCGATCATGTG
>PLQW01000191.1:3279-48953 GCA_003160215.1 Acidobacteriaceae bacterium
GCCGCGATTGGTGTATTTCTTGGCGATGGAGACCACCAGTCGCAGGTTGGCTTCGATCAGCTCCCGCTTGGCGTACTCGGCATCCACGTCGCCCTGCACGATTTCGCGCTGGGTGCGCTTTAGTTCGGCGAAACTGGCGCCAGCGTCGTGCTCCATGCGCTCCAGGTCGGCGCGAATCTGCCGCACCTGCTTGCGCAGTTCTTTCTTGGCTTCCTCGGCGCGTGTCTGATCGGCGCGCTTCTCGAAGTTCACCGCCTGCTTATCGAGCCCGCGCATGCTGTCGACGGTCTTGTTGACCCGGTCGATCAGCCGCTTGCGCTCGTTGTTGGTAAAGCCAAGCCTGCGAATGACTCGCGATATAGCAACCTGCTCGCGTCCCAGCGCCCAACGGTAGCGGCGGTACTCCTTCGGCCGTTTCTTCTGCGGAATGTCGGCGAGCCGTTCGATCAACTGGATCGACTTCTTGTAGTGCCGGCTGAGATCGTCAATCTTCCCGGTGATGTCCTTCAGGCGATTGAGGACCACCTCTTCCGTGATCTCCTCTTCGTCGAAGAGCACCACTTCTTTGATGGAGCGCACGCCGCGCTTGAGGTCCTCGCCGATGGCAACGATTTCGCGAATTACGATGGGCGAGCGGGACAACGCTTTGAGTACCCGTAGCTGCCCGCGCTCGATGCGCTTGGCAATCTCGACTTCGCCTTCGCGGGTGAGCAACGGGACCGTGCCCATCTCACGCAGGTACATGCGAACCGGATCGTTGGTTTTTTCCAGAGCGCCAGGCGTAAGGTCGAGTTCAACGTCCTCGCCGGCTTCCAGTTCGGTATCGAACTTCTTATCGAGAGAGCCGGGGAGCTTCGGACCTTCGAGCACATCAATGCCTTGCGTGCCGATGGTGGTCAGCAGGTCCTCGAGGTCATCGGGAGAATGCAAGTCGTGCGGGATAAGGTCGTTGACCTCGTTGTAGGTGAGGTAACCCTTCTCTTTTCCCGCATCGATCAATTTTTTGATGTCGTCGAACTTATCTTCAAGAGCCAAAGCGGAGTTTCCTCTAAATGGCGCCAGTTGAGCGGCGCTCTTCTTGTATGCACACCACGGCGGGAACGGTACTGCAGTACCGACATGCGTAGAAACTTTCAGATTTTATCATAGGCCGGGCCCGCCTCCCAAGCCTTATTTTGCGAATTGTAAAACGCTAGTAACCACCTGAACTGAACCGCGCCAAAATTCGGGCGCCTGATAATTAGATGTCATCCGCCCAGGGTTGGCTTCATCCTTTCACATCAGTTACTTAGGTGCAGGCTCTACCCTACAGAACGGGGGTCTGGGCGACCCGGCACTTTGGTAACCGGCTACGCGCTTTCCCCCATGGTGCTCATAGCGCGCCGCAGGCTAAGTCGCTCCTGAAGCAGTCTCGCTGCCAATGCCGAATCCTGTTGCCGCTCGGCCTCTTTCAATTGCTGTTGCAGGTCTTCCAACTGCCGGCGGAAAACCCGGCGCCGCAACGACCGGATTGAACTTTCCAGCAACTCGGGCGTCAAGTCTTCATGTTCATCCATGAGCACGCTCGCCAGCAGGCTGCGAGCGTCTTCTTCCAGCGGCAGCGACATCGGGTCGAGGCCCTGCTCTTGTGCCAACAACAGGAAATCAATCAAACTTTCAGCCGCCGATCCGCTGTGCAGCCGCTCGCGCGAGAGCGCAAAATGTGCCTGACGCGCGGGTTCGAAGTCGAGGTCCTGACCCTCGCGGTCGCTTGCCGCACTATGGGACAACTCCTGGCTGGCCAGCGCCCGAATCAAAACGCGCTCGGCATCCGTCAGTATGGTGGCACTGAGCGCGTTCACCCGCGACGCCGAACGCGTACCCGCGGCGTGCCGCAGTTCCTGGCGCAGCACCGCCGATTCGATTCCCAACCGATGCGAGATCTCATTGGCCCACTCGTCGCGCACGATGCGGCTGGGCACGCGTTGAATGTGCGGCAGCAGGTAATTCAAGGCCTTCACTTTGCCTTCGGGAGTGCGAGCGGGAAACAACGCACGCGAGCGCTCAATCAGGTAATCGAAGTATTTCTGCGAGTGGGAAAGCGCCTCGCCATACGCTGCCACTCCCTTGCGTCGAATGTAGAGGTCAGGATCGAAGCCTGCCTCCAGGGTGAGGACCTTGATCTGGAACTCCTCGCTCACCAGCAGTGCCAGCGAACGCTCGGCCGCCGCGGCGCCGGCAGTGTCGGGATCGAAGTTCACGACGATGTTCTTGCTGAAGCGCCCCAGCAGCCGGGCTTGCAACTCGGTGAACGCGGTGCCTGAGCTGGCAATCACGTTGCGAAAGCCCGCCGTGTACACCGAGATGCAATCCATCTGGCCTTCCACCAGGATGGCGTACTCCAGCTTGCGAATCGGCTCCTTGGCCTTGTCGAGATTGAACAGCACTCGCGACTTCGAGTAGATCGGCGTCTCCGGCGAGTTTAGGTACTTGGGGCCAGACTTCTCGTCGCTCGCCAGTGTGCGGCCGGTGAAGGCGATCACCTTGCCGGATTCGTTGGCGATGGGAAACATCACCCGATTGCGAAACTTGGAATACAAGACCGCGTCGTGATCGGCGGCCTCATCCCCCTTATCTTTCCACGAGAACAGGCCCGACTCGCGCAGCAATGCCTCGTCATATTGTCCGCGTAGCGCGTCACGCAGCAGAAAGCCCGAATCGGGCGCATAACCCATGCGAAACTCGGCAATGATCTCCGGGGCGATTCCGCGCGAAGCAAGATATTCGCGCGCGTGGGCGGCCTCGGGCCGCCGCAATTGGTCCTGAAAGAACTTGCAGGCGCGCTCGTGGATTTCGATCAGCCCAACACGCATGCCGGCCTGACGCTCCTCTTCCGGCGAGGAGTAGCTCATCTTGGGCAGAGGGATCTTGAGTTTTTCGGCAATCAGGCGAACCGCCTCCGGAAAGGTGATGTTCTCAATCTTCTGCACGAAACTGAAGACGTCGCCTGAGGCTCCGCAGCCAAAGCAGTGGAAGAATTGTCGCGAGGCATGCACCGAGAAGGACGGTGTTTTTTCCTGGTGAAAGGGGCACAGGCCCTGGAAGTTTTGTGCGCCGCTTTTGCGCAGTGTCATGTACTCGCCCACAATGCGGACGATATCGGCCTGCTGCTTGACGAGATACGCAAAATCCCCGGGATTGGCCATGATGTTCTAGTGTGCAGGAAAAGGCCGAGTCCGAGGCAGGCAAAATCGCCTGACCGCTGTGGAAATGTTGTGAGAAAGGGTAACCGCTTGTTGAACCCGGTGGAAAACGCGGGCATTAGCGAAAAGCTGCCGTAATTAGATCTACGTCTGGCCAGGAAATTCAGGGGGACGGCTAAGCCATCTCATGAATCGTTTTGTATCAGGGCACGTCTTCAGACGTGCCGCAACGGGTCAACACACGACTTGGGCTTCAGCCCCTGAGGAACCTGTTTTTGCAAGGGCTAAAGCCCGGGCCTTTCCTGCGCTTCGTTCGACACGACTAAAAGTCGTGCCCTGATACGAAAGCCAACTTGGTTATGTACACGAGAACCGTGGATTACGCGCCCGCAGGTACCGTGCCCATCAGCATGACCGGCGAGGTCGGCTTATCGGAGCCTTCTTCCTTCTCCACGGTGATGGCGAAGGCTTTGGCTTCCACCCCGGCGGGCATCTTCTGGTCCATCATGACCGCATTGCCGTGCTCATCGGGCTTGAAACCCCCGCAGCCAAGGGCGCACCTTGCGCTGGGATAATCCACAGCTCAACCACTATCCACTGTTTTTTGCCTGACTGCCCTGCTTTCTCCGCTCCTGTATTTCCCGCAGTATCTCTCCACGCGTGTTCTCCGGTAAAGCGCTGCGAATGGCCGGGAAGATTATCTCTTCTTCCATCTCCAGATGCGCGCGAAATATTTCCTCCAGCGCTTTCGTGATGGAGCACATCTCGCCGCCAACTTCAGCCAGGGTGTCGGGGTTGTTTGTTACCAACACCAGCAAGGGCAATAGCCGCTCGATCAGTTCATCGATCGCCTGGTGCTGGTCGCCCATCGCCAGCAGCGCGTGACGTACCTGCTCGTCGGCAACGGCGCGCAGACGAGGTTGTAGAGTCTGGTCCTCGTCGGCTTCGTGCAACGGGAGGGAAACGCTGTAGTAGCGATAAGCGCCGGCCGCAGCCTGTGCGATCTCTTCCGTAGTGGCGCCTTGGGCATGCGCGAGCTTGACGGCAACGCCGGTGAAATGACGAATGCGCTGATGGCAGCCCACCAGCAGATCGACAGCGTCCTCGGGGGACTTCGGCTGCAAGGAAGTGAGCGGGGCAATCTGATTCAGCATGTGACTCTATTATGGCGCAGAAAGGCAAGGGCGGAGAAAGCAGTAGCCAGTAGCCGGTCGTCAGTTGCCAAGTTGCCAGTTGCCAGTTTTTACCGGCAACTGACGACGACCGACAACTGGCCACTGGCAACTGTCTTCCGCTACTTCTCGAATTTCATCTCCACCGTTACTTGCACCGGTACGGCCTGTCCATTCTTCTCGGCCGGACGAAACTTCCATTTCTTCACCGTGTTCACTGCGCTCGTCTCGAAGGCATGTTCATCGCTGCGAAGCACGCGAACAGCCTCGACACGCCCTTTGGCATTGACGCCCACCAGCATGACGACCGTCCCGCGCGGCTCTGCATCGGGAGGCAGCTCGGGAAACTTCGGATCAGGCGCATGGCTCGCCTTCGGCGGCTTCATGCCCTTGGTGACGCGCTGAAACTGCGAGAAAGTCTGGTCTCCGGAAAAATCGGCGGGTGAAGTGGAGAGAGTGGACGAGGATTCGGGCCGGGCGTTGCCGGTCTGCGCCCGAGCCGTGGCAGCAAAAAGTGATAGAGAGACCGATAGAGCGATCAGCATGAGAATGCGCATCAAGTTCCCTGAATCGTGCAAAAGATATGGCTAGTGGGCTAATTCCGTTTGCTGAAGCTGAGCGTAAAACACGAATGACTTTCGCGTTTCGTTATGATATGATTCCTTTTGGCGAACCAGTGGGAATTTAAGCTGATTTTTCACTTGCATCTACTGTCCTCATTGGCGCATCATATCAGTAGCTGGGAGCGATCCCGGTTGAAAGAGATAGCAGCAAACGCTATCTAAGAAGATTGCGGGTGAAATCCCCGTCCGTAGTCAGACAGCCGCCTTAACGGGCGGCTGAGCTGTTTCTAGGGAACAATAATTCTCCATCGAGCCAAGAGGCAATTTGCCGTCTGCGTATCGGTTGGCCGGTGCAGAGTGTAAGCAAATCGCCCTCTGCCCTTACCAGCACTACCATGTACGGATATTGTGAGCAATCGAACTGCTTAATGAACGCCCGGTCTGCAGTTACCAGTTTCTCGGTACGGACAACCTTGTCCGGGCTTCTAAGACAATCAAGCGATGCTAATAGGCGCGCGGCGCGACGTTCCTCATGGATGTAATTCCCAAAGCCAGCCGTGGTTTCCATAATTTTGGGTTTCTCATCAGGAAAATACAGCCTAGATTGTTCCGGTCCGAGCAGTTTCACCATATGAACAAAGTGGTGCTCGTAGCAGTGGATCTCGGACCCACAGACTGACACGATGGGACTATGCATCACGAATTCGCGGACATAGCGATCATAAAGCTGTGCCAGGGACTCGTATTGTAGGTATTCGATCTTCAGCGGCACGGTGCTTTACGGTTTGCGGATGACGACATTTTATACGCGCCAGTCGGCGGGGTTTTTAGAGCGTTCCGGTCTTTAATCCGCGAACAGGCTGCGGTGCCCGGAGAAAACGCAGCAACACACAATTAGCCCACTCCCGCAGCGATGGTGAAGCCGTTCTCCGCTGCATACTGTAAACTTAGACTATCGGTTCCGAAGCCCTCCGTTTGCCTTGTCGCACGCGGTTTTCCCCAACCTGGAAGGACATTTTGTTTTGAGCAAGAGTATTCGCAACATCGCCATTATCGCGCACGTGGACCACGGAAAGACCACACTGGTTGACGCCATGCTGAACCAGAGCGGCACCTTCCGCGCCAACGAGACCCACGTCGAGCGCGTGATGGACTCCAACGAGTTGGAGCGCGAGCGCGGCATCACNNACGGCGTGATGCTGCTGGTGGATGCCAGCGAAGGCCCGCTGCCTCAGACGCGTTACGTCTTGAGCAAGGCGCTGGAAGCCAAGCTGCCACCCATCCTGGTAATCAACAAGATTGACCGTCCCGATGCGCGTCCGCAGGAAGTGCTCAACGAGGTGTACGACCTGTTCATCGATCTGGATGCCGCGGAAGACCAGCTCGACTTTCCCGTGCTGTACACCAACGCCAGAGTGGGTACAGCCACGACTGACATAGATCGACCGGGCGAGGATCTCCGCCCGTTGTTCGACGCTATCGTTGCAACTATTCCTGTGCCGACAGGCGACGCCGAGGGTCCGCTGCAAGTACTGGTCGCCAATCTCGACTACAGCGACTATCTGGGCCGCCTCGCGATCGCGCGCGTCTTCAACGGAACGCTGCGCACCGGCGAAGACGTTGCCATTGCCAAGCGCGACGGGTCGATGGAGAAGATCAAGATTACCAAGATGTTCTCGTTTTCCGGACTGAAGCGGACGGACATCGTCGCCACCGAGTTGGGCGACATCGTGGCCGTCGCCGGAGTTACCGGCATCAACATTGGCGAGACCATCACGGACATCGAGAATCCAGCGCCTCTGCCGGTTACCACCATCGACGAGCCGACTATCGCCATCCAGTTTATGGTGAACACTTCGCCGTTCGCCGGGCGCGAAGGACAGTACGTTACCTCTCGCAATCTGCGCGATCGCCTGGAAAAGGAACTGCTGACCAACGTTTCCCTGCGGGTGGAAGACTCCGAAAGTACCGACTCGTTCAAGGTGATGGGACGCGGCGAACTGCAACTGGCGATCCTGATCGAAATGATGCGGCGTGAAGGCTTCGAGCTGGCCGTAGGCAAGCCCGAAATCGTGACCAAGCACGTTGACGGTAAGCTGATGGAGCCGGTGGAGCGGCTGACCATCGACGTCCCCGAATTGTTTGTCGGTGTCGTGATCGAGAAGCTGGGCGCCCGCAAGGCGCAGATGCAGAAGATGCACAACCACGGCTATGGCCGCGTGCGCATGGAATTCGCCATCCCAAGCCGCGGGCTGATTGGTCTGCGCAGCGAGTTGCTGACCGACACGCGCGGCACCATCGTGATGAATTCGCTCTTCGAGGGCTACACCGAGTGGCAGGGCGACATCCCACATCGGGTCACTGGCGCGCTGGTCGCCGACCGTGGTGGGCACACGACTGCATACGCCCTGTGGGGCTTGCAGGAGCGCGGGGAAATGTTCGTTGGTCCGGGGGTAGAGGTTTACGAAGGCATGGTGGTGGGCGAGAACTCGCGCGACAACGATCTTGTGGTAAACATTGTCCGCGAAAAGAAGCTGACCAATATGCGCTCTTCCACGGCTGACGACGCCATCCGCCTGGTACCGTTCAAGAACCTGAATCTTGAGCAGGCGATCGAGTTCATTGCCGACGACGAACTGGTCGAGATCACGCCGAAATCGTTACGCCTGCGCAAGAAAATTCTTCAGGAGAACCGGCGTCCGCGGCGCAACGCCCAGCCCGCTGGAGTGGAAGCGTAATGATCCGCAGGAGACTAGAGCAATTCCAGAGTAGTTGTATCTTGGGTAGTGCGGGCGTTAAGACCGCCCATGCAATTCCTAGCTTCAGCCGCTGAGGTCGTCGACCTCAGCGGCTGAAGCGATTTTTCTTCCTAGCCCTGGACGCGCGCCTGAAGGCCCACACTACCCGTGCAAGCGCATACACCCGCGGCTTGCGATTCTCTTCGCGGAAGAACTACACTGCCTTGCGCGCCGCTCAGCGCGGCGTAAGATAAAAGGTTGTTTGACCGAGGTCTGCCGTGCCTGAGTTACGCAAAGATCCAATCATTGGAAGATGGGTAATCATTTCCACCGATCGCGCCAAACGTCCCACCGACTTCAGCCGTGAGCCGGTGAAAATGAAGGGCGGTTTTTGTCCGTTCTGCTACGGCAACGAAAGCAAGACCCCACCTGAGGTGCTGGCGTATCGCCCGAACGGCGCTGCGCGTGACACATCGGATTGGACGGTACGCGTGGTGCCCAACAAGTTTCCGGCACTCGGAATCGAGGGCAGCCTGAACCGGCAGGCCGAGGGCATGTTTGACAAGATGAACGGCATTGGGGCGCACGAGGTCGTCATCGAGACGCCCGATCACAATGCCACCCTGGCCACCATTCCGGAGAAGCGAATTGAAGACGTTTTGTGGGCGTACCGGGACCGCATCGTGGATCTGAAGAAGGACCGGCGCTTCAAGTACATCATGATCTTCAAGAATCATGGGACGGCGGCGGGGGCAACGTTGGAGCATACCCATGGGCAACTCATCGCGCTGCCCATCGTTCCCAAGCATGTTGTCGAGGAACTCGAAGGCTCGAAGCAATACTTCATTTATAAAGAGCGTTGCGTCTTTTGCGACATCGTCCGTCAAGAAACCGAGTCGGCAGTGCGCGTCATTGCCGACGACCACGGCTTCCTCACCGTCGCTCCCTATGCGCCCCGTTTCCCGTTCGAAACGTGGATCCTGCCCAAACGGCACGAATCGGCCTTTGAGAATTCGTCTTCGCAAGTTTATGAGGGACTGGCGAAGGCCTTGAAGAACCTCCTGGTCCGCGCTGACCAGGTGCTCGACAATCCAGCCTATAACCTGGTGATTCACACCGCCCCCGTCCAGGAAGCAGCCATGGACCATTACCACTGGCACATCGAGTTCATGCCGCGGCTCACCAAGACAGCAGGCTTCGAGTGGGGAACGGGCTTCTACCAAAACCCTACACCTCCCGAGGAAGCTGCCAAGTATCTGCGTGAAGCAAAGGTTGAAAATCCGCCACCGGTCGCGGCGGTGAGTAAGTAGGGTTGTCGTCGCACAGGTCACGTTCAACTGTGCCGAGTCAGCCGTTAGAGGGGCCTGCCAACCAATTCGATTTAGTTGTCACCCTTTAAGGTGCGCTCTTCACGAATGCGCCCGCTTTGCCTGCATCCAGGAAGGCGCGCTCATCCAGCCGGCCAAATAGCTCGATCAGCTTGGCGACCAGGCCGGTCCATCCTGTCTGGTGGCTAGCGCCAAGGCCCGCGCCGTTGTCGCCATGGAAATATTCATAGAACAGTATGTAATCCTTCCACTGCGGATCGGTTTGGAATTTCTCCGAACCTCCGTACACCGGCCGCCGCCCAGACTGGTCTCGCAGGAAGATCCGTTCCAGCCGATTGGCTATTTCACGGGCGACTTCGAACAGGTTCATCAAATTGCCTGAACCAGTCGGGCACTCGATCTTGAAATCGTTCCCGTAGTAAAGGTAGAACGACATGAGGGCGCGGATCAGGAGTGCGTTAACCGGCATCCAGATCGGACCACGCCAGTTGGAGTTGCCTCCGAACATGCCTGTGTCCGACTCTGCTGGAAGGTAATTCACCCTGTACTCATGGCCGTCGACCTGAACGACATAGGGATGCTCGGCATGGTAGCGAGAGAGTGCGCGTATGCCATAAGGGCTCAGGAATTCGTTCTCATCGAGCATGCGGGACAGAATTCGGCGTAGCCTATCGGGATTTACCAGCGCAGCAATGCCGCGTTCGGCATACCCGAGATGACCAACACCGGTTGGATGAATGCTGTTCCGTATGTCGGGCATCCGGCGCAGACGTTCAGCCATGGTCTTCATCACCTTCGGCACCCGTTCGCGCTGCCAAGGCTCGATGACAGTGGTGGCACACAAGGGCAGTAGCCCGACCATGGAGCGCACCTTGAGCCGCTTGGCACTACCATCGGGTAGCCGCAGCACGTCGTAGTAGAACCCATCCTCCTCGTCCCACATGCCATCCGGCCCCGTCTGATTCATGGCGCGGGCGATCCAAAGGAAATGGTCGGCGAACTTCAGGGCCATGTCTTCGTACATGGGATCGTTGGCCGCCAACTCCACCGCGATTTCCAGCATGTTCTGGCAGAACAGGGCCACCCACGCAGTGCCGTCCGCTTGCTCCAGGTGGCCGCCGGTTGGCAGCGCAGCGCTGCGGTCGAACACACCAATGTTATCCAGTCCCAGGAAGCCGCCCTCGAAGAGGTTTTTGCCAAAGCGGTCTTTGCGGTTCACCCACCAACTGAAGTTCAGCGTCAGCTTGGCAAAACTCCGCTTGAGGAAGTCAACGTCACCTTCGCCGTGGAGGGCCTGCTGCGTCCGGTACAAGAAGATGGTGGCCCAGGCGTGCACAGGCGGGTTAACGTCGCTGAAATTCCACTCGTAAGCAGGGATCTGGCCGGTCGGATGCAGGAAATACTCCTGCAGCATCAGGTCAAGCTGTTCTTTCGCGAAATCCACGTCGACCGTGGAAAGCGCAATGGTGTGGAACGCCAGGTCCCACGCGGCATACCACGGATACTCCCACTTATCCGGCATGGAGATGACGTGGTCATTCACCATGTGGGACCATTCCCTGTTCCGTATTTTCCTGCCCCCTGGTTGCATCGGATCGACGCCGTGTTCCTCGAGCCACTTGTCCACGTCAAATCCGAAGTATTGCTTGGTCCACAGCATCCCGGCCAGCGCCTGTCGCATGACGAGGGCCTGATCTTCGCTGACACTTTCCGGAGTGATGGCTTTGTAGAACTCATCCGCCTCACGTTGGCGAGTTTGCATGATTTTGGCGAAGCCCTTGAAGGGATCGCCCATGGCCGCAGGCGCCAAGTTATTCAGCCGCAGACGGATCGTGGACGTTGCACCTGCTCCGACGTTGAGTTGATAGTGGGCGGCTGCCTTTGTTCCCGTGTGCTCCGGGTTGACCGCATTCTGCTGCCCGTTTACCACGTAGTTGTTGATTCCGTCTTTGACGTAAGGAGTGGCGTTGGGCGTCCCGAACAGGCGCTCGTTGTTCGTCTCGTTCTCCGTGAACAACAGAGGAACATCGCCTTCGCAATACAGATATAACTCGCCCACCTCACCGTGGGTCGCCGCGACGACGGCGAAGCTACGCTTGCCTGCAACCTGCTTTAATGACGGCTTCGGTGTGCCAAGTTCCCAAGCCCAGATGTTGCGAAACCATAGCGTCGGCAGGACGTGTAATGTGGCTGCTTCAGGCCCGCGATTACACACGCTGATCTGGGCCAGCATGTCCGTGGGACTCTGCTTGGCATATTCCACGAAAACGTCGAAGTAGCGGTCCTCGTTGAAGACGCCCGTGTCCAGCAGTTCGTATTCCATGTCGTTACGGTTGCGCCGCTTATTGGTCTCAATCAGATCGCTGTAGGGAAACGCCGACTGCGGATACTTGTACAGGTATTTCATGTACGAGTGGGTCGGCGTGCTGTCCAGGTAGAAGTAGTACTCTTTGACGTCCTCACCGTGGTTGGCTTCGCTATTCGTGAGGCCAAAGAGCCTTTCCTTCAGGATCGGATCGCGGCCGTTCCAGAACGCAAGCGCAAAGCAGGTCAGTTGCTTCTCACCACTGATTCCGGCGAGCCCATCCTCACCCCAGCGATACGCCCGCGACCGGGCCTGGTCGTGAGTAAAGTAGTCCCATGCATTTCCGTCGGCGCTGTAGTCTTCGCGCACGGTGCCCCACTGCCGTTCGCTAAGATACGGACCCCACTTGCGCCAAGGTACGTTGTTGTCACGGGTTTCCTCTAGCCGGCGGTGTTCCATGGTAAGTTGCGGCGCCATAACTCTCCTTGGTAATAACAGTACTTTATGTTTGCAACGCGTTTAGAACAATGTTTGTCAATTCCGGTAGAAAGACGGGGACTTCGGGTAGGCATGGCTGTTCGCCTGATTTTATACTGAGAATGGTTGTTGCTCCTCCCCCTCGGTGAAGCGGCTAGCCTGACCTGCTAATGGAAAACCCAAACTGGGTCGCACGGCATGCATTAATGGCGCGCACGACGGGCCCGAATTAGCCTTCGTGCCGTTCGGTCCGGAATCGCCTGACGATGCTTCACGCCGGTTGCTTACGTGCGAACTACGCTTCCTTCATCGGCAGCTTCCGCGCGGGATCCGTGATCGCGTCAATCTTAACGGCATAGCTCGAGCGCTGTGCGATGTCCACGTCGGTGATCAGGTGAACATCGAGCAGGCCTTCGGTACGGTAGCCGGTCCGCAGGAAGTTGATTTCACTGAGACAACGGCTCCAGCCTTCCAGCCAGAGCAGCAATTCTCTCTTCTGGTCTTCGGTACCCTGCAAATGCAGCAGCAGGTCGATGTCACTCTCCGGACCGGCGGTTGCGTTCTTCGTGCTGCCAATGAGGTAGAACGCCTTGACCCCGAACAGATGGGGATCGAGCTGCGCCGCGATCCTCTGCGCCATCCGGAAGCGCCAGCGCCAGTGTTCTTCGCCGGTACGATCAATGACCCCGACGTCCGATTCAGGCTGTCCCTCTCGTTGTCGTGGAGGTGACAAATACGCCACGGCCTGGTCCAGTTCGGCATTCATCAGCACTCGCAAGATCAGGCCGCCGGTTTCTTTCGGCACATCGATGACGCGGAGGGTATCCGACAGGTGCGCGAATTCGGGAAGAAGTTCCTCAAGCACGCTGCGCGAGTGGTGCAGAAACTCTTCCTTGAACGCTGTCTGAGGATCGTCCGGATAGAGAGGCAGGTAGCGAATCGAAGCTTCCACTAGGTCCTGAAAAAAATGCGTGCCGAAGGAGAGGTCCGGCAGATAATTTCCTCGTTGCCGGGCGACTTCGATCAGCATGGCAGCGTTGTTGATCTCGGAGTACGTGACCGGAACGCCGAGTTTAATGTCCCCACGGCTCCCCCAGCGTCCGGGGCCGATCAAGATAAACTGCCGCTTGGGCAGCAACTTGTTCAATCGCCCTACGGCGCGTCCTACATCGCGCATCGCGGCCTGGTCGGAAAGTTGGCTGTAGCCCTCCAAGTCCACATAAACAATGTGCGTGATCTCCGGTACCTTGCCATTCGAGACGAAGCGGTTGGCGGAGAAGATCACCTTGTCCGCAGGCAGATTCTGTGGGACCGCAACCGGGACCGCGTCGCCACTGTAGCTTTGTGGCCGGCACTGCAGGAGATAAAAGTCCTCACCGTCGTAGGCGAACTCGATGTCCACCGGCGTGCCCAGCTTGGCTTGCAGAAGAGTCAGCAGCTCGCGGATCCGCGCCACGAACGGCGTCTTCTGGATCAGGCCTTCGAAGCTGAAAACCACATCGCGGGTGCCAAAGTCCGGGACCGGCCCGACTAGCTGCTCAATGCGGTCATGCTCAATGATCGACACAAAATGGCGAATCTGCGGGTAGTTGGCGCCGCAGTAACGCAGCAGTTCCAGCGAATCCACGGTCTCAAATGCATTGGCTTCCAGATTGATCACGTCGACTCGCTTAGGCGAGTACTTCAGCACCTCTTCCACAGTAACGTTGACCCGGAGGTTGGGTTGTCCGGGGGCGATCAGCACCGGATAGTCGTCGTTTACGCGGTCAACCGCGCGTGTTCCCAATCCCGGCACGAGGCGGACCAGTCCGTCTCCGCGACTAATTCGGGCAGACCAACGGAACTCGTTGTTACTGAACGCGACGCCCGAGCACGCCGGAAGAAAATACTTGCCGACCTTCTGTCCCACGACTTCCTGGATCATGAGGCCCATCTCTTCATGAACATCCAGAAGACCGCGCTCCGCCCGGTACTCGGTGGGGTCGGGCCCGAAGATCGAGGCGTACACTTCGGCGACGGCGTCCATCAGCGCGGCGAGGCGCTCCTCCTTGGTGCCCTGGTTGCCCAGAAAGAGGCTTTTGTACTTCCCGGAAAAGGCCGATCCGGCGCGGTCTTCGAGAAGACTCGAACTGCGAACGATTAAAGGGCGTTCGCCCAGCTCATCGAGAGCCAGGGAAAGTCCCTTGGCCAGTTCCGAGGGAAACGATGAGCTCTTGAAGAGTGCGACCAGGTGCGGATATTCCTGCCGCACTTGGTCGATCTCCATGTACTTCCAATTGAGCACATCCTCAAGTTCATTGTGGTGGACGAAGTTAAGAATCCAGTCCGAGGTGATGTACCAGGTGCGGGGCACCTTCACCTGACGCAGCTGCCCGTTGGCCTCTGGAGCTTTCTCGATGATCTTCTTGGCCAGGAACAGCCCGGCGCTTTTGCCTCCAAGCTTTCCGTGACAGTCAGGAGGAAAGATGATCCTTCCCAGCAGATCGTAAAAGTCTTTGACCTCGATGAAGTTCTTGGCGATGTTGATGAACTCCAGGTTCTCGGAGAAAAACCGGCGGATGAGCGAAACGCGCAGGCCTTTTTGCGTCGAAAGCGAAAGCTCGCTCTCTTCGACCGCGGAGTGCTGGTAGCGTTCAATCGCTTCTATTACTTCTCCCAACGAGGTGGCCAGGTTCTCCAGGCACCGCACCAGGAAGCTGCACTTCTCCTCCTTGATCCACGTCGTAACGCAGCTCAGGATCTCGCTTTCGCTCAGGTGCTGGCTGGCGATGCGAAACGCTTCCGTAGTGAGGTCAACAAACCTGGCGGGGACATCACGGCGCAGAGGCCGATTTTCGTCGCCGGGAATCGCAGCATCGGCCAGGGTCGCAACGCCGTCACGCTGCAATAGTTCCTTGGCTTCCTGAACTCCGCCCCAGCTCAAGTGATTGATCAGTTTGCGCGAAATCCGCCGCAACAGGACCGGGTCGGTGTCGCGCAGGAACTCGAGGACAACCCGCCACTCACCTTTGTCGCTCGCCAGGCCGTCGGCTGCCGCAGACAGCCCCTCAAATGCCGTTTTCAATCGCCTTTGCATTACATGGTTGGCAATGCGGTCGGCGATGGTTTCGATCAGTTTTCGCTCCTCTTTGAGAAAGGGGCCCTCGTCCGACTTGGGCATCTGCACCCGGTAGGAGACCTCCACGCTACCGGCTACCTCGCCCTGCACCACGATGTTGGCACTCTGCACGAACGGAGCGGGCGCAAAATCCGGCGGCTGGATTACCTGATCTTCGAAAACGATTCGCGCCTGGCAGTCGTGCGGGTACTGCCAGCCCGGCGGCAGGACGCCGATCATCGCGAGAAAGATTTCCTCCAGAGAAAGATCCGGCCGATTCAGAAGCTCATCCACCTTGTAGAGGCAGTTCAATTCCTTGGCGCGCTCCTGCAATTCGCGAAGGATTACGCCGACTTGGGTTTCATCTCGGGTCATTTTTCTTCGACGCTCGCTTGAATGGGGCCGCTCGACAGGATAACGCCGCGCCCGGCGCGTCCATCGACACGAACGGTCAGGGCGCCTACGGAGCGTACGTGGCGAACAAATTCGGTCTCCTGCACGATCGGCTGGCGGTTCAGCCACTGCCAATCAATGGCAAAGCGCCCGTCGTGCCGCACCATGAAGTAGCTGGCGCGAAAGCTCGACAGATTATGAAAGAAATGCGAACCCTGACTGAGCTCGACGTTCATCTCCGGTAGCGTGGCCTCAACAATCACGCGCGCTCCCGAGATCTGGCTC
The DNA here is from genome assembly GCA_003160215.1 of Acidobacteriaceae bacterium. Taxonomy (GTDB): domain Bacteria; phylum Acidobacteriota; class Terriglobia; order Terriglobales; family Acidobacteriaceae; genus Bog-257. The sequence continues at coordinate 18,820 of PLQW01000191.1, forward strand.
CAGACCACAGGAATCCCGAGCGAGGGATGGGAGCTGCCCCAGCGGCCAAAACCAATGAGCAGGAACGGCTGGTGCTGGTCGGAAAGCTGCCGATTGATGAGTTCCAATTGTTGCGCGATCACGGGGGTTTGCATCGGAGAGAAGCGCTCCGGCCGCACAAATACGATGTCATGAATATCGTCGGTAATGCCGTTGCCCATCACCGCGTCGGACGCAATGATCGCACGCGGATCGGAGAGGTCCTCGACGCTTACGTCCACACTCTGCTCTGACACGACCATCGGACGTACCTGGAGAAATCCCAGTCGCGCCCGCGGTGGTTCATCCCGATCCGCATGGATGGTCACTGCGAATTCAATCTCGACGTTGGCGCCGACTGCCTCCTCGGCCGCTTTGAGCAGCGCTTTAATCAGGGTGTTGAGCGGAAACTGCTCCCATACGAGCAGGGGAGCGAAATCGAGGATGCGGGGTCCGCTCGCGCCCAAACCGGGGACTACGCGATCGCGCGCGGGGTCAAAGGTTGAAGCCAGAAAGCGCAGCACATCATCGGCCTCGGCATCCTTCAAACCAGCTCTCACTAGGTACTCAGTCTCGCTGACCGGATCGTAGGCGGGCGGCTTGCCCATGTTGACCGCCCAGAACTCCGTCTGTGTGCCGCGGAGCAATTCCTGCACCGAGCCAAACGGTGGCGGCTTTTTCGGGTAGGCGGGCGAGAATGTCCAAGCCACTCCGCCGTCAACAATCGTTTTACCAAGACCGAGGGCCAGGCTAGCCACACCCTCCTCCGGACGCGCTGGTCCGGTCGGATAAAAGTTGTAGGAGCGCGCCACGCCGGACACGTCGGGATAAAAGCGATCGCCATGCCGTTCCCCGACAACTTCCTGGAGGATGACAGCCATCTTCTCTTCGTTGGGATCGTGGCCTGTCGTCTTGATGTAGTCGCGTGCTTCCCGGAAGTACGTGGAAGCATAAACGAACTTGATGGCTTCCGTCAGTCGCCGGAAACGGGTATCCGGATCAAGCTGGTTGTTGGGGATCATCTTGGTCCCGTAAACGCCAGCGAACGGCCGATCAAGCGCATCCTCCAGCAGGCTGGACGATCGGATCGCCAACGGAGTTTTGACTTGCGCGATCAGTGCCCGCAGATCGCCTAATAGCTCTGCAGGAAGATCGGCCTGTTGAAAGGCATGGCCGATGCGGTCGTCTGGCAAGTCTTCGACCGGCAACTCCCCGAGACGGTTGCGCGCGATAAATTCGTCGAAGCAGTCCGTCGTGATGACGGCCATGGTGGGGACATTAACGTCAATATCCGGGAAAGCGGAGGCATCGATCGTTTCTGCCAGCAGATCCCTGGCGAAGGCCAATCCGCTGGCTTTCCCTCCCAAGGCCCCGGTGCCGATCCGCGTGAAGCGAAATGTGCCATCCCAGAAATGCCGGTCGAACACGGGAAGGTCCGCAACCACGGTTTTAAGATCGGTCATTGCTGCCTCCGGCCGCCATCATAGCCGACGCGGCTCGCCGCATCATCGAAAGCGCAAGCCGCGACGGCCGAAGCGCTACACCCAGCCGCGATCGTGGCAGGCCTTGGCCACGCGGCCGATGGCAATCGCGTACGCTGCATCCCGCATGGACAGCTTCTCGCGGCGGGAGAGTTCTGAAACCGCGAAGTACGCCGAGGTCATCTTGAGGTCGAGTTTTCCCAGGACCTCGTCCTTCTCCCAGAAGTAGTTCATGTTGCTCTGTACCTGCTCGAAATAGCTGCAGGTCACGCCGCCTGCATTGGCCAGGAAGTCCGGGATCAGCAGGATGCCGCGTTCCTTGATCTGAGTGTCGGCTTCCGGGGTTGTCGGACCGTTGGCGCCCTCCGCAATAATCCGAACCCGGGGGCTGATTTTGTCAACGTTATCCCCAGTAATCTGGTTCTCCATCGCTGCCGGAATCAGGATCTCGACATCCTGCTCAAGCCATGCCTCTCCGGGCAACAGTTCGTATCCCAGGTCCTTCGCCTTCTGCTTATTGATTCCGCCGAAATGGTCGGTAATCGACAGTATCTGGTTCAGATCGATTCCAGCAAGCTTGCGGTAGGTGTAGGAGCATTGGTCTGCCTGGTCCCAACACGAGACCGCAATCACTCGCCCACCCAGACGCTGATAGAGTTCGATTGCGTACTGGGCCACGTTGCCAAATCCCTGGACGCTGGCGGTAGTGTCCTCCGGGCGAATGCCCAATTCCTTAAGAGCTTCTCGCAGAGTGAAAACTACGCCGTAGCCTGTCGCCTCGGTCCGGCCGAGCGATCCGCCCATGCCCACAGGCTTGCCGGTAATGAACCCGGGATAACGTCCGCCATGGATCTGTTCGAACTCGTCGAGTATCCACAGCATGTGCTGCGAATTGGTCATGACATCCGGCGCCGGCACATCGGTAAGCGGTCCGACGTTCCTTGCCACTTGGCGTACCCAGCCGCGGCAAATCTGTTCCTGCTCACGCAAACTGAGGTTGTGGGGGTCGCAAATGACGCCGCCCTTTGCTCCGCCCAACGGAATGTCCACCACGGCGCACTTCCACGTCATCCACATCGACAGTGCCCGGACCGTGTCAATGGTCTCCTGCGGATGGAACCGGATACCACCCTTCCCCGGGCCACGCGCGTCGTTGTGCTGCACGCGGAAACCGCGGAATACCTTCACCGAGCCGTCGTCCATCCGCACCGGGATGGCAAAATGGAACTCACGCAACGGGTAGCGCAGGAGGTCCCGGGTGGCCGGATCCAAGCCCAGATATTCGGCTACCTTGTCGAACTGGGTCTGTGCTATCTGAAACGAATTGAATGCCTTAGTCGGCTTCTTTGGGGCTTGCCCGGGGACCGATGGACGTACTTCCGTACCCATGTCGATCGGCTCACTCACTACGCTCTGCGCCATGATCTTCTCCTTGAGTTCTTACAAAGGTCCAACCTCTATGTTCCACGAAAGTCGTCCTGTGGCACAGTGATCGTCCGCACAGGAGCCGGTGACCGCCAGCCTTAGCAGGAGAGGAGTAGGTACTACTCCTCGACGACCCCCTCGAACAAGTCGGCCTCGTGCTTCGCCTCGCGCGGGTCGCGTGTCACTGCGAGATGATACATCTCCACTCCGCCGCCACGCTGCCCCAGGTTCTTCTTGACCCGCTCAAACAACGGCGCCTGCGTGGTGTGCTGTCGAAAGGCTTCGTCCTTCTTCTCGAAGCGCTCCGCACCCACTTCGACACGAGTGGTCACCGTTGCCGGTGCAATGATCTGGCGATCAGGCAGTACGAAGTCAGCGGCAAGGTAGTACAGCTTTTGTGCGCGGTGCGGCGTTAGTCCCTGCTCCAGTTGCTCGGGATAACGATCGGGACGGCCCGCCCATTCGAATGCCAGGGTTGCAAAAACGCCTGCCATAGCGTGGTCGACGTGGCCGGTGAGTCCGCCGTCCGGGCCAAAGGTAAGTACGACGTGCGGACGAATCTGGCGCATGCGGCGTGTCAGGTCCTCGACAGCTCGATAATAATCGGTGCGGTCGAGCTCTCCGTCAGGATAGTCGAGCACTTCGTATTGGCTGACGTTGAGCAGCTTGCAGGATGCCGCAAATTCGGCGCGGCGCATCGCGGCGAGCTCCTCATTGGAGCGTGAGCTGCCTCGATTACGCGCCGCAGTTCCGGCGGTCATGCAGACCACCTGGGTCTCCACGCCGCGGTCGTGATACAGCAGCAGAGTGCCTCCAAAGGCGCCGGCCTCGTCGTCCGGATGAGCGGTTACGCAGAGAAGTTTGAGCATAGTTTTCGGGCGGTCGCCCCCGAGCATGTACTTGTGGAAGACCATCGGTTTGGCCGCCTTCCTACAGATTACAACGAAGGTTGTTCGGGTAGTCTCGCCGCAGGGATCGTGCCCGTGCTCTTTCTTCTTGTCATCCCGACCGAGGGCTTCAGCCCGAGTGGAGGGACCTGCTGTTCCGACTTCTTGAGCAGCCTGTTAGGTTTGCAGGGTACAAAAACCGGGGTGCCCCGTTCTAGCCCGGTTTTGGCTAGGGCGGAGCAGTTAACCACTCGTGATGTGTCCCCGTCCCAAATCCTCCAAGTGACGCATATCACAGGGGCTGGTGATAAGACTCACGGCCCTCCGGGTCGTGAAAATCCTATCGTGGATACATACAGTAGAGCCGAATTCCGCAAGAGCGGGGGAGGACAACAACAATGAGCGAAAGCACCGGCAGCACTCATCCGGCGGCCACCAAACAATACACGCCGCGCCTGGTTTTCTGGGAAGTTACCAAGGGCTGTAATCTGCGGTGCATCCATTGCCGCGCCACCGCGACCGAGCTAATGTCCCCCGCCGACCTGCCGACCGAGAAAGCGCTTGACATCATTTCGCAGATTGCCGACTTCGGCAGTCCGATCCTGGTACTCAGTGGCGGAGAACCGCTGTACCGGGCGGACATTTTCCAACTAGCAGAGTATGCGACCGGCCGCGGTCTGCGCACCGCGCTGGCCACCAACGGAACCTTGGTGACGAAAGACGTCGCGCAAAAGATCAAGCAAGCCGGAATCAAGCGGGTCTCGATCTCGCTGGACGGATCGGACGCGCATACCCACGATTCGTTCCGCGGCATTCCTGGCGCCTTCGACGCCGCTGTCTATGGCATGCGCAACCTTCAGGCGTTGGGAGTTTCGGTGCAGATCAACACCACGATTGCGCGCCACAACGCCCACCAGTTGCCGGCTGTGCTGGATCTGGCGCGCAGCCTCGGCGCCGATGCCCTGCATACCTTCCTGCTGGTGCCCGTGGGATGCGGAGTGGACATCGCCGCCGAGCAGATGGTAGCTCCGGAAGAGTATGAGCGGATGTTGAATTGGTTCTACGATCAGTCGCTGCAAGGTGGGATCGAACTGAAGGCAACCTGTGCCCCGCACTACTTCCGGGTGGCGCGGCAGCGTAAGGCCGCCGACCGCCTGGCTGGTCGCAACGAAGTTGCGACGCCCGCGCCCAGCGCCAACGACATTGGCCCAACGGACATGACCATGCCGGGTTCGACAGGCATCAACCTGAAGCCGGGTGGCGGGCCGCCAGTGGGACACACGGGCCATCCTGGCGGGCACCCTGGCGACATGAACGCGATGACCAAGGGCTGCCTGGCGGGAACCGGGGTTTGCTTCATCTCGCACGAGGGCGAAGTTTTCCCCTGCGGATATCTGCCGGCGATCGCGGGTGATTTGCGGAAGCAGAGTTTCGCTGAAATCTGGAACGACTCCGATGTCTTCGCCCAGTTACGCGACGACGACAACCTGAAAGGGAAGTGCGGCTGCTGCGAGTTCCGCCACGTCTGCATGGGATGCCGTGCTCGGGCGTACGCGGCCACCGGCGACTTCCTGGCGGAAGAGCCATTCTGTGTCTATGAGCCGGGTACGTCGAATCAGATGATTCGCGCCGCCGCGATCAAGCGATAGCGTTGCATAGTGCGGGCCTTCGCTGGATTATTTAATGACTGAGCGTAATTTGTTGAGGTGTCATTCTGAGCGACGAGCACAGCGAGGAGTCGAAGAACCCCTTTGGCCGCCAAGCAATCCCAGACTTGTTCCTGTACCAGGCGTCCACACTGTGATTTCTTCCAGGTATAGGGGGCCTTCGACTCCTTGTCCGGTCGCTACGGCGCCCGGACTCGTCGCTCAGGATGACAGTCGAACTGGGGTAGCCACCCATATCGCTTCGACCCACAACGGACGACAGAAAGCCCTGGTGAGTCCGCGCGAGCACGGCGCGTGGGGCATGCTGCTGGTGCCGCTCGCGACCGGCGCGGTGGCGGCGCTACGCTCCAGTGTCAACGGCGTCGCGCTGACGCTGTTCATCGTTGCGGCGATGTCGCTTTTTTGGCTGCGTACGCCGGTCGAGAGTTGGCTGGGCACCTCGCCGATCAAGGCACAGACCAAAGACGAGCGCGCCTTCGTGCTGAAGATGATTGCCGCCATCGGATTGCTGGCCGTGGGGAGCATAGCAGCGCTGCTGTGGGACGGACTGTCTCGCGGGCTGCTGACGATCGGCGCGGTTGCAGGCCTAGCTTTCGCGATACAAGTTGGCGTCAAAAGGCTGGGGCGCAAAGCAAGGATGCCGGCGCAGATCATCGGCGCGGTGGGTCTTACCTCCACTGCGGCGGGCGCGTATTACGTTGCCACCGGAAAACTCGACCACGTGGCAGTCGCGCTGTGGCTGGCCAACTGGTTGTTCGCCGGCGACCAGATCCATTTCGTGCAGGTACGCATCCGCTCCAGCCGCGCCGCCAACATGGACGAGAAGATGAAACAGGGATTGCCCTTCTTCTGCGGGCAAGTGGGCCTCATCGGCGTAATCCTCGCCGCCTGCCGCTTGGGGCTCTTCTCGGATGCCATGGCATTGGCCTTTGTCCCCGTACTGGTGCGCGGGACTCTGTGGTTTGTCCGGCGTTATCGCCCTCTCGATGTGCACAAGCTCGGCTTCAGCGAACTGACGCACTCCTTGATCTTTGGCGCATTGCTGTGCGCATCGTTCTTGGTGTAATCTTCATCCGCTGTTCTGATATCGTTTGGCATTGCGTACCATGATGCCGATCACCCCGAGCAACGCTTCCGCAGCTTCCCGTCTGAAGCACCTTCGTTCAATCGCAAGACTCGCCGCGCTGTTGCTCGTGCTGGGCCCAGTTGGCGGCAGCACGGTTGCGATACAGCCATATCCATCTGCAGGAGGTGCACCTATGGCACTCGTGCTTAAAAGCCCCGCATTCGCGCACGGCGCAGAGATTCCGAAGAAACATTCCTGCGAGGCCGCGGACGTTTCGCCGGCACTGGAATGGGGCGGGTCTCCGGCGCGCACCATCAGCTTCGCGCTGATCATGGATGACCCCGACGCACCTGCCGGAACGTGGGTTCACTGGGTACTGTGGAACCTGCCGGCGAGTGCGCATGAGCTTTCCGAGGCAGTTGCGAAGCAGGACCAGTTAGACGATGGGACGCGGCAGGGGCGCAACAGCTTCAGGAAGATTGGCTATAACGGCCCGTGTCCGCCGCCGGGCAAGCCGCACCGGTATTTTTTCCGCCTGTATGCCCTGGAAGAAAAACTCGATCTCGCGCCCGGCGCCAACAGCTCAGATCTTCAAGAGGCCATGAAGGGCCACGTCCTAATCCAGGCGGAATACATGGGAACCTACCGGCGATAGCGCGATGTATCCCTGCGCGCCCGCACGGCCCCCAAAGGATGTGGGTCGGAAGTCTTTGCGGGCGCTTCGCTTCGGCGACAGTCATTCACCACGGAGGGCACGGAGGACACGGAGGTCTGGTTTCTATCGAGTTTTCTCCGTGATCTTCGTGATCTCTGTGGTTGATTTTCATCCCTATAGGTGGGTCGCAAGCCCATGTAACACTCAGGATGACATCTTCAAGTTCATGGATAAATCCAGGTCAGCAGCGCACAATCTTAGGCGAGGCGATACCTTTGGTGGCGTTGCGCGTATCTACCACCAGCTTTGACTCCCGCACAATTCTCGGATAGTCGTAGTCGCTGTGGTCGGTGACGATCACCACGCAGTCGTACTGGTCCAGGTTCTCCAGCGGCGCACACGTCATGTTCAGAGCGTAGCGGCGTCCATGCCCCACCGTCGGGAAGTAGGGATCGTTGTAGCTGACCATTGCGCCGCGCTTCTGCAGCAGCTCGATAATCGTGAGCGAGGGCGACTCCCGCAGGTCGTCAATGTCCTTCTTGTAGGAAAGCCCCAGCACCAGAATCTTCGAGCCATTGAGCGCCTTCTTCTCCTTGTTCAGCGCGCTGGCGACGGCTTCCACGGAAAAGTACGGCATATTGGTGTTCACTTCGCCGGCCAGTTCGATGAAGCGGGTGCGGAAGTCGAACTGCTTGGCCTTCCACGACAGATAAAACGGATCGATCGGGATGCAATGCCCGCCGAGTCCGGGACCGGGATAAAACGCCTGGAAGCCGAAGGGCTTGCTCTTGGCTGCGTCGATCACCTCCCAGATGTCGATGCCCATGCGCAGGCAGAGCAACTTCAGCTCATTCACCATCGCGATATTTACGCAGCGGTAGATATTCTCCAGCAGCTTGGTCATCTCGGCAGCCGCGGGTGTCGAGACCGGAACCGTGCGGTTGAAGATGGCGCCGTAGAGCTTCGCTCCGAGTTCGCCGGCCTGGGGATCGAGTCCGCCGATGACCTTGGGAATATCGCAGCGCGCAACGGTGTCGTTGCCCGGGTCCTCGCGTTCGGGAGAAAAAACCACGTAGAACCGGTTGTCGTTCTCCGTGCCCGCGCGAGCGGCCAGTAGCCCACGTTTATTAGAGCGCTCGAGAATCGGTACTAGCACCTCCTCGGTGGTGCCGGGATATGTGGTGCTCTCGAGAACGACCAACTGGCCAGCGCGCAGATGTGGGCCAATCGATTCGGCGGTTGCAGTAATGTAGCTGAGATCGGGCTCGTGGTACTCGTTCAGTGGAGTGGGGACGCAGATAATAATGGCGTCCATGTGGGTGATGTTGTCGTAATCCGAGGTCGCGGTGAAGCCTTGGGTGCGCGCCGCCTGGATCTCGGTGGGCGCAATCCGGTAAATGTAGGATCCGCCGGACTCCAGCACATCGATCTTCTTCTTATCGATGTCGAAGCCGGTTACGGGGAACTTCTGCTCGCTGAATAGCAGCGCCAGAGGCAGGCCGACGTAGCCCATTCCAATCACGCCAACTTTGGCGGTACGGGATTCGATCTTGCGTTTCAGTAGTTCCAACAATTCCGAGCTTGCAGCTTTCGATGGCAAAGACATGGGTAATTCCTTGGGAAACGCGATCCTAGCGCCTGGCGCTCCAGCCGTTTCTGGTTCCGATCGGGCTAAGGCATGCAACACTCAGGATGAGGCCCATTTTGCACTACGCGCTAACCATCCTCGCCGCTGACTGCTCCCGGTACCAGGCGACGGTGCGCTTCAGGCCTTCCTCAAAATCAACCTCCGGCTCATAGTCGAGATGCTTCTCTGCCAGCCCGATATCTGCCAGCGCATGTTTGACGTCGCCCGCGCGATCCGGAGCGTGTACGACGGGGCCTTCATATCCGGTGAGCCCCCTCAGCAACGTTACCGCACGGTTGAGCGAAATCCGAGTGCCGGTAGCAATATTGAAGAACCGTCCGGCCACCTGATCGATTGGCGCCGTCGCAGCAAGAAGGTTGGCGGACACGGCATTTTCGACATAAGTGAAGTCTCGCGACTGCTCGCCATCGCCGAAGATGGTGCACGTCTCACCCTGCAACATTCGAGTGATGAACTTGGCCAGTACTGCCGAGTATTGCGAATCCCACAACTGTCGTGGACCGAATATGTTGAAGTAGCGCAGGCAAACAGTGGGCAATCCATAGACCCGATGGAAGGTCCGTACGTACAGTTCGGCGGCCAACTTGGACACGGAATACGGCGAAATGGGATTGGGTGGCATGTCTTCGCGCTTGGGAAGCGTGGGCGTGTCGCCGTAAACCGAAGACGAACTGGCGTGAACCAGGCGCCTGACCTTGGCATCGCGGGCCGCCACCAGCACATTCAAAGTGCCTTCGACGTTGACCCTGTTGCTCCGCGCTGGATCGGCGATGGAGCGGGGTACGGAGCCGAGTGCCGCCTGGTGCAGCACGAAATCCACCCCCTCCATAGCGGCACGCACGGCCTCAGGATCGAGGATATCGGATTCCCAAAAGTCGATCTGCGATCGCAGTTCGGCGAGGTTCTCGGGTTTGCCGGTGGCGAAGTTGTCGAGACCGCGGACCTGCTCAGCCCTCGCCAACAATGCTCGCACCAGGTTCGAGCCGATGAAACCGGCCGCTCCGGTCACCAAATAAAGCGCCATAGATTCAAGAATAGCATGGAGCAACGAGGTTTCGAGACTGGGGTATTTCCGCGGAGTCTCGGGCGCGAACCTGCTCCAGTTCCCGGCCAGCGATAGCTCAGACCCTAATTCGTCCGATTGCCCATCGGGTACACTGGAAGCATATGGGCGATCATCATGGCGATCTCGCGGCGGCTTCCAAGAGTGTCATCCTCATTGTTCTCTTTGGGAACGAGAATCACGAAAAGGGCATCGTGTCGCCGATTGCGCTGGAGCGGTGCGACCGGACTGTTGAATTGGCGAAGGAGTATCCCGAAAGCTTTATCTTGCCGACTGGAGCTTTCGGCGACTTCAACAGAAGTGTGTGGCCGCACGGCACACTTCTGCGGAAAGAACTTAAAAACCTGGGAGTCTCCCCAGAGCGGATCCTGCCATTTACCAACAGTTCGGGGACTCTTGAGGACGTGCTGTTCGCACGCAAAGTCGCCGTTGATATGAAAGCGAGCAAGGTCATCTTTGTCACTTCCAGTTTCCACATGCCTCGCGTCGAGTACATCTGCCGGAGGATATTTCCAGACTTTCCGTGCGACTTCGAGTGCGCCCACGAGAAGGATGACCATTCAGATAGAGCGCCTGGCGAAGGAAAAAAATTAAACGAGCTGAAGGCTGAGTGGGTCGATGTTCCTCTTTATCGCGATCCTCCTCGAGGAAACCGCTTTCCTTTACCTATTTATGTAAACGCAGCCAAGGAACAAAAGCATTACGACTTTCTCTCCTACCTCTTCGTTTCAGCGATCTTCCTGGCGTTCGCATTCCCCTACACAGTTGATCCGGCCAAGCTCCGATTTTGCACATGGCCGTTATTTCTACTGTCCACGCTAGCGATCCTGTTGTTGTACACGATGTACTACCGCGCTGCTCATACAGCTCGAACGGCGCGTACGGTGATGCGAAACATAGAGGCGCAATATGGACAACCTGGCTTTTCTTTCAACCACCGTCGACAGAGGTTCCCGGTGCCCTTGAAGTCTTTTTTCGCGGCACTACTCGCGGTTCTCGCCGGCGGCATGGCTCTGACCCAAGTCGTTGTGGCGGGGTCCTTGACAAGGCGCCTTCTCTGGACCTGTGCACTGTCCTTTGGAATTTTCTCAAATCGTAACCGGCTGCGGGCTGCCCGCAGCCAGGTCAAAGCGTTTGGCCAGCATATCGACAATCTCTTTGCCGATCTCCAGCGATGCTGTTGCCGCCGGGGACGGTACGTTGCAGACATGGATCATCCCTTTGCTATGGACGAAATGAAAATCGTCCACCAGGTTGCCCTTGCTGTCCACCGCCTGGGCCCTCACCCCAGAGCCGCCCTGAACCAAGTCCGCTTCCATTAGCTGCGGCACCATCTTCTGAAGAGACTTCACGAAGGCCGCCTTGATCCACGAGCGGTATTGTTCCGCCAGCCCCATGCGCCAATACTTCCACGCCATCTTGCGAAAGCCGGGGAACAACAGCATCTGCATGGCCTCATTGAGATCGGGCGTCGTGCCCGTGTATCCCTCGCGGCGGAAGGCCAGCAAAGCGTTGGGTCCCGCCTCGACGCTGCCATTGACCCGGCGCGTGAAATGCACTCCGAGGAACGGGAAACGCGGATCGGGAACAGGGTATATGAGCGCCTTTACCAGGTGGCGCCGCTCCGGTTTCACTTCGTAGTATTCTCCGCGGAAGGGGATGATTTCGAGATCGGTATGCACCCCGGCCATGCGAGTGATCGTATCGCTATACAGGCCGGCGCAATTGATCACGTAGCGTGCCCGGAAGATGCCGGCGCTCGTTTCCACGATGTTGCAGTCTCCCTCTTCGCGCAGGCCAAGCACCTTGGCGCGAAACACAATCTCGCCTCCAGCACTCTCGATCAACTCGGCGTATTTCTGCACCACCACCTTGTAATCCACGATGCCGGTGGTGGGCACTTGCAGACCGCGGATGCCGTCGCAATGAGGTTCGATTTCGCGAAACTGCTCGCGATTCAGCATTCGCAAATCCGGGACGCCATTAGCAATCCCGCGCTGATGCAGTTGCTCGAGCCGAGGAACTTCCTCGGGCCTGGTCGCGACCACGAGTTTGCCGCACTCTTCGAAGGGGACCCCGTGCTGCTGGCAGAAGCGCTTCATGGAGGCGGCCCCGGCGACGCAGTTGCGCGCCTTCAGCGAGCCTGTCTTGTAGTAGAGGCCGGAGTGGATGACTCCGCTGTTATGTCCGGTCTGGTGAGCGGCCACGCGATCTTCTTTTTCCACGATGGCCAGGGTCATCTCTGGAAAGCGCAGCGTGGTCTCGAGAGCCGTTGCCAGTCCAACAATCCCGGCGCCAATGATTAACAGGTCGGTTTCGCGGTATGCCATAGAATCCTGCAACTGTCCTTGCAAACCGGCGATTATAAGGGCCTGGGGGCTGCAGCGGCTAGGACGCAAATCACAAACATTGCGTCGCTGCGTCAGGAACATTACCCTAGGGATGCGGAGGGGCGGCAATGAAGGTGCTCATCACGGGCGGGGCTGGCTTCATCGGGTCGCATCTCGCCGAGCGACACCTCAACCTGGGCGATGAAGTCTGCATCGTCGACGATCTCTCCACCGGCTCTATCGCTAATATTCAGCATCTCAAAATTCATCCTGAATTTAGCTACCACATTGACACCGTCACCAACACCCAGTTGATGGCCGAACTCGTGGACCTCTGCGATGTCGTTTATCATCTGGCGGCTGCCGTTGGGGTGCGCTTGATTGTGGACAGCCCGGTGCGCACCATCGAGACCAACATCCGAGGCACTGAAATCATACTTAGCTTGGCAGAGACCAAACAAAAACGCGTGCTCATCACGTCTACGTCGGAGGTATACGGCAAGCGGGACCGGGTCCCGTTTCACGAAGATGATGACCTGGTGATGGGCCCGCCGAACAAGGGCCGCTGGAGTTATGCCTGCTCGAAAGCCATCGACGAGTTTCTGGCCATCGCGTACTGGAAAGAGAAGAGAGTTCCGACCGTGATCGCGCGCCTGTTCAATACTATAGGCCCGCGACAGATCGGGCGTTATGGCATGGTGGTTCCCAACTTAGTGGTCCAGGCCTTGACCGGCAGGGACATCACCGTCTTCGGCGACGGGGCCCAGAGCCGCTGCTTCACCCACGTCAACGATACGGTGGATGCGCTGGTCGGCATAGCGGCCCATCCCGATGCCAACGGCGAAGTGTATAACGTGGGCAGCGATCACGAAATCACTATCGGCGAATTGGCAATACGCATCAAGCGCATGACCGGCTCGGATTCGAAGATTGTTTTCGTCTCCTACGGAACGGCCTATGAGGAGGGCTTCGAAGATGTACGGCGGAGGGTCCCAGACATCGGCAAACTGGCCAAGCTCATCGGCTACCGTCCGCGCCTGTCCCTGGAAGAAACTTTGGAGAGCATCATCGCAGACCAGCGCGCCCGTTTGCGGGAGCACGGAGTAGCCGTCGCGACCCGCTAGGCCTGGATTCGCAGCAGTTATTCTCGGCCCCGTTTTCATCGAGGAATCGCAACTATGCATGTGCTGGTGACCGGCGGCGCAGGGTTTCTTGGCTCGCATTTGTGCGATGCCTTGCTGGCGGAGGGCCACTCGGTGGTCTGCGCCGATAATCTACTGACCGGACGGATGGAGAACCTCGCGCATCTCCGCCACGAGTCTCGATTCGCCTTTCTTGAGCAGGATGTCAGCCAGCCTTTCGATCCCGGCAAGGTTGACTATGTCTTCCACTTCGCGTCGCCAGCCAGCCCAGTGGATTATCTCGAGCATGCCATTGAAACCTTGCAGGTCGGCTCGCTCGGTTCCATGAACTGCCTCGAGCTGGCAAAGAAATACGGCGGCAAGTTTTTTCTGGCCTCCACCTCGGAGTGTTATGGCGACCCATTGGAGCATCCACAGAAAGAGACCTACTGGGGGCACGCAAATCCGATCGGTCCACGATCGGTGTACGACGAATCCAAGCGCTTTGCTGAAGCGGCCACCATGGCCTACCACCGGTACCATCGAGTAGATACGCACATTGTGCGCATCTTCAACACTTATGGTCCACGATTGCAGATCAACGATGGCCGGGTGATCTCGAACTTCATGAAACAGGCGCTCCGCGGTGAAGATCTCACGGTTTACGGCGACGGTTCGCAGACGCGTAGCTTCTGCTATGTGAGCGATGAAGTGGCGGGAATTCTGGCGTTGTCGAAGTCTGACGAGCACGAGCCGACCAACATCGGCAATCCCGTCGAGTTCACTATCCTGGAGTGCGCCCAGGCGGTGCTCGAAGTGACCGGATCGAGCAGCAAATTGCGATATGAACCGCTCCCGCAGGATGATCCCCGGCAGCGACGGCCCGACATCGGCAAAGCCAGGCGGCTGCTTGGATGGGAGCCAACCATCGATCTGCGGACCGGCTTGCACCTGTCCCTAGATTACTTTAAGTCGGCGGTGCAGGTGACGGGAACAAGCGCGTAGTCGGAAAGTTGAGACCGCAGCGCCGGTGTCTCGTAAAATGTAGGGTAAAGGAAGCGAACAGGCCCGCTTGATGGACGCTCAACCCGAGTTCGAGGCGCTCCGCCGCGAAAGTTCCTCATGGTGGCACACGGCCCGGCGCAAGCTGTTGCGCGAGGCGGTCGCCCAAGCTATACATGGCAAACGCGATGCCCGCGTCCTGGATTTCGGCTGTGCCGCACAATTAGATTTCTCCAAAGGGGATCCCATCCGCGTTCTGAATGCCTACAGTTCGCTGCCCGCCCTGGCGTTCCGCCAGACCGAGGGCTCCGAGAACCTGGTTTGTACCAGTCCTGAGGACTTGGGGTTCGTCTCAAATTCTTTCGATGCCATTGTGGCTGGGGACATCCTGCAGTCGGTTCCCGATGACCGGATGGCCCTTCGCGAGCTGCGTCGCGTGTTGAAGGATGGCGGCCTGCTGTGTCTTACCGTTCCCGCCTATCCATTTCTCTGGGGCGAGGACGACGAAGCGCGCGGGCATCAGCGGCGTTACACCGCCACCGAGCTGCGGCGCAAACTCAACAACTGTGGTTTCGAAATTTCCCGCGTCTCCTATCTGGTAGCGACAGGGTTCCTGCCGTCCATCGTGGAGCGCACGTGCAAGGACCTATTGCGGAAGTCGGCGGCGCCCCGGCCGACGTCTGAGGGAGACTCCCGGCTAGCCAATGCCGCCATGGTCATGCTGCTCGATTGCGAGCGCCATCTGATTCGCTACATCAACCTGCCCTTCGGCACGCGCGTAGTCTGCTGGGCGCATAAGCCAGCGTTGGTCGCCGAGCGCGTCACCGTGCCCGCCTGGGATCGCCAGTGGTCACGCCCTCCCTTGCCGCAAGGGATGAGCATGAGCCAGCCTGACCTGCCTGAAACCTCGTCCGCAAGTTAAAATCAAGCCGTGGCACTGTTGCGCAGCGTTGGCACCACCCTGGAGATGATCAAGTGGGAGCACTCCATCTTNNTGGCCTTCAATCGGCTGGTGGATGCGACTATCGACGCGGCCAACCCACGCACCCGCATACGCGCGCTTCCCGCCGGCAGCCTGAGCAAAGGATTCGTGGCGTGGTTTGTGGTGGTCACGTCGGCCATCCTGATCTTTGCCGCGTATCGACTGAATCCGCTGGCGTTTTACCTGTCTCCGGTTGCGCTGGCGATTATCTTCCTGTATTCCTTCACCAAACGTTTCACGCGCTGGTCGCACTTGATACTGGGGCTGGCGATGGGAACCGCCCCTATCGCCGCTTGGATTGCGGTCCGCGGCTCGCTCGATCCACGCATCTTGATCCTGACCGTCGCCGTGGTCTTCTGGGGCGCCGGGTTCGATATTCTCTATAGCTGCCAGGATTTCGACTTCGACTGCTCCGCCGACGTCTACTCAGTCCCCAAGGCCTTCGGCATTCGTACTTCTCTGAACATCGCCAGGCTCTTTCACCTCATGACCGTTTTGTTGCTGGCTTGGATGGTGGTGGCGTTTGGCCTGGGAAAGATCGCCGTCGCCGGTGTGGTGTTCGTTGCACTGCTCTTGATCTATGAGCACTCTTTGGTGAAGCACGACGACCTCAGCCGGGTGAACGCCGCCTTCTTTACCATGAACGGGCTGGTCTCGATGGCGTTCCTGTTCTTCATTGCCGGAGACCTGATGCTGGCGCGGTGAGGCAGCTGCCGTCCGAGGTCGATCACGTCGCTCTGTGATTCCACGGCTTCCCTGGGATATGATTGAAACGATGTCCACCGTATCGCAGCACACAGCCGCCGCCAAGAAGCTCCACCCTTTCCAGACCGACGACCCTCGCCTGGTGCCAATTCACGACAAGGTGATGGCTCATGAGCGTCTGTCGGCTGACGACGCGCTTACGCTCTATCGCTCGGGTGACATTCTGGCAATCGGTTGGCTGGCGAACCACGTTCGCGAGCGGATGCACGGTGACATCGCCTACTTCAACGTGAACCGCCACATCAACTACACCAATGTTTGCGTGGCGGCCTGCCGCCTGTGCGCCTTCGGCCGCAAGAAGGATTCCCCCGGCTCCTACACCATGGCGCTGGAAGAAGTCTGGAGCACCGCCGCTTCCGGCTACAGCGAGGCGATCACGGAGTTTCACATCGTTGGCGGCCTGCATGCCGATCTGCCGTTCCAGTACTACGTCGATCTGATTTCGGGGTTGAAAGAGCGGTTTCCCCAGGTGCACCTCAAGGCGTTCACCATGGTTGAGATCGCCTTCTTCTCGAAGATTGGCAAGATGACGCCGCGCGAGGTGCTGGTCAAATTCAAGGAGGCGGGGCTCGACTCCATGCCCGGCGGCGGCGCCGAGATTTTTTCCGACCGCATCCGGCACATCATCTGCGACCACAAAATCGACGGAGACGACTGGCTACAACTCGCGCGCACGGCGCATGAAGTCGGCCTGAAGTCGAACGCGACCATGCTCTACGGCCACGTCGAGAACGATGAAGACCGCGTCGATCATCTGCTGAAGCTGCGTGCGCTACAGGACGACACCCACGGCTTCCAGACGTTCATCCCGCTGGCCTTCCATCCCGACAACACGCCGCTACAGCATCTGCCCAAGACCACCGGCATGCTCGACCTGAAACAGATCGCGGTCTCGCGGCTGGTGCTCGAAAACTTTCCGCACATCAAGTCGTACTGGCAGATGGTGACGCCGAAGATGGCGCAGATCACGCTGCGCTTCGGCGCCGACGACATCGACGGGACCGTGGTGGAAGAGAAGATCTATCACGACGCTGGCGCCACCACACCGCAAGGTCTGCGCCGCGAGGATCTGATTCGATTGATCACTGAAGCCGGCCGCGTCCCCTTCGAGCGCGACACGCTTTACCGGCCCGTGACCCGCACGGAGACCACGGTAACTGTCGCGGTATAGGCCAGCTAATTGCTTCTGTCAGCCTGAGCGCAGCACGAGCTCCTTTTGCTCGTGCGGAGTCGAAGGATCCCTATTGGCGGAATAATCCAAGGACATAGGGGTCCTTCGACTTCGCTCCCTTCGGTCGCTTCGCTCAGGATGACAAACTGAAAGGATTCCTATTTCTTCTGCTTCGGCGCCAATCGTTTCCTCCCCGGCATTGGAGGCCAGCCTAGCGACTGTCCCTGGTATAACGCGACTGCATTCTCGTAGCGCTTGGTCCCGTCGTTCACGGCAAAGCGTCGCGGATGCTCGGGTGGTCCGCTCCACATGCAGACTCCCGCATAGGCCCCATCTTTGCGCAGGATGTAGTAGCTCATGTCCACATATTGCAGCTTTTCCGGGGTCCCTTCATAGTTGCGAACGATGCGCTTCAAGGCATCCATGCCTGCTTCCTGTGGAGACATGCCGCGCCGCATGTTCTCAACGATGGTGTGCGCACCGCAGACTTTGATGTTCTCCTCGCCATTGCCGGTCGCTCCAGCTGATCCAACGTCCTGGTCGGTGTAACTGCCGGCCCCGATGATCGGCGAATCGCCCGCGCGTCCGGCAAGTTTCCACGCCAGTCCGCTGGTGGTGGTCGCGCCTGACATCTCGCCCTTCTCGTTCACCACGGAGCAATGAATCGTCCCCGACGGCGGATTCAGGACCCGTTCGATGGCGGCCATGCGAAACTCCGGCGCAATGCCGATCTTCTCCGCCAGCTTTTCCATCCTCTCGATGCGCTCGTCGTAGAATTCGGAGACATTGCCAGCGGTATCGGGGAATTTGAACTTAGGACTGGCCAGCCCCGGTCCCCACCAATCGTCGTTGGACATGGTCTCGCGCCACAGCTGCCAGGTCTTGCGCGAGCGCTCGGTCAACAGGTTCTCCTTGGGGAAGCCCATCAAGAATCCGAACTTCTGTGCGCCCTCGCCCACCAGCATCACGTGCCCCGTATGCTCCATGACTGTCTTCGCCAGCAGGGAAACGTTCTTGATGTCGCGCACGCCGGCAACGGAACCTGCCATACGTGTTGGACCATGCATACAGCAGGCGTCGAGTTCCACCACGCAATCCTCGTTAGGAAGTCCGCCGAGACCAACGCTGTCGTCGTTGGGATCGTCCTCAGGTCCGGTGATGACCTGCATCACGGCGTCGAGCGTATCGCCCCCGCTGCTCAACACCGCGTAGCCGCGGTCGAGGTAGTTGTAGCCATTGGCGGCGCTGATGATGACCGCCTTCTTCGGCAGTGCACTTGGCAATGCGGCGGCCCGGCCGGGCTTGCTCTGCGCTTTCAGATCGAGTGCGAGCGATGCTCCACCGATGGCGGTGGTTGCGATGAAGCCGCGGCGCGTAACTTTCATAGGAGTCTCTCCCGATGAATCCACAACGGTGAAGCAGAATAGCACGGCGACCGTATCGAAAGGGGCGGAGGAGTACAGCTCGAAATAAATAAGGCACAGCGCGCGCGGCTGTGCCTTGGACAGGGTTGCGGATTGTGGCTTAGCTGGCGGCTTTCACCGAGGTGTTCTGGTCGGCACGGAAGCGCAACAGGGCCGCGATTCGTCCGATCTGATCGAACTGTTCGTCATCGGCGACGTACACAATATCGATTCCATTGCGAATCGCATGTCCCACGATGGCGTCACCGATGTCTTCCAGTTGCGTGTTCTCTTTTCCGCAGATCACGCACGCGGGCGCATCATGCAGGTCCATGTGGCCGCAGTGGTAGCACTTTACTCCCGGCGCCTGGAAGTTCGATCCCAGCAGAAGGGTCTGCACCTCGCCCGTTTCCAGCGAACGCAAAACCCGCCGCAAACCAATCGCGCCACGTCCATTGCGATGGGCTTCCCCAATCACCTCGCCGATCAGTTCCTGCTTTAACCGGGAGTTGTATTGCGCAAGCTGCTCCGTCGCCATCTGCTTTGTCTGGTCGGGTGTCGCGACCTTTGGGTCAATGCGGAAGTGTCCCACCAGACGCTGCTTGGAGCTTGAGTGCAGTTGGGCGTGGATCTCGGGCCAAACATCATCATGGCAGCCGATCAGCAATCGATCGCAACTCCCGCGCTCGAAATATTGCTCGATGCAATCCGCCACGGTCTTGAAGTGCTGCAGAGTTTCGTTCATCTGCTTGCGCTCGGCGTGTCCGGCGTCATAGCCGTGCCAGCCGTCACTCTTACCCCGCCGGGTGAGTTCATTGATGAAGTCCTGTTTCTCCACCATTTCGTCGTTCACCAGTTCGAAGACGCGCGCCTTGGTGCGGTCGACCAGCACCACGCAGGCATGTTGCACCCCGTCCAGCACCGCGGCCAGCGGCTTCAAATGAAAGCGCTGGTTTACGAAAAGGTTGGTCTTGAGTAACTGCGCGGGAATGTCAAACTCGCGCCAGAACCCCTGTTTGCTACAGGCAAAAATTGCCTTGGCTTTGCCGCCGTTTCCACGCAGGGCCTCGGCCATGCCCTGGATGCGATCCAGGTCGGAACGGGCGCAGCCATTTCTGCCGTGCTTCTCCGCTTCGCGAAGCGCATTGCGGACCAGGTCTTTGACCAGGATCGATTCTTCGCGGTGCGCGTTATTCAGGGGCGTCGCGGGCTGATAGTAAAAAGTAACCGCACAAGTTTCCGGCGAGTGAAAATTAGCGAGTTCTCGGATGTCATCGCGTGTGATCATTCCGGTTCTCCTCATGGATACGTTCTTGAATCATGAAAGGGGGCTACTTGGCCCCATGTTTGTTTAAGCGCTCTTGGAATACTCCACAAGCTTCTCTTTGAGCGGGTCTTCGATAGGCAAGGCGCGTTGCAAGTGTTCGCTAGCCTTGCGAATGGACGCGCGCACCTCCTCCACACTGCGGTTGGCGATATCGGCGATCTCTTCCAGCGTGAAGCCCTCGACGGTGTATAGGATGAAAGCTTCGCGCTCGTTGCGCCCGGCATCGCGCAGGGTCGTCTCTACCAGAGTTATCAGTTCGCGTCGCGCCGCCAGCTCTTCAGGATTATTGGCGGCCGGGTCGGGAATGACATTTTCTTCGGATAGCTGCTCATCGGGCTGATGGAATTGCAGCTTGGCCTCATGGCTCGCATTTACGTTCGGTTGGCCGTGCGAGCGTTCCAGCGGGATGTTCTCTTCGTCGCGATTCTCCGACGCCAGCACGTCAATCGCCTGCATCGCCAGCCGATGCACCCAGGGTTCCAGCTTCATGCGTTCTGGACTTTCGTGCTGTTCGCTGAGGGCGTTTGCAATCGCCTCCCCCACTACGTCCCCTGCGGCGATCTGGCCGGGCTGGAGCTGCCCTTGGCTTTCGCGGTAGTCGATTTCTCGTTGGATGAAGCGTTGCAGCCGCGGCAGATTGACGTTGACGTAACTCGAAATGTCGGCGCTGGAAATCTGCTCCGGTTTGACCGCCGCCATCGTTTCTTCGAACGGCACCGTGCCGGCTGACGCTCGGTCCTGACGGCGCGGCCCCTTGTGATGGTTGCGCAGCAGGTCCTTGTGCTTCTTGACCTGCTCTGCAACGGACTCGAAGGCGGCTTTGATCGCAGCGCTTGCGGTTGGGCTGCTCTCCTGTGACGCCATCTGGCCTGACGGCAGCCGCAGGTTGAGCGACACCACGACGCCCTCGCGCGCGGAGTTCTCTTCGATAAGCCCCTTCAGGTGCACGAGGTCGGGACGAAATACCCGGAGGTATCGGCCCAGCTTTTCCACTTGTTGGTTGATTAGTTTTTCGAGGTCGGGAGTTTTCGAAATCTTGTAGCTGAACTGGACGTTCATGCAAAGGCCTCTCCGGATGGACCGATTCCATCCGCAGCTACATTCCTTTAATAGAATTTTACTCCTCTTTGTATAGAAGCAAGCGGAAAATTATAAGTTGCTTCGCCTGGTCAGGATGCACAGAAATGCGCCAATAATTAACAAAACAGGCTGCTGAAAAACTCCCGCGGTGACGACTTGAAGGGGCGCGGCTTCACGGGAAAAAAGCGACGGCCGGGTAATGCGGGTGACGTGCGGGCAAGCAAAGGCCTTCCGAGTGGAAGGCCTGGCTTACCGATCGGGGTACGGCACTTATCTCTCCGGAATTCTGACCTTGGCGTCCGGACGCTTGTCGACATGGACGGTCTCGATGAACCTGACCTTGCTCTTGTTGAGCTTCATCACCAGCGACGAGGTGCGCACACCATCTCCAAAGAAGCGCACGCCCTTGAGCAGCGGCCCATCGGTGACGCCGGTTGCGGAAAAGATGATGTTCTTGCCGGGCGCGAGGTCGTCGGCCGTATAGATGCGCTTGGGATCGGAGATGCCCATGTCCTTCATGCGCTCGCCCTGTTCCGGCGTGTAACCGACCAGGCGACCGACCATGTAGCCGTTCAAGCAGCGAATGGCAGCCGCGGTAATCACTCCCTCGGGCGCTCCGCCGGTACCCATGACGGCGTGTACCCCCGACCCTAACATCGCTGCTGCGACGCCGGGCGAAAGATCGCCGTCGGAGATGAGCTGAATGCGCGCCCCGGCTTTGCGAATCTCGTTGATCAAGCCTTCATGCCGCGGGCGGTCGAGGATGATGATCACCAGATCTTCGACGTCCCGGTCCAATACCTTCGCAATGACATTCAGGTTGTGCGACACCGGGGCCTCGAGATCGACCATGCCTTTGCAGGAGGGACCGACGACGATCTTCTCCATATAACAGTCGGGCGCGTGCAGCAGGCCGCCGTGCTCTGAGGCAGCCAGCACCGTGATGGCGCCGGGAGAACCAGTCGCGCACAGGTTCGTACCTTCCAGAGGATCGACTGCGATGTCCACTCCGGGATACGTGCCGCCATCGCGCTTGCCAACTTTCTCGCCGATGTACAGCATGGGGGCTTCGTCGCGTTCGCCCTCGCCGATAACGATGGTTCCGTCCATCGGCACCGAGTCCATGACGCCGCGCATGGCTTCCGTAGCCATCTGGTCGGCGTGCTTGCGGTCGCCCTGTCCCATGGTCTTGGCAGATGCGATGGCCGCTTCTTCAACGACCCGCAGGAACTCCAGCGCGAGGTCGGTTTCCAGGTTTGCAGTGGGAGAGTGTTCAACAATACTTTCTTCGGTTTGAACTTTGGTCGCCATATGGCCTCCGGGGTGCCGCGGCTTGCGGCGCCGGAATATGACTGCTGTTCAGCGCAAGTCCGCGGGCGTACTGCGTATGTAAAAAGACAAAACAGGAACGCTTCCGCGAACCTGGTATCCGGCCAAACAGTAAGCATACCGCTACGGCGAGCGTCTTGCCATCGAATTTCTACGCCCAGGCGCGCCATTCCATTCTTTAAGCGAATAGGGTGGGAGCTAGAACGCTGCGTACCCCGTGATGTGCTCCCCGATGATCAACGCGTGAATGTCGTGCGTGCCTTCGTAGGTCTTCACCGACTCCAGGTTCGCCATGTGGCGGAAGATGGGATACTCGTCGGCAATGCCGTTGGCGCCGAGGATGTCACGGGCCATGCGCGCACACTCCAGGGCCATCCAGACGTTGTTGCGCTTGGCCATCGAGATATGCACCGGCTTGGCCCTGCCCAGGTCCTTCAGCCGGCCCACTTGCAACGCGAGTAGCTGCGCCTTGGTGATCTCGCTGATCATCCACACCAGCTTCTCCTGCACCAGTTGATGCGACGCGATGGGCTGGTCGTGGAACTGTTTGCGGAACTGCGCGTACTGGAGCGCGCAATCATAGCAAGCCATAGCCGCGCCAATCGCTCCCCACGCGATGCCGTAGCGCGCCTGGTTCAGGCAGCTCAACGGAGACCTCAGGCCACCCGATTCGGGCAGCAGATTTTCTGCTGGGATACGGACATCCTGTAAAGAAAGACTTGAAGTGACTGAAGCCCGCAGCGAAAACTTCCCATGAACGTCAGCGGCCTTGAATCCTGGCCGATCGGTCTCGACGATAAAGCCGCGAACGCGATTGTCCTCGTCTTCGACTTTGGCCCAGATGATGGCGATGTCGGCGATCGAGCCCGATGTGATCCACATCTTCTCGCCATTCAGCACGTAGCCGTCGCCGTCCTTGCGCGCGCGTGTGCGCATGGCGCCAGGGTTCGAACCGGCGTCGGGCTCGGTTAAACCAAAGCATCCAAGAATTTCACCCAGCGCCATCTTGGGCAGATACTTCTGCTTCTGCTCCTCGCTGCCGAAGGCGTAGATGGGATACATGCACAGCCCCGACTGCACGCTGACAAACGAGCGCACGCCGCTGTCGCCGCGCTCCAGTTCCTGGGTCATCAGGCCGTACTCGACGGCCGACATGCCGGCACAGCCATAGCCTTTGAGGCTGGCGCCGTAGAAGCCCAGCTCCCCCATGGGCTTGATCAACTCCTTGGGGAAGCGCCCTTCACGGTTGCACATCTCGATGATGGGGATGAGGTTCTCTTCGATGAACTTGCGAGTGTTGTCGCGGACCAGCCGTTCGTCGTCGTTGAGCAGCGTATCGAACTCGATGAAATCCACGCCTTTGAACTTGATTGCCATGCAGTCTCTCGCTTGTGGAAGATTTGCGGGTGGGACAAACAGTTGAAGTTATCAGGCGGCGAAGAGCGGGGTCAAACTCCGTGGGAGAAAGTAGCATATCGCAATTGGCACTTGGGCGGGTGCCCCACTCATCCGCGCTTTTCGGATGAGTGGGATCCCCGAATCGCAGTGTCGAGTATGTCCCATCAGAGACAGCGCGGAGACCCGGTCACTAACCTCGACGTGTGACCAAGGGTCTGGAGCGCCGGTACGGCGGACACGATCTCCACTTCATAACCTGCAGCCTGCTATCAACGCAGGCCGGAGCTTGCAACCTGCCAGCGCCGCGATCTATTCCTGCGGGTACTGGAGCGCGCCCGGCAACGGTATCGTTTTGTCATGATCGGGTACGTGGTGATGCCCGAGCATTTCCATCTCCTCATGACCGAGCCGGAGGTGGGAGATCCTTCCGTGGCGATGAAGGTTGTCAAAGAGCGCTTCACAAAACTGCTGCACCACGGCGGGGCCCGTACGGGGCCGATCTAGCAAAAGTGGTTTTACGATTTCAACGTCTCCAGTGCGGAGAAACGCATCGAGAAGCTTCGGTACATGCATCGCAATCCTGTGAAGCGCGGTCTTGTGACAGCACCCGAGGACTGGAAATGGAGCAGCTTCAGGGCGTACGCTTGCGGCGAAGGGGGCTTGGTAAGGGTCAATTGTCAAGAATGGCCCTTGACCATCAGTTATTTCGCCTCGCGATCCCACTCATTCGAAAACCGCGAATGAGTGGGGCACCCGCAAAGACAGTCCGGTGCGCGCTCATGTAAACTAAACGGGCTACCCCGGCGAGTAGAGAGTGGCGCCCACGGGCGCCCGCCTGCAGTCGAAGCCGCTCCGTGTAATGTTGGGGCGTGGGCTGATGACATGTGCATCTCGCGCTGACGCGCCCATCCGCTTCCCATCTGCGTTTTACTCCAGCCAAAAGTAGACACCGGTACCGCAGCAGTCTGCGGGCAAAATCTTGTTACATTTCAGGAGAAGAGAATGGCGAAGATCGCAAAAACCGCGGACCGTAAGAAGGTCATGGACACCACCAAGAGCACGGATTGCCCCAAGTGCGGCAAGCCCACCCGGGTGGTCAAGCGCGTGAAAGACCGCGAGAAGGACATCCCGGGCGGCATGTACATCTCGTGCTCGGCGTGCGAATTTTACGAAAAGCTCTAGAACACCGGCCGCCTTGCGCGGTTTGGCAGTTCAGTCAGGAGCGCGGTTCCGGCCGCGCTCTTGCCGTGTGTGAAGGTTTGAAATGCTCCCTGTCGCGAGGTGGGGTTCAGCTTCAAGAGCGTGGCCTTCAAGGCATCCGCATCGCCTCCCCGATCTCTGCGTTGATCTGATCGACGACCTGCCGCTTCCACCCATCGTCCCACGCGCCGCGCTTGGCCATGTAGTGCTGCATATGCGCAAGTGGGTCCTGGAAATTTGCCGACTCCATTTGGCACTCGATGAGCGTCGGGCCGGCGCCATTGCGCGCGCGATGGATGGATTCTTGTGCCGCGCGCCACACCGCGACCACGTCTTTTCCATCCACCAGGATGCTGGGAAATCCATAATCCTTTGCCATGAAGCTGAATTCTTCAAGAGCACCATGTTTTCTGCTTCCCGGTTCGTCCAGCCCGGCGCTCGTGGTTACATAAATGATCGGCAGTTTGTGAATGCCGGCGAACTTCAAGGCTTCGTGGCTGGCCTCGAGCGAAGCCGCACCTTCGTCCCAGAAAGCGACTACCACGTTGGTTTTCTTCTCCAGCTTATGAGACAGAGCAAGGCCTGTTGCCAGATTGAATGGATCGGCGAGGAAGGCCGCGGAAGAGATCGAGCCGGGCAGAGCACTTCGGCAGGAGATTATCGACGCTCTGCTTTCACCTGAATTATTTGCGCCAGTCTCCTTCAACAAATACTTCAGCGATGTTCCCATCGCGATGCGGGCGGCGAAGTTGCGGTGGGAAGCGGCGATGGTATCTTCTGGCTTCAGGTCGATTGACGCGCCGATCGCAACGGCTTCGTGCCCTGTCGTGAGATCGTAGGCAACCGCAGCGTTGCCATCGCGTGCCCGCTCTTCCATCATTCGGCACTTCAACATGGCAGAGTACATCCTGCGCAGCATGTCGAGGTTCGACGGAGATGACCCGGCGCCATTAGCGGGTTGCGCTGGAATCGGTGTCAGCGTTTTTTTCGCAGACGTGTTGTCAGGCTTGGCGGCTTTCGATCGCTTCTTGCTCTTCGTCACCATTTACCGAGTCCCCAGGAATCCGTCATTGTATCGCAGGGAAATTTTCGCCGTGGACATGCAAGATGCGGCGCTCAACTTTCGTAGTGAACCTCGGAATATATTCGGGATGGCGAGAATCGCAACGCTCGGTCCGATGAGATCAGCATCGCGTAAAAGTTTTCAACACCAATGTGTATAACGCTGTGGAAAACGCAGACGGCCTACCAGTTAAGTTGTATGAATTCCGAAATCTCGACCACAATGCACCGAACGAAGTGCGGAATGGAACGTTAAGAAAACTGCATTCCAACTTTGACGCTCGATGATCGACCATCACCACCGGTTCGAACTGTGGTCTCCATCGTGCTAGTCTGGCGCGGTGAAATCGCGTCTCGACAAACTGCTCTTCCAACGCGGGCTCGCGCCCTCGCGGGAGCGCGCCCAGGCGATCATCCTGGCTGGCCGAGTACTGGTCAACGAGCAGAAGATTGAGAAGGCGGGTGCGACCGTCGAAGAGGATGCCGCCATCCGCATCCTCGGTGACGACCAGCCGTTTGTCAGTCGTGGCGGATTGAAACTGGCGCGGGCGCTGGAACACTGGCACGTTGACGTGCGGGACAAGTACTGTATGGATATTGGCGCGTCCACCGGGGGCTTCACCGACTGCATGCTGCAGAGTGGCGCCTCCCGCGTGATCGCGGTAGACACCGGATACGGCCAGATCGACGCCCAGTTGCGCCTCGATCCCCGCGTGCATTTGCTGGAGAAGACCAACGCGCGCTATCTCACCCCGGAACAGATCTGGACTGGTTCCGAGATGCGCGAACGTATCAGCTTCGTCGCCATGGATGTTTCCTTCATCTCTGCTACACTCGTTCTCCCGGCGGTACTGCGCTGTACCCGAGCCAGCACGTCAGGCGATGCATTGGAGCTGGTTCTGCTGGTGAAGCCGCAGTTTGAAGTTGGCCGCGGTCAAGTCGGCAAAGGTGGGATCGTGCGCGATCCCCAGGCGCAGCAGGCGGCGGTCGCCAGAGTTACCGGAGTTGTGGAAGAACTGGGCGGGACAGAGATCGAGGTCATCGAGTCTCCGATTCTCGGCGCGGAAGGCAACCGCGAGTTCCTGCTGCACGCCCGCTTTCTCCCACTTCCAGCAAAATAGCTTGCCGCGCTACACTGACGCAGTTGCCACACCGACACATGAAGTCCGTCGCTATCATCTCGAAGCCGTCAAAGCCGGAACTGGCCGGCATTCTGCCGGAGCTGCTGAATTGGTTTCGCAGCCGCGGCTATCAACCCTACCTCGACCAGGAAACCGCACAGTACACCAACGGCGAAGAGATTGTTCCGCGTGAGCAAATAGGCGGCAAGCATCCCAACTTCGCCTTGGTGCTGGGTGGTGATGGCACCTTGCTTTCCGCGGCGCGTTCCGTTGCGCACGAAGGCGTACCCATCCTGGCGGTTAACCTGGGCTCGTTGGGATTCCTCACCGAAGTCCCCCTGAACGAGATGTACGCTACGCTCGAGGCCGTGGACTCGGGTCTCTGTCCAATGGAACAGCGCTCGGTCCTCGATTGCAGCCTGTTTCGGGGCGGAGCATGCCTGGCTCACCACTTTGCCTTGAACGATGTGGTGGTGACCAAGAGTGCGATCTCCCGCCTGGTTGACTTCGATCTGCTCATTGACGGTGCCTTCGTTTTCAACTACAAGGCCGATGGCGTAATCATCGCGACTCCCACCGGTTCCACCGCCTATTCCTTGGCGGCAGGCGGTCCCATCCTGATGCCATCGGTCGAATCGTTCGTGGTGACACCGGTGTGTCCCCATTCACTCACCCATCGTCCCCTGGTTGTAACCGACAAAGCCCAGATCGAGTTGCGAGTTGAGACTGGGAATGAGGAGGATGCATTCCTTAGCATTGATGGACAAGTTGGCATGCCCGTAAAGCAGGGCGATCGCGTGATTTGCTCCCGCGCCGGCCACACCGTGAAGCTGCTGCGGATGCGAAAGACCTTTTTCGATGTGCTACGCGCCAAGTTGAAGTGGGGCCAGCGTTAAAGTAGCTCCAGCGTGGGCACCATTACTTGAGTGCTGGAATGGAGTTCGGATCAATAAATCGCACCGTCGGCTTCGTGCTGGCGATGGCAATTCGGCGAGCGGGTGCGCCGGGAGAGAAGTCGAGCTTCTTGAGATCCACCGCTTGCAGCGTCATGTCTTCGTAGGTGCGATAGTAATAAACCTTGTTGGTGTGGTCGCGAAACACCACCCACTGGGTAATGTCACTCTCACCTGAGCTGGGGTCGCGGGCAAGGCCGGCGGGAAGGTCAACCCGGTTCATCAGCTTCTGGCCCAGCACCAGCGCTTCGGTGTCATTCTTCGGTTTGACCGCGGCATTCAGGGCGACAACAGTCTCTACCAGGCGCGACGGCGGCGTGGGATCGCCTGGCAGGCCGACCAGCCCAGAACCCTGGCCGGCGGAGGAGTACTCTACGCCATTCACCGTTACAGGTTTGGCGTTGTCGGGCGAGAGGTTGATGTAATTGCGGAGGTTGGTCATCTGCCAGTCATACGGCGGGGAGTTGGTCATCACCCCCACGGTGTTGTCGTAGAGGTTGAGCTTGCCGCCAACCCACTCCAGCACAATGCTGTTGCCTTTGGCGTCGTGAACCACGTAGTGCACGGGAATGAACGAATTGCCGAATGCCGCGACTGGCTCGCCCCACACATGAATACTGGGAAGAGCCGCTTTGACTTCCGCCACGGTAGCGAACTGCGACAACAACCAGCCACCGAACTGCAGGTTGGATACAGCCTTGGAATTATCCCCGGGCGCAATCGTTTCGTACTCAGCGAAGCCCGGCAGATAAAGTCCGCCGAAGCCCAGACCGGCTTCATTCAGGCCGTCGCAGGCGGCGTCCAGATGGAAACCGTCCATGTAGACAAAGCCGTACTTGGCCGTCCACCTCAAGCCCTTCGCGCCGCCGGGCGCAGGCGACTGCATTTGGGAGCCACGGGGACGTACCACCAGGCCGGAGTCCACGGGAGCCCCGAATTCCATACTCCGGGCAGTCAATACCGATCCGTCCCGGGCCACGACGCGGGCATCGGTGCAGGCATAGGCCGGTGCGAAGGACATCGTGAGCGAAAGGACTCCTACAAGGGCATATGTTCCGAAGAAGTGCATCGTGTTCCTTACGTGGTTCATCTTGGATATTCCTTCCATCGGCTATTGGCTAGCTTATGTTTAGGCCAACTCGCCTAAAATTGCCATGAGAGCTACCTAAACGGTACCAGTGCGGAGGAATGGCTGTCAGTGATGACGGCACAGATAACTTGTCAGGTAGGGAAGATCGTTGTAAGGAAGGACNNCCGCGCCTTCGGTTATTCGCTATCGGGTTTCAAGCTGTCTTCCAACCAGGAACGTCCAATCAATTCACATTTCCTGGAGCAAAACGTTTGCCCGTCACGAGCCCGGCTTGTGCTTTTCAGATATTGGGAATAACACCAGAGACAGACCGCAGTGGAAGTGGCTGCGTCATACTTATTTGGTTGCATGCAATCTCCAGTGGAAAGCGAGGATAGGACAACTCGCAGCCAAACGCAACCGGCAAAATCGTGGAATCAAGAGAGTTAAATGGGACAAGACTCTGGTGGCGGTCCTCAGGTGCGCTCAGGTGCCCATAGCTCGCGGATGGACTCCCGCTTACGCACCAGCCGGACCCGTTTCCCGTCGACCAGCACCTCAGCCGGTCGCGGACGGCTGTTGTAATTTGAGGCCAGCGACATCCCATACGCGCCGGTATCGAGGACAGCCAGCAGCTCGCCTTCCTGCACGGTGAGCAGCTCGCGGTCACGGGCCAGGAAGTCTCCCGTTTCGCACACGGGTCCGACCACGTCAACGTTTTCCGTCGCCCGGCCCTGGCGCAGAACAACGGGAACGATTTCGTGATAAGCGCCGTAGAGCGACGGGCGGAGCAGGTCGTTCATTGCCGCATCCACAACCACGAACTGCTTGCCGTTGTTGCGCTTGCGATAGAGGACGCGCGTGAGCAAGGCTCCGGCAGGGCCCACGATGGCGCGGCCGGGCTCGAGCAG
>PLQW01000191.1:49008-105573 GCA_003160215.1 Acidobacteriaceae bacterium
GCCGATGTGAACGCTGACGCCGGCCGGTTTCAGATACGGGTTTTCGGCGCCTTTACGGTAGAGAGCTGTCGCATCGCGCCAGGGCACACCAAACTTGTGCTCGTGCAGGCCCGTGGAGATGTAAGGATGGGTTTCCGTTGCGACATCGGGGTTCACCCGCACCGCGAAATTAGCTGCCTTGCGAAGATGGGTCGCACGCGCCGCCAGCAATTCCAGCTCGCTGGCGCTCTCGACATTGAAGAGCAAAATGCCAGAGCGAAGCGCGAGATCGATCTCCAGAGACAGCTTTCCGACGCCGGAAAAAACGACTTTCGATTTGATTTTGCCGCTGGCTTCGGTTACCCGCTGCAGTTCTCCGCCAGAAACGATGTCGAATCCCGCTCCCAGTCGGGCAAGCAGGCGCAAGATCGAAAGATTCGAATTCGCCTTTACCGAGTAACAAATGGTGTGCTCGCAGCCGTCAAACGCCTTATTGAAGTGCTCGAAGCGCTGGCGGATCGTCGAACCCGAGTAAACGTAGAGCGGCGTGTCGTAGAGTCGCGCCAGCCGGCAGAGCGGAACCTCGTCCGCGTGCAGCTCGAAGTCAGACTTGCGGAGGACTCGCGTATCGCGGCGATAGGTGAACGCGGGTGGCCGTTCCGGTGGTCGGGGAGATTTCACTTTTTAGCGGACGGTCCTTTCACTTTCATGACCACGATGGTCTGGTCGTCGAATGCCTCGACACCTTCCGCGTGACTGGAAACAGCCGTGAAGATCGTGTCCGCCAGCTCCTCGGCGCCACGACGCGCATTGTCGCGCACGATTTTCTCCAGCCGATGGCGTCCGAACATCTCCCCCTTGGAGCTAGTGGCGTCGAGAATCCCATCGCTGAAGAAGAGGAATACATCTCCCGCATGCCCGCGCAGATTCAGTTCGTCGTAGGTGGCATTGGGGAACAAACCGATCGGCAAGCCGGTAGCTTGAATCTCTTCCAGCTTGCCATCATGACAGTGAATCGGACGCGGCAAGCCTGAGTTCGAGATCTGGAGCAGTTGCTGGTTGTCGTCCCAGATGGCGTAGATCATCGAAACGTACTGTCCTTCGATCGGACGTTCCGACAGCGAGAGGTTGATTGCCTCCAGCATACCCGCGGCGCTAGGTTCTTCGTTGGCAAGCGAGCGCGCGATGCCGCTGACCAGCGCCGCATAGATGGCGGCGGGCGCGCCTTTGCCGCTTACATCGCCGACGACGATGCCGGTTACGCCCTGTCCACTGTACTTCAGGAAGTCGTAAAGGTCGCCGCCGATCTGTCGCGCCGGCGCAAAGCGCGAAGCCACTTCGGCATTCTGGAATGTCGGCATTTTCTGCGGCAGCAGCCGGAACTGCAGCTCCCGGGCCAGCGCCAGGTCCTGCTCCAGCCGTTTCTCCTGACGAGCGATGCGCTCATACAGGGTCGCGTTCTCGATTGCGATTGCCACCTGCGCGGCCAGCGTAGTCATGGTGCGCACGTGGTCTTCGGTGAAGTACCCGCGACGTGTGTGTTCGATATCGAGTACGCCGATCACGTTGTCTTTGTAGATCAGCGGAATGCAAAGCTCCGAGCGCGTCTCCGGATTGGCCTTGATGTAGCGCGGGTCTTTGCTGACGTCCGGCACCAGGACTGCCTGCTTGTGCTGGGCGGCGTATCCCACCAGACCGACGCCCAGCGGGACCTCGTGCTTGAGTTTCACGCTCTCGTTGAAGCGCAACGAAAAACGATGCTGCAAGAGGGTGCCGCTGGGGTCGAGCAGCAAGATGGAGAACATCTGGTAGTCGATAATGCGGGTGACCAGTTCGGCAATGCGTTTCAGCAGTTGGTCCACGTTGAGAATGGACGTCAATTCGCGGCTGATCTCGGTCAGCAATGTCAGTTGTCGCGCCTGTCGTGAGACCCGCGTATACAGGCGGGCGTTCTCGACGCCACTGGCGATACGCGAGGCGAACAACGTCAGCAGGCGCTTGTGTTCCTCGGTGAATGCGCCCGGTTGTGCGGCTTCCACGTCGATGACGCCGATCACTTTGTTCTTGGCGATGAGGGGTGCGGCCAGTTCGGACCGCACGCCTGGCGCAGAGTTGATGAAATTCTCCTCGGCCGCCACATCGTTGACCAGCACGGTCTCGCGGCGCTGTACGGCTTGTCCGGTGACGCCCTGCCCGACCTTGATGCGGATGCGTTCCGCCACCTCGGGAGGATGGCCGACCTGGAAACGGACGCGCAGCTCTTGGGTCTTCTCGTTCAGCAGCAGGATGGCAAAAATTTCGTAATCGATGACCCGCTTCAGCATCTCTGCAATGCGTTGCAGCAGAGTGTTCAAATCCAGCGTCCGGTTTACTGCGTCCGCCACTTCCAGCAAGTAACTATCGACGGAGGCGGGCGCTGGAGGCTGTTTGATTTGGGCTGACATCGGGCTGGGACTCTTGTCCTTCATCATAACAGTCGAATCGAGCGCAACAGGGCCTGGGAAGCGCATTCCGGGCCTCTACAGCAGCATTGCAACGTTACCGAGACCAGGCTCAGCGCCAAGGCAGCATGGTAACACTGCGACTCGCCTGCTGATGTATCCTCTCGGGTGGGCATGCAAATTGCACCGCCGTGGCGCAGCCCCTGGACTTCTCACCGGTCAAAGGCGCGTAAAATCGTTTGAACTTTTTGCTCACCCATAAACGCGAAGTGGCAACCCTGACCGTAGAACACCTTTGGCTGGTGGGCATATCGATGATGCTCGCCATCCTCGTCGGAGTGCCGCTGGGCATACTGCTGACGCGCCGTCCGAAGTGGAAAGCGTTTGTGCTCGGCAGCACCAACGTAGTCCAGACGATTCCCAGTCTCGCGCTCTTCGGATTGCTGCTGCCGCTGCCGTGGCTAGGCGCTCGCGCGGACCGTTTAGCGATCATTGCGCTCGCTCTCTACGCTCTGCTTCCAGTGGTCCGCAATACCTACGTGGGGATTTCTGGCATCGATGCACCAGTGCGCGAAGCCGCGATCGCCATGGGCCTCACTTCGGGCCAACTGCTCTGGCATGTGGAACTCCCGTTGGCGTTGCCAGTGATGCTCGCAGGCATTCGCGTCGCTGCCGTGATTACCATCGGAGTTGCGACCATCGCGGCGGCCATCGGCGCGGGCGGACTTGGTGAGTTCATCTTTCGCGGCATCGCCATGGTGGATAACGGAGTGATTCTGGCCGGCGCCATCCCCGCGGCTTTGATGGCATTGGCTGCGGACCTGCTCCTGAGCGGCTTCGAAAAGCTGATGGTCCGCAGGATCCACTGACATGGACCGTCGCAGCTTCCTGGCCGGGCTTGCGCTCGTTTCCGCCGCTGGTTGTATGCCGCGGAAGAGGGCGCTCACCGTCGGCTCCAAGAACTTCACCGAACAACTGGTCCTGGGCGAACTGCTGGCGCAATTGCTGGTGAGCGCTTGTCGCCAGCCGGTCGGGCGGCGCTTCTATCTTGCCGGCACCTATATCTGTCACCAAGCGTTGCTCGCCGGACGCATCGACGTGTACGTCGAGTACACCGGAACCGCGCTCGCCGCCATCCTGAAAGAACATCCTTCCGGCGATTCCCAGAGTGTGTATCGACAGGTGAAGGACCAGTATCTGCACAAGTTCGGTTTGGATGTCATGCCGCCGCTTGGTTTCAACAACAGCTTCGCCATGGTTATGCGGGGGGACGAAGCGCGCCGCCTGAAGCTGACAAAACTTTCGCAACTCGCGAGTGTCGCCCCCGATTTACGCCTGGGAGTGGGATACGAATTTATCGAGCGCCAGGACGGATATAAGGGCTTGGTCAGCACCTACGGCCTGAAGTTTGCGGAAGCGCCACGCGTAATGGATTTAGGATTGCTCTATCGCGCACTGCAAAATAAATCGGTGGACGTCGTCGCCGGCAACAACACGGACGGCTTGATCGCGGCGCTTGGATTTATCGTGCTCGAAGATGACAAACATTACTTCCCTCCCTACGATGCCGTGTCGATTGTTCGTCCGCAGGTCTTTCAAGAATGTCCCCAGGCGAGAGCAGCCTTCGACCGGCTGGGCGGCCGCATCACCGCCGAGAATATGCGAAAGATGAATTACGCCGTGGACGGCGAAAAGAAAGACGCCGCGGAGGTGGTGAGGGAGTTCCTCCATGACCAGGGTCTAGAAGTTGGGTAGGTCTCGGAGAATCCGGAGCTTAGGACCCTTGGCGTGAATTCTCCGTCTGCGGGTTTCGGATACACCCCTACTAATTCCAATTGCATTAGGGATATCCACTTCCTCGTTATGTGCAACTCCTTGCACCTTGCGAGCATGCCGGTAAATGTTGCTCGTCATATAAATTATAGATTATTATGGGGCTTACCCCTTGTTTGGCCTTAGGCGCAAGGTGGAGGGGTACGTGCATCGATACCTTCGGCGTGGTGTGGCGCTTTCGTCCCATACCCCAGTAGTATTGGCAGCGCAAATTCGTCAAGGACCCTTGTTTTCCTAAGAATCTGCGCTTTTCCGGCAAGGCAGTGGTTCGGACTCAGCCCTGTCGTTGTCTCTACATCTAACCGCGGAGGACTTACATGAAAAGACTCAGCATACTCACAACGGCATTGCTTGCTCTGCTGATCGTCTCAGCAGGACTAGCGAGCGCCGGTAATCTGCTAAACAACGGAAGCTTCCAGTCGGGCAGTTTCCCCCCGTGGGTTCAGGGTGCCACCCCCAACGGCACACCGGGAGCTGGCTTCCCAGTAATTACCGCATGGCCCTTGGGCGGCATGAACGCTGCCGAGTACGAAGTCGGCGAAGTTAGCTTTGATGGCACTTTGCAAGGCGCAACCCTGTCAGAGACCTTCTCGACCACGGGCGGAACCCTAAGCATGGGCTTCATGTGGGCAGCCATGGGCGATGGAATCCACCAAAACGCAGATGGCGGCTACTTCGCGCTGGTGCTCGATGGAGTGACCCTTGCCAGCTTCGATGTCGGCACGATCAACCCGACTCAATTAATCAACGGCAGCTTGATGGCGACCGATCCCGTTTCTGCTGGCATGCACACCTTCGAGATTGAAATTCTGCGCCCCTACCTGTCGGAACCGGGCAACACTCCGTATCAGTACGTGACCGGGGCTTATGTGAATGGTCCCGGGGGATCGACTCCCGAACCCAGCACTCTGCTTCTTCTCGGCTCTGGCATAGCCGGTGTGTGGTACCGGCGCAAGCGCTCCTAGAACCTATCTGGCTCTGTTGACATCCCGAGGCACTGAGTTAAGTGCCTCGGGCGAGTGGCCAGCCCTAGGGCGACAAATATTGGGTGCCCCCGTTCTACACTGGTTTTAGCTAGGGCGGGGCAGTTCAAGGCTTCATAATGGGAGCGAGCAGCGGCATCAGCGCGGCTCCGTTCCCAGCCTTACGATGTTCTCAATGTGGAAACGGTCAGTCCACGGTCGATTTCTTCCTGCTTGACTCCAACGGCAACTAGTGGGGCGCCGATGCCGCTACGACCGGAGGAACCATTCCTGAGTCGGCCAAGTCTGCTGCTCCTGGGCACGGTTGTGGCTGGAGTGCTCGGTTCCGTCCGCCGCAGATTGATGTAACGGGATTCCATCCTCTTTCTGCTTGGGCTGAGACGATGGCGATCACTCGGAGGGTTGTTTGAATTGGGGAGATCCCAATACAGGACGACGAGCTTTGACTGAGACCTCGGAGAGTCCACGCGCTCGATGTGTGGCACAAATTCTCCGTTTTGCTCGAAACATATGTGCAATACTCTGCAATCCTGCCCCGCTTCTCGGAATGCAAGTAAAGGAATCTATTGCTCTTAATTTGGCCACCAACGTGCGTTATCAGAAGTGAAATCTCAATTCGTCGGTAGGAGGGCGCTCTTCATGAACAGTCGTCGTGCAATGTTTTTGGTGTTGTGTCTTTGCTTGCTCAGCGTCGGAGCCTTTGCTGATTCCGTCACTGGCCAGTTCACCATCGGTACTGGGGGCACAGTTGCCAGCCAGGGATCTGTTACCTTCACTCTGGTCGGCGGAAATATCGACGCCTCTTTGACCATTACAAACGGAGCCAATATCCTAGGGTTCGGTTTCAACTCACTGACAGCTAATCTGCCCGAGTCGAACTTCTCGCCGACCCAACCCGACAACCCAGACGGCTGGTCAGATTTCTTCGGCTCCCAACCGTCTGGATTTTTCTGCAGCTCGTGCGGGACGACAGAGACCTGGACCATCGACGGTAGCTACTCGTCGGTTTACGATGTTCTGAATGGTGGAAGCCAGTCCTCAGTCGATTTCTTCCTGCTTGACTCGAACGGCCAACAGTGGGGCGCCAATCCGAGCAGTCCAACTACGCCTGAGCCAGCCAGTCTGTTGCTGCTAGGCACGGGTGTGCTTGGAGTGCTGGGTTCCATTCGCCGCAAATTGATGTAACGATGTAACAGGGTTTCAGATATTTTTCTGCTTGCGCCGGGACGATAGCGATCGCTCGGCGCAATTTTTTGCGTCACGGAGGTCTCAAGCCTTCTCGGTGATGCGGTCGATCTCGGCAAGTTCCTCCGCGCTCAGGTCCCAGTTGGCGGATACGGCGTTCTTTTCGACCTGCTCTGGCTTGGTGGCTCCGGCGATCACGCTTGCCACTGCAGGACGCGCCAGCAGCCAACTGAACGCCAGCTCCAGCAACGTGTGCCCATGCTCTTTCGCGAAGTGCTCCAGGCGCTCGACTTTTTCCAGGTTGGCCTCATTCAGGTACCGGTCCGCTAGTCCTTGTTTTTCCGCCAGTCTCGTACCCTTCGGCGCCGCCTGTCCCTTCCTGTACTTCCCGGTCAGCAACCCACTCGCCAGCGGGAAGTAGGGAAGCTCCGCCATGCCGTATTTCTCCACCACCGGCAGCAGCTCGGGTTCGATGTCGCGCACCACGAGGCTGTATTCATCCTGGCTGGAGACAAAGCTCGTCAGCTTGTTGGCTTTGGCAACGCTCTGCGCTTCGACAAGCTGTGCGGCAGACAAATTGGAACAACCGATGTGACGGACCTTGCCTTGCTGGACGAGGTCATCCAGCGCCCTCAGAGTCTCTTTCATCGGCGTGTTGGGGTCGGGACGGTGGAGCTGGTAAAGATCGATCCAATGCGTCCGCAGCCGCCGCAGGCTCGATTCGATGGCCGAAAAAATATAGGCCCGGGAGGCGCCCTTTTTCCTGCCTTCCTGGTCCAACTGAGACCCGAACTTGGTCGCCAGCACGATCTTCTTCCGACGTTCACCCAGCACCTCACCTAGGATTTCTTCCGAGCTGCCGTAGCTGTCGGAAGTGTCGAAAAAGTTGATGCCGGTGTCGATCGCTTGGTCGACGACTTTGCGCGATGCCGCCACATCCATGTTCGCGACAAATCCGAAGTTGTTGCACCCGAGGCCCACCACCGAAACTTGCAACTCCGACTTTCCCAGCTTCCTATGTTTCACGTTAGGTCCTTTCCCTTGGAACGATATATGGGATGCCAGGCCCAGCGTAGCGGAATCTCAAATAGCCCATAACAAACGAAGGACATCGTTCTGTTTCGGGATACGCTTTGGGACGCGTTCCCTGCAACGTTACAACGCAGAGGTTCCTCTCCCTACCACAGGACGAAAAGCGCCAGATGTAGGACACTATGGAGAGACGGCATGTTTGCCTCCCTGGATCCTTGGAGACACCGATGCGTTTGCGATTTCGCTCGCTGCAGTTCCTGGTTGTTTTGGCGCTTTTCTCGCTGCCACTGCTGGCCCAGGCGCCGGCGGAAACAATTACGATTGATGCCGACGCGCCCACCCATCCGTTTCCCCATTTCTGGGAGCAGATGTTCGGTTCGGGCCGGGCCATCCTCAGCTTGCGCGACTCCTATCGCCGCGATTTGCGCTGGGTCTACCAAATCACCGGATTTCATTACGTGCGTTTTCACGCCATTCTCGACGATGACGTGGGGATTTATAGCGAAAACAAGCAAGGCCATCCAATTTACAACTTCTCATACGTTGACCAGATCTACGACAATCTGCTGGCCAACGACGTGAAGCCGTTCGTCGAGTTTAGCTTCATGCCTTACCAGCTGGCTGCGCGACAGGATTTGCAATCGTTCTGGTATCGTCCCAACGTCTCACCCCCGAAGGACTACGCCAAGTGGGACGACATGATTACTCAATTCGTGAAGCACCTGGTCGATCGATACGGCATGGAAGAGGTCGCGAGCTGGTACTTCGAGGTGTGGAACGAGCCCAACCTCGACTTCTGGACGGGAACTCCCAAGCAGGAATCGTACTTCGAGCTGTACGACCACACGGCCCGGGACATCAAGGCGGTGGGCCCGCAATTGCGAGTCGGCGGTCCGGCGACCGCTCAAGCCGCTTGGGTCGATGCCATGATCAAGCACGCGACGCAGACGCATGTTCCCCTGGATTTTGTCTCCAGCCACGTGTACGGCAACGACAAGGCCGCCGATGTTTTCCACACCAGCGAGAACATTCCACGCGACCAAATGGTGTGTCGCGCAGTTAAGAAAGTGCATGACGAGATCAAGGCCTCGGCACTTCCCGATCTACCCCTGATCTGGAGCGAGTTTAATGCCGCTTACGACAACCACGTCGAGGTGACCGATTCCATCTACATGGGTCCATGGCTGGCGGCGACCATCAGCCAGTGCGACGGCTTGACGCAAATGATGTCCTATTGGACCTTCTCGGACGTATTTGAAGAGCAGGGCGTAGTGAAGGAGCCGTTTTACGGCGGCTTTGGAGTAATTGCCGCGGGCGGCATTCCCAAGCCTTCGTTTTATGCCTTGCAAGTACTCCACCGCCTTGGCGATCAACGCATCGAAAACAACAGCCAGAGTGTGCTGGTCACAAAGACGAGCGCAGGAGCGCTGGTTATCGCGCTGTGGAACATCGCGAATCCCGGTTCGACCGGCGCGCCGCGGACGGTAAAACTCGGCATCAAGGGAGTCGAGCCTGATTCTGGTGTTCGCGTCAGCCGCGTGGATGCGGAGCATGGCAATACCCTGGCGCTGTACGAGAAGATGGGCAAACCGCGTTACCCCACGCAAAATCAGATTCGGGAGCTGCGGGAGCAGTCCCAATTGCCCGATCCCGAATACCGCGAGCTGAGCGATGGAAGCCTGACCCTGCAGTTGCCGGTCAATGGCCTGGCCGTCCTGCAGGTGATCAAGACAGGGGGCCACTGAACCGACTGACGCGGATTAAACGGTGGTCACCTGCCACTGAAAAGTGCGAAATTCGGCGAGCCTGCTGAAGTCTCGTTCGTTGGCTGTGATCACTCGGATGCCCAGTCGCCCTGCGCTCATCGCAATCAGTGCGTCATTCGTCAGCCGTCCCTGTCCGATTTGCTCGTAACCATACTTGATCGCCAGGCGAGCCAGCACTTTTCCGGCTTGAGCCCAGTCGCTGAGATTCGGTACCAGGATCCGCTTCGCTCTGTCAAAATCGCGCTCCAATCGCTCCACCACGTGCCGATCGCGGTCGCGTGCGCCAGCATAGAGTTCTTCGAGTACTACCGAACTCAACCAAACTGGTGCGTCCGGGGCCAATCGCCTGAGCCCGAGAGCTGCATCGCTTCCCCGGCGCAAAGCGGATATGTAGAGGGAAGAGTCGAAGAGCGCGGGCCGCATCTAGCCACCCAGCCTGCCGTACACATCTTTAATGTCAATGCCGCTCTCGACAAAACGTTCGTTGGCTTCGAGAACCAATCGGTTCTTCTGGTGTTCGGCGATGGCTAAATCCAGTGCGCGCTCGATGGTCTCCGTCTCAGTTTTGGCCCGCAACGCTTTTTGGGCGCGCTTGATTTTCACGGAGTCCAACTGAAAGTGCTTGTGCGATCGATTCTTTGTCGTGGCCATTAGATCGTCCCCCTTTCGGGTTTCAGTCTATCACTGAATGTACATATACTCCATCTCTATGTACATCGTCCCGGAATCTGCTGTTTCTTCCCATGGCAACGACTTTTTCGGCAGCCCCTCAATGCGCGGAAAGCCCCACCCGGCTGCGAACGCTGCACTTTGCTGCGCGGAACTTTCGCCTGGCAAGAGAAACTGCGATACTTAACTAGCATCGCGAGTCTTTCCTATTTCCCGCTGCCAGCGACGTTTTGATCCAGTTGGGCAAATCGCGCTCGGCGCTTGGCATCCCGTAGTGATTGCCTTCCGGAAGACCGCAATACAAGGACCAATGAGCGACTTTCTACAAGCCGTGCAGGAACGCGTCGTCATCTACGACGGTGCCATGGGCACCAGCATCCAGGCCCGCAACCCCTCGGTGGACGACTACTGGGGCAAGGAAGGCTGCAACGAACTCCTGGTGTTGAGCCGGCCTGACATCGTTAAGGACATCCACGCTGCCTTCTGCAACGTGGGCTGCGACGTGGTCGAGACCGATACGTTCGGGGCGACGCGCGTCGTGTTGGCGGAATACGACCTGCAGGACAAAGTACACGAGATCAACTTCGCCGCTGCCAAGCTGGCTCGCGAAGTCGCTGCGAGTTTCTCATCCAACGGACGCAAACGCTTTGTTGCGGGTTCCATCGGTCCGACGACAAAGCTACCGTCGCTCGGGCACATCACCTTCGACAACATGGCCGCCTCGTACACCGAGCAGGCGGTCGCTCTTATCGAAGGGGGAGTTGATGTTCTCCTGTTGGAGACTTGCCAGGACATCCTTCAGGCGAAGGCCGGACTGGTCGGCCTATTCGACGCATTGCAGCAAACCGGCAAGAACGTGCCCATCCAGGTGCAAGTCACGCTGGAAGCTACCGGCACGATGCTGCTTGGCACCGAGATCGGGGCGGCGCTGACCACGCTGGAGATGTTCGACGTTGCTGCGATCGGTCTGAACTGCGCTACCGGCCCGAAAGAGATGAACGATGCGGTCCGCTACCTGGGCGCGAACTCGCCGAAGCATGTTTCCGTCCTGCCCAATGCTGGGTTGCCGCAGAACCAAGGGGGCCGCGCGGTGTACCTGCTGCAGCCGCAGGAGCTGGCCGACTATCACAAGCAATTCATTACCGAATACGGCGTGCGCATTGTTGGCGGCTGCTGTGGTACCACGCCCGAGCACCTGAAGGCAGTTGCGGAAACCTGCGCCAATCTTGAGCCCGCAAAGCGCGATGTGAAAGTCACCGCCGCCGCGGCCAGCGCGTATTCGATGGTGCCCCTCGATCTCGATCCTAAGCCGCTGATCGTGGCCGAGGAGATGAACACCACCACTCGCGTCGAGCACTTCAAGAACATGGTCCGCACCCAGAACTATGACGCGATTCTCACCCTGGCCAAGAAGCTGGTGAATGAAGGCTCGCATATGCTCGACCTGTGCTGCGCGATCGTTGGCGAAGACGAGAAGGGCTACATCAGCAACATTCTCGAAAAGATTGCCACGCGTGTGCCCGCGCCGATCACCATCGACTCCACCGAAGCCGATGTCGTGGAAGAAGCGTTGAAGCGCATTCCCGGCAAGGCGATCATCAATTCCATCAACCTTGAGGACGGTGAGAAGCGCACCTCCAAAGTTCTCCCCATGGCCAAGCGTTACGGCGCGGCCGTCATCGCCTTGACCATCGACGAAGATGGCATGGCGCTTACGGCGGAGAAGAAGCTGGCGATTGCCAAGCGCATCTTCGATCTGGCGGTAAACAAATACGGCATCCGTCCGGTCGATCTCATCTTCGACGCGCTGACACTGCCCATCTCGACCGGCCAGGATGATTATCGAACCGCCGGCATCGAAACCTTGAAAGCGGTGAAGGCGATTAAGGCCGAGCTGCCCGACGTCAAGACTATCCTCGGGGTCAGCAATATTTCCTTCGGATTGAATGCCTATTCACGCCGAATCCTGAATAGCGTTTTCATGCACGAAGCGGTAGACAATGGCCTCGACATGGCCATCGTGAACTACAGCAAGATTTATCCGCTGTACAAGATTCCCGAGGCGGAAGTCGATCTGGCGCGCAAGCTGATTTACTACGATAAGTCGAACGGCGACCCGCTTCAGGTCTACATGGCGCACTTTGCCGGCACCAAGGGCAAGGAAGAGACCACCACCGCGCATGTGGACACGCTCTCGATCGAAGATAAGCTGAAGTGGTCGATTATCAATGGCGAAAAGACGATTGGCGACGGTGCGACCAAGAAGTCACTCGCCGAATTACTGGAAGAGGCGCTCGTCACCTACACGCCGCTGGAGCTTATCAACAACGTGCTGCTCGACGGAATGCGCACCGTGGGCGACCTGTTCGGCGCGCGCAAGATGCAGTTGCCATCCGTGCTCGACTCCGCGGGCGTGATGAAGGCGGCCGTCGCCTATCTCGAGCCCAAGATGGAGAAGAAAGAGGGTAGCCAGAAGGCGACCATCGTGCTCGCCACGGTGAAGGGTGACGTCCACGACATTGGCAAAAACCTGGTGGACATCATCCTTACCAACAACGGCTATCGGGTTGTGAA
Source organism: Acidobacteriaceae bacterium (assembly GCA_003160215.1). Lineage (GTDB taxonomy): Bacteria > Acidobacteriota > Terriglobia > Terriglobales > Acidobacteriaceae > Bog-257. The sequence goes on from PLQW01000191.1 coordinate 61,471, forward strand.
TCTCGGCATCAAGCAACCGTCAGACACCATCATCAAAGCGGCCCTGGCCGAGAAAGCCGATGCTATCGGGCTGAGTGGCTTGCTGGTGAAGTCCACGCTGGAGATGAAGTATGTGGTGCAGGACCTGCATCACCAGAAGCTCGACTTCCCGGTGATCTGCGGCGGCGCCGCGCTGACCCGCAAGTACGTGGAAGACGATCTGCGGCGCGAATACAACGGCGGCATTTTCTATGCCGATGACGCCTTTGCCGGGCTTCACATCATGGAGGACCTCGCGTCGCCCAATGGCGCACGCGAGAAGCGCATCGCGGAGGGCAAGGTCATCAAAGAGTTCGTCCGGGCAGCAGTCGCCAGTGGCGATGGAGACGCACCTACTGCGCCCAGCATCGAGATTGCCCCTGCGCCGAACATTCCGCAGCCTGCTTTCTGGGGCATTCGCGTACTGAAGCCGCAAGACTTCGACTTGCGCGAAATCTTCCAGTACATCAACGAGACCGCGCTGTTCAAGAACCAGTGGCAGTTGAAGACGGCCTCGCAGGAAGACTACGGTCGGCTGGTCGAGACCAAGTATCGCCCCATTCTCAAGAACCTCGAAGAGGAAGTGATCGCGGCGGCCTGGTTCGAGCCAAAAGTTGTGTACGGACACTTCGGAGCGCAGGGCGACGGCAACGACGTCATCGTATACAACCTGCCGCAAGGCTGGAAGCAGGGCGATGCGGTTCCGCCGGAGACGCTGCGCTTCACCTTCCCGCGCCAGCGCGAAGGGCGGCATTTGTGCATCTCCGACTTCCTGTTGCCTAAGAGCGGCGGGCGCATGGATGTTCTTGCCATGTCGTGCGTGACCATAGGTGCGATAGCTTCGCGCGAGACCCAGAAGCTGTTTGAAGGCGGAGAGTACACCAAGTATCTCTACCTGCACGGGCTCAGCGTGGAGTCGGCCGAAGCGCTGGCCGAGCTGTCGCATAAGCTCATTCGTCAGGAATTGGGAATCGCCGGCGACGACTCGCCGCATGTCCGCGACCTCTTCCACCAGAAGTATCGCGGCTCGCGGTATTCATTTGGTTACCCGGCGTGCCCCAATCTGGAAGACCAGACGAAGCTGTTCGCACTGTTGCATCCGGACGAAAACATCGGTGTGCATTTGACCACCGGATTTCTGCTCGATCCCGAGCAGAGCACCTCCGCCATCGTCGTGCATCATCCCGCGGCGAAGTACTTCGTTGTCTAGGCCGTTAACCGTTTCGGCTTTGAAGCCGTCGATCCTATTGCAAAGCTGTGCCTGCAAAAACTCGACTTGCACGTTTTCGTGCAATAATGTCTAATTTGCACGAAAACGTGCAAGTGAGGTTTTTGTGGCCTCAGACAAAATGTATGCCGTCATCACGGCGGATGTCATCGACTCCCGTCGCATCGATGACTTTCGACGGAAACGGGATGCGAAGTTGCGTCCGCTCTCGAGATTGCACGTCCGCCAGAAGCTTGTCCTTTCTGACTATGCGGTCACCGCGTGGGACGAGTTTCAGGCAGTCCTGTACAGCCCCCAGGCGATCCCACATGTGGTCCTCGACCTTAGACGTAACTTCTATCCCATGCATCTCTGGATTGCGATTGGCATTGGCAAGGTGAGCGAACCGCGCAAGAAGCCGGTCAATCAGTTCGCCGGCGGCGAGGCCTTCGAGCGGGCCCGACTGGCGGCCGACCGACTCAAAGCCGACAGGGCCGGGAAAGACCCCACACTCACCGGTTTCGTTTCCGGCAACGCAGTGTTCGACCTGATCGCTAATACCATCTATCGCCTGCACGACACCTTGCTTCAGGATGTATCCGCGAAGCAGTGGGAGACGATTCTGGCCCAGATCAGTACGGGTAATCAGGAACTGGCAGCGAAGAAATTGGGCGTGAACGTGTCGACTGTGTCTAGAAACTTACGTCGAGCGCATCATTGGCAAATGGAAGAGACGTGCCAGGCCGTGGAAGCCATAATTCGCAGTTATTTCTGATTTGCACGTTTTTGTGCAAAAATCATCTTTTTGCATCCTGCTATGGCTTTGCACAAAATCGCCCGAAAGTGTTACACGAAAGTGTGCCTTGCGGCGAGTATTTGTGCAGCCCGCCGAATTCTCCCGACTTATTGTGCAGGAATCGGAGGGGGCTATGATGTGCGAGAGGGAGGACTCCGGGCGATGCGCATTCTTAGGGTCATCGGCGCAGTGCTGGTCGCGGTGGCCACGGTGGTGGGCGGTGTTGTGGCGTTCCTCACGTGGCGGGGCGTCAAGCCGAAGGACTTGCGCATGACCTGGCATTGGTTGTGGCTGGCGCTCGCTCTCGCGTTGCTTACCTGTGGCGCAGGCTCGTTCCGCTTGCTGGTGAAGTACGTCAGGGAGGACATAGTGGTCGCTCGGCAAAGGAAAGCGGAACGGATTGCCGCCGCCCGCGCCGTGCGTACCGAGATGGAGCGGAGATACTTCGGTCTGCTGGAGCGTATGTTCAAGCGGCGCTAGGCCACGCAGTTCCAGAAAACGGGGTCGATGCCGAGTTCGTACATTTCGTGGATGAGCACTACCAGATTATGACAGAGCACCTTACAAAGCGTCTCGTTGACCATCGCCACATCGCTCTTGCTGCGCAGCGAGTCGCCGAACTTGCGCTTCATCATGCTGAAGGTGGACTCCACGTTCGACCGCTTGTGGTAGTGCGCGAGGTATTCGTCCCGCTTGAACATGAAGTAATGGTACATCTGCTCGAACGTCCCGCCCGCCTTGCCGGTCGCCGAGCCCTTGAACGCAATGAACGGGGTGCCTCCGGCTTTGGTAACAGCGTCCGTGTTGGAGAGGCTGCCGTAAGCCTTGTCCGCCGAAACCTCCGCGATGGAGAAATTCTCGGCGGTCGTCTTGACCATCGGCGCGAGCATCAGCGTGTCGTTCGTGTACATCCCTTCGATTTCCACGGCGGTCACGATGTTCGTTTTGACTCCGCACATGAGATGGCACTTGACCCAATCCTGCTTGACGTGCTTTTCGCCGTACTTCACGTCATACCAGCGGGTGAAGCGGGATGCTGCGAAACCGGAGGAATCGACCGCGAAGCTGGTTTCAACGCTCTGGAGCGGGCGGCTGCTCTGCACGATGAGGCCGCGCAGGACGGGCGTCATGTTGGCGTTGTCGAGGTAGTTCAAAATCGAGTTGAAGTGGGGCAGCTTGGAGACGTAGCCGCGTGCTTGCGCCTCGCGCAGGTCGGATATGAATCGCCTTGCGCTGAACGTCGAGTACACCTTGAACGCCGCGCTGAAGATGGCGTCGGAAATGGGCAGGGGCGGACGGCCAAGTCTCCGCACCCGCGGCTCGGCAACGCCACGGCACAGGTCGAACAGCAGGGCTTGGAACTTGTCCTTCTCGTTGGTCTGTGCGGCGTTGTAGGCAGACCATACTTGGGGATACGTGACCCGCTTTGTGGCCGTAAATGTGGCGGTCTCCGTTACTGTGGTGCTGCCGTCGGCATTTTGTTCACGTCGCATAACGTAGATGGCCGCGTAGATGTGCTTGCAGTTCCGGTGGCGCGCCTCGTAGTCGGGGCAGGAGCACTCGGGGTTTGTCTCGGCCAGATGCCTGACCGCATAGACGCCCTTGCCGCTCTGCGACGGCACAAGCCAGCAATCGCCGTGCCGCTGAATCCTCTTTGTGGCCGCCAGTACGATTCCGCGCTGCTCTCTCAGGTCTTCCATAAGTGCCTCTCTTACCTGAGAACTATATTACTAATTAGGTATATACTTGTCAAGGAAATAAGGAGAGAAGCCGAAGATTATTCCCTTGACAGTAATACCCTACTTGGTATATACGTAGTTACGTATGGTACTAACGACACTAAAACTCAAGGGCTACCGCTGCACGCGCTGCGGGCACGAGTGGGTGCCACGCAAGAATCGCGCGACCGAACCGCGCGTTTGTCCGAGGTGCAAGTCGCCCTATTGGAATCGCCCCCGCAAACTGAAGAAGTCCAAGAACGCATGACCGGACTTCGCAACTTTGCTCGGGCACGTTTCGATGCAATGTGGTGGAGGCGACCCGACTCGAACGGGCATCCCGCGATATCTCAGACCGCTGCTCTACCAGTTGAGCTACGCCCCCATCGCTGCCGCATCGGAAATGGCGGAGGCACCACCTCCGCCAGCGACAAGAGAGGCCAGACGTTTTGCGCTTGCCTGTCACAGCAAGAGCGCAGGACTCTGGCCCCTCTACTACATGATAGGAATTTGCGTGGAGCTTATTTCTGAGGCGTGCTTAACGAGAATACGGATTCTAAGCAATGTGCGCTGGAAGGCCCGTAAATAGAGGGCTTCAGAGCACGAAGAAAATGAAACGGTGGGTGCGGAATTAGCGCGAGCGGAGAATTTTCTATGAAACGCAAGACTGCTGTGCAAGCCGGATTGCTGTTTGTCATTTGCGCTGTGATGTGCAGTGTGATGCTGAATGCGAGCAATATCAGCAAGACGGCGACATTCAAGGGTACTTCCGATCAGGTGTTCAACGCCGCTGTCAAGGTCGCGCAGCTAAAATGGCACGTGACGTTCCTTGACCGCGAAACGAAAACGCTGAGCTTTCACGACTTTCCGACGATAGGGGATGTCGCGTGCAGCGTCGTGGTTGATGACTCGTATGGCGATTTAGTTCTTGTGACGCTGGGGATGCAGGCACGAAGTTCGGATGGGCGGGGCGTGATGGCGCTGGAAGTGGGGGAGGAAATCGCTTCCCAATTCTTTAAGGGGATAGAAGCTGAACTTTCAAGGCAGGCGAAGTTGGCGAAGCAGCCGCACTAGGTCACTTTTTGACACGTAGGAACAGCCCGCCACATGGCGGGCCTTTTTCATTTTGCGAGGGAACTATGGCTAAGGCAGTAAAGGGCGACAGTCAAGGGCTTTGCACAAGAAGGCCCGGAAAGGGCCGGTGTGCTGTGACTTTTTGTGCAGCCTCTGGACTTCTTGTGCAGGCACGGCTCGGGCAGGGTTGGCGGAGGGGGTGTTAAATGGTACGGACACTTCCGAAGCCGCACCCAAAGTTGGAGCGGCCAAAGGCGAAAAACATGACCTTGGTTGCGGGATTCAAATGTAGAGATGGCTTCGTCGTTGCCGCCGACACGGAGATCACTTACGGAGCGGTGCGGTTTCAGGGGCACAAGCTTGCCAAGTACTACGGTCAAAGCAAGTCGTACGACATCATTATTGGAGGGGCGGGCGATGGAGTCTACATTGACGCGGTGTGCCAAAAGATTAGGGATGCTGTTTCCGCACTTTCCCAGCCGACGCTCGCGAATATCAAAGATGCGGTGGAGAAAGTAATCGCCGCCGTACACAGCGACTCAATTTTCAAGTACTGGAAACCGGATGACCCTGACCGTCCCTTTGTGCAACTCGTTTGCGGTATCCAAGACGGACAAAAGGATTGGGGTCTGCTGCAAACGGATAGAGATGCCTTGGCAGAGGCAGACGACCATGCTGTGGCCGGAAGCGGCTCTATATTGGCCGAGTACTTGATTGAGAAGATGTGGATTCCCGGACTCTCGACAGCGGTTACAGTCCATTTAGCTCGTCAGTTGTTTCGGGAGGTCAAGACTAAGGGGTCATACGTTGGGGGGAATACAGAAATAATAGGGCGGCGCGTGACTAAAGACGCGGAGCAGTTCTTCGATGTTGCGGAGGAAGACTACAGGTTCTTGTGGGGCATCGACGAACTTATGCTTAGTGGCGTCAGAGTTGCTTTGGACTACACCAAATCGCCGCAATTGGTGCTCAACAGAATTGAGGAGATCACTGCAAGGCTGAAGAAAATACGGGAGAGCAGTGAGAAGCCACGTCCTCCCAAGGGCGATACATTAAGGCTCACCGAATTCGGAAGCGAGTACGGTGACTGGTTCAAGGATTACTAGGCCAAAGCCTCGCAAGTTGAAGAAGGCGAAGAAGGCATGATTCACCTCGGTGAACTAGCGCGAGCAGGTTGCGATACGGTGTTGTGGAGACCGGAGCCGGAGTCGAACCGGATGGACAGCCGTTGCAAAGGGTGCTCCGTTCCGCACGGAACTCCGGTCTCCGTCAGCAATACGAAGAGGCCAGACGTTTTGCGCTTGCCCATCACAGCAAGAGCGCACACTTCTGGCCCCTCTACTACATGATAGGAATTTGCGTAGAGCATTTTCTGAGGTGTGCTTAACGAGAAATGCGGATTCTAAGCAGATGTGCCGAGAACCCTTATCAGGAGCGGGCTTTTCGAGCGCAGAGAAAATGAAAGGCTGGGTGCGTAATTGATGCAGGCTGAGAATTTTCTTGTTGCGGAGCAACTTCAATGGCGGAAGGTGTTTGGATTGCTGGCCCTGTTGGTGCTTGCGACGATTGTGGGCGCGCAGCAGCAGAAGTCGCCGTCCGTTAAGGCTGGAGTCGTGTCTGGCTCTGTGTTTCTCATCACGAAAAGTGGCGACCTGAAACCAGCGAGGATGGCGGATGTCTATTTGCTCTACCTATACCGCAGCGTGAAAGTGGCGAACGCAAATCCGGAAGATGCGGATTCCGCCGGTCATGCTTGGATGGATAACTACAACAAGGTTATGGAAGAGTTCCTGAAGGTGTTTGCATCACCGGAGGGAATGGCTTGGAGCGACAAGCTGGCGTGCCTTAAGCACTTGCAGAATTACCAAGATGCCTTGTCTCAAACACGGGATTGGGCGTCGGCAAAACATAAGGGTTGGCAGATACTCATAACCGAGACTGATGAAAACGGGGTGTTCAGGATCGCCGTCCCCCATCCGGGGGAATACAGCATACTCGCAAGCGGGCGCGCAGGATTTAATGATGCTTTTTGGGTAGTCGATGCTCCCGGCATCATTGTCAATCCGGGGGCGACTACGACTGTGAAGTTGTCATCACCCGCAAAATCCTGCTTGGCAGACTGAGGTTTTGACGTATAAGAACAGCCCGCCGTGCAGCGGGCCTTTTTCATTTTGCGAAAAGGTGTGAAATGCCCGAATCAAATTCAAAACAGCGGGGGTGGGGCCACATGACTCCCGAGCAAGTTGAATTCATAAACCGAACGCCTTTTCCGAAAGGGCCGTTTGGTCTAGATGCTCGCTCCCGGCGACGAGTGCTTGGATTTGGGCAAAGGATAGAAATACTAGGAATGTTTTTGGAAACGCTGGGACGTTGCCTTGTGCGAGTAGCCAATCTGTGAAGTGCTGGCTTTCGACCCAGATGCCGCTGATTTCGACATCGTGGAGCGTGAACTGCTGCCACTCGTCGGGCTGGAGGAACGACACCTTTACAAGGACGGTCTTGCCGACCAGATGCTGAAGTCGAGGCATGAGCAATTATACTTTTTGTGCAGGACAGGGAGTTTTTGTGCAATGGAGGGGAACTTGAACTTAATGTGCAAAGCCATCCTGCTATGCAAAACGCATTCCGCACGTTCCTGGCGATCCTGCTGGCTCATCTGCTGGCCGATTTTCCGCTTCAGACCGACTCCATCGCGTTGGGCAAGAAAAATCGCAAGCTGCCCTACTTCAAGCACGGGGCCATTCACTTCATCGTGCTGATTGCGCTTCTGCTGATCTTCACCAGCACGCCGCTGTGGTCTGGGCCCGTGCAACTGCTGATCGTCGCTTACATTGCGTTTCACGTCGGGTTGGACTTCTTGAAGAACCGGCTGGTGGACAGAAAGATATTTGGTGATTCCACCGGGTTGTTCTTGCTGGATCAAGCATTTCATCTAGCCACAATTGTTGCGCTCACCTGGGCCTTCACTAAATATCGTTGGAGCGATGTCAAGGCTGCAATTGGCTGGTCGGAGGCCGAACAGTTGCACATGCTGACGGTAGCTGTGCTCTACGTGGCAGTGATATTTGGCGGTGGATACCTGGTCCGTTATCTTACCCGCTCACTGACCCTTCAGCTTCCCGACACCAAGGGAGAAAATGCGGCGGAGCTTCGCAATGCCGGCCTGTATATCGGATGGCTGGAACGGTTCCTGGTTTTGACTGCCGTGCTGGTGCAGTCGCCGGCCATGATTGGCTTGATCCTCACCGGCAAATCGATTGCCCGTCTTCCGGAACTCAAAGGACCAAGGTTTGCTGAGTACTTCCTGATAGGTACGCTCTTGAGCATCAGTCTGGCTTTGCTGGGTGGCATCGTTCTGTCGCGGCTTCTCTTTGGAACTGTTACTTTCAGGTAAAAGTTTTGTATGAAGTGAAGTTGACGGCCCTCCAAAAGCCGGCGCCTGTTTTCTCGCAGGCATGAAGCAACTGCGTCGGCAGTCTTCTCAAGCAGGGCCATCACTGCGCCCCAATGGCCACATGTTCCAGGACCGCGTTCTGCGCGCGCTTAATCTTGTTCTGCGAATGTGGCGATGGAGCTTTTTGCCTGTCCTTATGCGCCACGTAGGTTCCCACGCCATATCCGATTACCGATCCCGAAAAGACATCGGCAGGGAAGTGCACTCCACCGGTCACACGGGTTGTGCTGACCGCAGTTGCCGCTCCGTACATCAGCAGACGCATGGGCCAGTTCGGGTACTCGTGCGCCATGACAGAGGCGAGCGTCCAGGCGAAGGTTGCGTGTCCCGAGGGAAAGGAACCGCTCGTCCAATTGCCGGAGAAGAATTTCCCTTCGCCCGCGCCGGTGTAGGGCCGTTGCCGCGCCAGGACCGCTTTCAGTGCGGCGTACAGGATGACACTGTCGACGCTTGCCTCCGCGCTGCGTATCCCCGTGTCGGTAGCGTGCTCGTTGTGAGTAATCAATCCGGTGACGAAGATGCCTCCGGCCGCCGCGCCCAAACCATATACGCCGGCATTAGAGATGTTGATGCTGGTGTTGTGCCAGCTCGGCGAGACTTGGTGGGCAACGCTCTCGTCGTTCGCGATCAGGACCCCTGTGGCGCCCACGGCCAGAGCATCCCATTTAAGAGCGCTTACCGAAAACGGCGACTTGACGATATGGAGTTCGTCGTCGCCAATCGTCTTGACCGCGGTCCCCAACGATTTCCCGAACGAGCTCGACTGGTGATCTTTTGCGGCGGAGGGTGCATCGGGTAGGACCGCCTCGGTCGCCGGAGTCTGCTCTGTCGCAGTTGCGTCGGACGGGTGTCCTTGGGCATGTGCGACGGACCACGATGGCGCCAGCAACGTGAGGGCAATCACCAACACCAGAAACGATTTCCGTCTTGCCAGCGGATAGACAGCGCCTGACACCAGCGAGACTCTCAGCAGATGGCCCATTTCGGTTCTCTCATCCATGGATTTGACTCCTGGATACAACTCACCTTCTGTTTGGATTCGCCTTGGCGCCAGAAGAGTGCCAATTTAACAGATTTGTAATGAATACGCTGCTGTACTTGGTAACCGGCCCGTAGGTTTGGACGAGTGCCGCACCTCACGCTGGAGCCAATTTCCCTTGGGGCAGGGAATGAGGCTAATAAACACCGAAAACGTGCCCCGGACGTCGCAAGTAAAACCTACTCATCGTAGCTTGAACGGCACTTTTCATTGCTCTCGCCGCCAATGTGCGCTATGTCCGCCGGGTCTGTGACGTATGCCACAGACTGAGTGTGCGTACCCCCGCAGAATCAAGAGTGGAGGGTACTGTGTTCGCTATTGTAGAAGCGCGCCCGCTGGCGCGAGGTATCAAGCTTTTTGTGATCAAGGCTCCCCGTATCGCGCGCAAGCAGCGGCCGGGACAGTTTGTCATTGTGCGGCTGGATGAGTATGGGGAACGAATCCCGCTGACCATCGCCGATGCCGACCCCAAGGCCGGCACAGTCACCATCGTGGTGCAAGCTATCGGCAAGACCACCATGCTGCTCAGCATGCTGGAGGCCGGCGACTCCATCCTCGACGTAGTCGGTCCTCTCGGCAAGCCCTCTGAAATCGAAAAGTTTGGGACGACGGTCGTGGTAAGCGGCAGCGTGGGAACCGCCATGGCCTACCCCACCGCTCGGGAACTGAAGCGGGCAGGGAACAAAGTCATTTCCATCGTCGGAGCACGCAGCAAAGATCTGCTCGTCCTGGAAGATGAGGTCCGCGCCGTCAGCGACGAAACCTATGTCGTTACCGACGATGGCAGTTACGGCCAGAAAGGTCTGGTCACCGACAAGCTGAAGGAGTTGGTTGCCGCCGGCGACGTGGATTACGTGCTGGCCGTCGGTCCGGTGCCGATGATGCGCGCCGTGGCGAATCTCACCGGCCCCCACAAGATCAAGACCATCGTCAGTTTGAATTCCATCATGGTGGACGGTACCGGGATGTGCGGCGGCTGCCGCGTTCTGGTGAACAACACCAGCCAATTTGCCTGCGTGGACGGCCCCGACTTCGATGCCACCCAGGTCAACTTCGAGGTCCTGACGCAGCGCAACAACATGTATCGCGAGCAGGAGCGTGCCAGCATCGAGCGCTTGCAGGCCGATCCGGAAGGCGAGTTGCGAAGTCTGCGAGAGAGTATGGCGATGCGCCGCGAATGCGCCGCCATTGAGGCGGGGGTGTTCGATGAGTAATAAAGTTCCCAGCAATAATCCGCTGCCGAACAAGGAACGGGTAAAGCTGCCACGGCAGCGAGTGCCCGAACAAAATCCCGAGGTGCGCGCCCACAACTTCCTGGAAGTAAACCTCGGTTTCCCTATCGAGCAAGCACGGCAGGAATCGCTGCGCTGCATTGAATGTCCCAAGCCCGGCTGCGTCGAGAAGTGTCCGGTGTCGGTGGACGTGCGAGCGGTGATCGATCTCATACTCGCAGGTGATTACCAGGGCGCGGCGTCGAAGGTCCGCGAGGACAATGCGCTGCCCGCGATCACCGGACGCGTATGTCCGGTCGAAGACCAGTGCGAGTCGGGTTGTGTGCTGGGCAAGAAGGGCGAGCCGGTTGGAATTGCCTACCTGGAGCGCTTCGTGGCGGATTGGGAGCGCGAGACAGGACAGTTCGGATCTCCCGTGTCCGCGCCTGCCACGGGCAAGAAGGTGGGCCTCATCGGCAGCGGCCCGGCGAGCCTGGCGTGCGCTGGCGACCTTATCCAGATGGGACACCAGGTGCACGTGTTTGAAGCTCTGCACGAACTCGGCGGCGTTCTGGTGTATGGCATTCCAGAGTTTCGGTTGCCCAAGGATATTGTCCGTCACGAGATTGAGGTGCTACGCCGCCGCGGCGTTGAGTTCGAGACGAATGTTGTGGTCGGCAAGACGGTCACGATTGACGAACTGATGCAAGAGGAAGGATTCGACGCCATCTTCGTGGCGACCGGCGCTGGTCTGCCCCGCTTCCTCAAAGTTCCGGGAGAGAACTTTAACGGTGTCTATTCGGCCAACGAGTTTCTTACCCGCGTGAACCTGATGCGGGCTTATCTTTTCCCCCAGTACGACGAGCCGCTCTATCCTTGCAAGGACCGCGACGTGATCGTGGTCGGAGGCGGCAACACCGCGATGGACGCGGTGCGCAGCGCGCTACGCCTGGGCGCAAAGACCGCCAGTATCTTTTACCGCCGCACTCTGGTGGAGATGCCAGCCCGCGTGGAAGAAGTGCATCACGCCAAGGACGAGGGCGTTCACTTCGAGATGCTGGTGAATCCGGTGGAGTTTTTCGGCGACGAGAAAGGTAATCTCACCGCCGTGAAGTGCATCCGCCAGGAACTGGGCGAGCCGGATGATTCGGGACGCCGCAGCCCGGTGCCAATTAAGGGCACAGAGTTCGTTACGCCGTGCTCGGTCGCGATCATCGCGGCCGGTACATCGGCGAACCCGTTGATCCAGTCAACCACTCCGGGACTGGCGGTGACCAAGCGCGGATACATCTCGGCAAACGACGACCTCGCGACCTCGAAGCCGGGCGTGTTCGCGGGCGGCGACATCGTTACCGGCGGCGCAACCGTGATCCTCGCCATGGGCGCCGGGCGCAAGGCGGCCAAGTCGATCAATGAGTATCTGATGGGCGCACCGAAGGAAAGCGTGCAGGAGAAGGCTAGCACGGCCGTTTCCGCCGACTAGTGCTTTCAGAATTGATGTGTGCTCCCCGCGTGGATCGTTCGCCTCCGTGGCCGCGTATAGGGGCAGAAAGAAAAATCGCTTAAGCCGCCCAGAAGCGCTCAATGGGGATCTATGAAAAATGATAGCTTGCTTCCTTGCCGTGAATTGAGTGATGTGCTTCGGCCCGCCTACAATCCGTGCCACGGCTTTGAATCCATATGTACAAGCATGCGGTGGATTCCGGCGAACGGCCATGTCCCACGTGGATTTTGCGGTGCGTTGGGGCAACTCGACAATGTCGAACTTGTCTTGATTGTGGCGGAACCGGGCGACCCACACTCGGGTGAGTCCTACTCAGCGGATTCGCCAGACGAGTGGCTCGCGGCAGTTAGCAAGAGAGTGTACGAGTGTTTTGAAAAAGGCACAGATCTATATCATAGGAACATTCGGGAAATTCTTAACAAATGTTGGGACGGGCTACCTTTCGCCGAGCAGATGCGGCGAACTTGGGTTACGGAATCGGTTCTTTGCTCCGCTCAAAGAGAGTGCGGTAGTGTTCCGGCAAAAATTAGCCGACACTGCGTGGACGCATATCTCAGGAAGCAACTCTCAATGCTGTCCCATGCAACGCTGTCCCATGCAACCATTGCAACCCTGGGCCGAAAGGCTAAGAACCGAACGGTGCGTCTTGAGTGTGCGCTCGGACAAAAGTTCATTAACGCCTTTGCCGCCGCCCCTCCAGGGTGTTATCGCCGCGAAGCGAAGCCGTCCTGGGATCGAATAGCTGTCGAGGTCCGGAGGCGCTCCAAACCGGACGGGGCCCCGTCGTAAGTTAGGCCCGCCGCCTGCCCAGTTATCGCCCCGCCCGAACCGCCTTCGCAAGCCCGCCCAGCAACTCCGATGTCTCGTCCCATCCCATACACGCATCGGTGATGCTCTGCCCATACACCAAAGGTTCGCCTGGGACCATCTTCTGCGCTCCCGCGACCAGATTGCTTTCCAACATGACGCCAATGATATTGCGGTTTCCCTCGGCAATCTGCCCTGCGACGTCGCGGCAAACCGCAGGCTGACGAGTGTGGTCTTTGCCGCTGTTGGCGTGGCTGCAATCAATCATGACGCGCGGGGGCAGCCCGGCTTCCTGTAGCTGTCTGCACACATGGGCGACCGCATCGGCGGTGTAGTTCACGGTCCTTCTTCCGCCGCGCAGGATGACGTGGCAGTCCTGATTACCGGTTGTCACAAATATCGCAGATTGCCCATGCTTGGTGTGTCCCAGAAACGTATGCGGGTGGGCAGCCGACAAGACCGCTTCGATGGCAATCTGCACGTCTCCCGAGGTAGCGTTCTTGAATCCCACCGGGCAGGAGAGGCCCGAAACCAGTTGCCGATGGACCTGGCTCTCGGTGGTACGCGCGCCAATGGCTCCCCAACTGACCAATCCCGCCAAATACTGGGGAGTGATCATGTCAAGGAACTCAGTTCCGGCGGGCACTCCCATTTCCGCCAAATCGAGTAGCAGACGCCTGGCCAGCCGCAGGCCGTCATTGATCTGGTAAGACTGGTCGAGATGAGGATCGTTGATCAATCCCTTCCATCCCACCGTGGTGCGGGGCTTCTCGAAATAAACGCGCATCACGATGCGCAGTTCCTTAGAAAACTCCGCGATGGCAGCCTGGAGCAGGCTTGCATACCCGCGCGCAGCTTGCGGGTCATGAATCGAACACGGCCCGCACACCACCAGGAGACGACGGTCTCTGCCGGCGAGAATCTCGCAGATCTCACGACGAGTGTGGTGGACCGTTGCAGAAGCTGTCTCGGTTGTGGGCATCTCTTCCTCCAGAAAAACCGGAGGAAGCACGACCTTGGTCCACTTTATGCGCAGGTCATCGATGGGATGGAACATGATGGCGCCGTAACTCTATTCTATGGGTGAGGAATGAATGTTCACCACGGAGGCCACGGAGAGCACGGAGTAAATCAGGAGACCTCAAGAGTGTCACCCCTCGAGTCCGTATCGCTCCGCTCAGAGCACAAAGACGACTCCGCTTTGCTCTGTTCAGGATAACAAATGACAAAGAAAACCTGTCTTTCTCCGTGCGCTCCGTGTCCTCCGTGGTTAATTCCACTCCCTTACGCCCACAACGCGGCCGAACCGCCTACCCATTCCAGATTGCGATTGTGATCGACGCCCATCATCATGCCACGTCCCATGCGCACTAGCGGCAGCACGGGCGTAAGGTCGCCGCCCTCGGGCCAAACAAACATCATGCGAATTTCCATTTGCGTCGGACCGTGCGGTGTTTGAATCACAGGCTCGAACTGCATCCGCTCCTGGAGAATGTAGTCGTGGCGCTGGTCGTTTGGGATTGCGTCGATGTCTGCCTGCGTCGGCGAAAACTTGATGCCGACTCCGGCGAACGAATACAGCGGCTTGAGCAGGTAATTCTCGTTGTCTTTCGGAAACTCGCGGAGATGGTCGAGAAACCATGTCTTCGGCACGCACCTATGTTTTAAGTGCGGGATGGAAAATTTACTGATCCGAAAATACCAGTTAGGATGGCCCGCCCACTCGACGTCGAGTTCCTCCCGCAGATCGAAAGGCAGAGTCACCCCTTTGCGTTCGAGCTCGTCCACTATGCAGCGGTTGTAGATGCGTCGAACCTCAACCTCGCGCCCGTCCTTCGTATAAAAGAGCTTCTTGCCGCGCCTCTTCAGCGACAGAATGTCGACGATCGCGATCCCCAGTTCCCGCTGCGTCACCAGGAAGTCGGGCAGTGTCTTCTGGTGCTCCGGATCGATCTCCATCAGGATGACGTTCTCAGGATCTTGGCCGGCCACGATGAGCTCGCGCATCAGCTTCCAATACGAGTTAGGCTCGTAGCCGCTGAGATAGATGCCTAGATCCGACGGCAGCTCGTAAGTCTCAATGTATTGATGCGCCGATAGCGCCTGGTATCCATAGAGAGAAGGGAAGGCCTGCAGCTCGACGAGTTTCGGCTCCAATTCTCCCGTCGCAGTGCGCACCACGCCGAAGTCCACCTGCACGAACATGGGCAGCGGCGATTCATTGGGCACGTTGTATTGCGGAGGGACGGACGCGTCGGACGTCCGGCGGTACTCTGGATTATTCACAAGTTGCAGGACCAGATCACGGCCATACTGCGACATCTGGTCGAGCAAACCTTTGGGTACAAAGCAGGGCGTCTCCGAGACGCGGAAGCCGATGTGCGTACCGCAGGCCTGATCCAAATGCTGGAGGAGTTGGCGGTATTTCTCCGGAGTGAAGTTGCGGTTGAACTCCTCGCGCAGCGCTGGGATCATTCTCAGGCCTCGATGAGAAAGCGGCCCTTCTCCATGATTTGTTGGCCGTCAACCCAGATATCGAAGTGCAAGCCCACGACGTCAATGTGGGTGCTGGAATACCACTCTGCGCCGGTGTGCGCGCCATAAGGGTTTCCGAAGGCGATGTGCACGCCGGGAAATTTCTCGTCTTGCAGAATCTGCCCGATGACATGCTTCAGTTCGAGGTTCGTTCCGATGGCGAACTCCCCGACCAGATGGCTGTTTTCGTCGGTGTGCGTGTAGGCCCAGAACTCCTCTTCCAGAACTTTGTTGTCGCTGAAGACCTCGGTGATTCGGTTGTTCTTCATGTGGATGGTGAGCGGCTGGCGCGCCAGGTCGGGATACTTCTCGCACAGGTAGTCGCCAACCACGCCATCCACGACATAAGTTCCGTTTACTTCTCCCGGGGCGGTGAACACCTCGCCGCCGGGCAGGTTCCCCCATTTATCAGGGCTGATGATGCCACTGGTTTTCACCCAGCGGTAGTTGGGATTCAGAGTCGCCGAGAAATCGCTACCGGCAGGGTTCTTGGCTTTGATTTCTTTCGCCTTGTTGACGATCTCGATGACCTTCTTGCTGAGCGCGTCCACGCGGTTGAAGTCGGCGCGCATGCCTTCCAGCATGATCTGCCGGTTGATATTGACCATGTGCGCGTGCCGCATCTTGCGCCGGTTCACGATGTCCGTCATCTGCATGCGCGACTTCAGTTCGTTGCGCTGCACGCGGACGGCGAAGATGCTGACCTGGCTGGTCTCCATGTCGGCCGCGATTTCCGGCGGCAGTTCGATAAGCGGCCGCGGTGCGAGGTCTTCGAGCACAAACGCCTTAAATGGCGAGCCGACCGTCAGCAATTCCTGCGCAATGCTGGCTGCGATGTCACGACAAATGTTGTCGGTGATGAGCGTGACTTTTTCCCATGGCTGAATGCGCAGGCAGGTGTGCACCGCGTTGTGAGCGCCAGGAGAAAGTTCAGCATCGAATGTAGTTTTGGTGAGATCGGTCAGAACGGGTTGAATCAAGAACAATCCTTTCTGGATGTTTCGTCTTGAAGGGGCACGGGCTCCAGCCGTGCCGTAAACGAATCCGGTGTCAGTGAGTAGTACACCCTTTATAAGGACACGGCTCCTGCGGAGCTGGCTGGCTGCTTTGGGGTTGCTGCTGAGCAATTCCTTGCGAAGGCGGCGGCGCTCCGTCCCACTGCACTCGGGCATTGCACGAGTGCGACAGGTCCTGCTCGTCAGGGAAACAAATGTATAGCGCTGTCGGACTGTCGGCTCCGCACGTCCAAATGCCGCCAGGGCTGAGAAAACCGCCCAGCTTTTCGCCCGGGTTCAGCGTAGCCGCTAGCTTAGATGACTTATCCCAAATACCTTTCCGGTGAAAGATAACTGTGCACGTGACTTTCTGCGTAGATACGTTCGTCAACCAAGCGTCCACTTCGCCAGAACAGCTTCCAGGCCCTGTTGCCATCCTAGATTCAGCTTTCACGGATTGATTGACCGAACTGCATGAGGAGGGTGAAGGGTTATATCCCAAAGTCGATGAGACCTGAGAAAGGCCGTCGCTTGTGCCTGTCGCCTGGGCTTGTGGGCCAGCCCCCTGCTGAGCAGCTGACAGACCGGCGGCGCTGGCGAGGTTGTACGCTTCAATAATCCCTGAAGTTATGTCAGACTCGGGCTTTGTAGCCAATGCTGCGTGCTCGTCTACTAATGGTCCGCTCATTAGCAACGGACCTTTTGGCCAAAGTTCCGTCGTGTAATGATCGCCGACAAACGATGGCACGATGATTGCGTCCAATCCATTTTCCCGGACATACTCCTTTATTATCGGGGCCATCTTCTGCAAGATCCGCTGGGCGATCTCGGTCTGCTGGCGTTTAAAGTCCTCTTGCGCGTCCTCGATCGAGCGCCGGAGGCTCTTCTGCTTGGTTTCGATGGATCTTAAGAGGCTGTCGCGGGCCTCGTCGTTCATCTCGTTGCCCTGTGTCTTAAGCTGCGTCTTCAGGTTTTCCACCTCGGCGTTGAGGTTCTGCAGCTCGATGCGTCGGGGTTCAAACTTCTTGGTTAAAGCTTCGAAGTCGCTCGCGCCACTGCTGGCAATCGCCCGTTGAATATCGATACTGACGACCTTTATCGGAGCCTGGGATGAGCCGACAGTTTGTCCCAGACATGCAGTAACAGGTAAAACCAGCAACCAAAGCACAATCACAGTCTTGTTCATTGAGGCCAATCTCCTCACAACTCGATTTCGCTCGGTCATTACATCTTAATCAGCCCATGTCAATCAGCTATTAAGTCAAGGCCGTGTCTTTTCAAATCCGTTCTACCTGCCTGCGGAGACCTGATCGAATACTCCGACTCGCGTCTCGGCGACGATGTAGTCCACGACCTGCTTCAGGTCGCCGGTCTCCTCGAACACCTTCAGCTGACGGTCGGCGCCGGTACCCATCTCGAGCATCCGGTAAATGTAATTGATCTCTTTCCGCGATCCCAGTTCATCCACCACCGGGTCAATCAAATTAAGATATTCCAGCATCAAGTCGCGGACCGGGACCTCTTCCTCTTTTCCGAAATCAATCAGCTTGCCCTGGATTCCGTAACGCGAGGCGCGGAATTTGTTCTCCATGATGAGCGCACGGCCATAGATGCGATAGCTCTTATTGGATGCATGCAGCTTGTACAGCATGGCCATGGTCGCCTGGATTAGCGCCGCGATCGCTACCGTTTCGTCGAGCCGCATGGGGATGTCGCACACTCGCACCTCGAGGGTATCGAAGAACGGATGCGGGCGGATGTCCCACCAGATTTTCTTGCCGTTATCGATGCAATGGGTCTTGACCAGCAGGTCAACGAAAGTCTCGTATTCCGACCAGTTGGCGAAAACATCGGGGATGTTGGTGCGTGGGAAACGCTCAAACACTTTGCAGCGGTACGATTTAAACCCGGTATTCATGCCCATCCAGAACGGCGAGTTCGACGACAGCGCCAGGATATGCGGCAGGAAGTACCGCATGGAATTCATGATGTGGATGGCGGTATTGCGGTCCTCAATGCCGATGTGGACGTGCAATCCGAAAACCAGGTTGGCGCGCGCGATGAGCTGCATGTCCTCGACCACCTGCGCATAGCGCTCGTCGGGATAAATCTCCTGCAGCTTCCAGTCTGAAAACGGATGGGTGCTGGCCGCCGCCAGCAACATGCCCTGCTCGCTGGCGAGGGTGATCATTTGGCGGCGAAGAGATTGGATGTTCTCCCGAGCTTCTTTAATGTCCCTACAAACGCGGGTGCCGACCTCGATGACCGACTGGTGCATCTCGGGCTTGACTGCCTCGGCCAGCGCCAGCTTCGCTTTGGGGAGGATCTCAGATGCGATGTGCGAGCGGAGATCGCGCGTCTCCGGATCGATCGTCTGATATTCCTCTTCAATCCCGATGCTGAGGCTTGGCCGCTCCATCCGCTTACCCCTTGCCTGCTCGCTTGGCCGTCAGTTTGGATGCAGACGACGGTTTCGAAGCCTTCGCCCTCGTCTTGGAATCCGCTTCCGCCGTGTAGCCGCTGAGGAATGCACTCCAGCGATAATCCGGAGTCAGATCGGCCTGCTGCTTGGCTTTACGAACCGCCAGTTCCGCCACGGCGTTCACAATCCAGTCGAAATTCTCCTGGCCCACAGAGTTTACATCAGCATCGGGAGCGGGATTCATGAAGTCGATGGCGTAGGGTATGCCGTCCTCGCAGGCAAATTCAACCGTGTTGAGGTCGTAGCCCAGAGCGCGGCAGAGGGTCAGGCAATCGCGCTCCACCCGTTCCAGCAGCTTCGGATCGGTGGCTGGCGGATTCCTCACGTAGCGCTCGTGGAAGGGCGCCGACGGATCGTAGTGCATGATGTGCACCTTCTCCTGGCCGACCACGTAGCACCGGAAATATTCTTTGAACTTCACCCCGCGCTGCAGCGTCATGCAGAGATCGCGGCTCTGGTCGTAGGCGTTGAAGAATTCCTCGGGCGAGTTCACCTTGTACACGTCTTTCCAGCCGCCGCCATCGAAGGGCTTTAGGAAGGCGGGAAATCCAACGTAGCTGAAAATGCTGTCCCACGGCATGGGATATTGCAGGTTGCGCATGGAGCGCTCGGTGGTACCCGGCGGATGCTCCTTGTGCGGCAGCAGCACAGTCTGCGGAATCGCAACGCCCAGCTTGGTTCCGAGCGCGAAGTTGAAGAACTTGTCGTCGGCGCTCCACCAGAATGGATTATTGATAACGATCGTGCCGGAGAGCGCCGCGTTCTTGAGATAGCCGCGATAGAAGGGAATATCGTGTGAAATGCGGTCCACGATGACACTGTAGGGAGACGGTTCCGCCATTCGGACTTCGCCAACCGTGGCGAGTTCAGCCTGGATGTCAGGCTCGCCCATGGAGTTGATCTTGTCGACCAACGCGGGCGGAAAGGTGGTCTCCATGCCAAAAATGATTCCGATCTTCTTCACGGCTGCTCCTTAGCGAGCGACACCAATCCTGTGGCGTCAATTCGCAATTGTTGGGGAAACCCGGGAAAACAGCGCTTGGGTGCGCGACAACTAATCGAGTATTGTAGGCGAAAGTGGCAGGAATTTGTCAGGGAAAATGGACTTTTCTACGGAGCAAAGACGAAACGGAGGAAGACCGCTTCAGCGATGTGATCTTTGTAACGTATGAGTACAGGCTAAGCGCCGACCAGTTTTTCCAGTACGCCTTTGTTACGTACAGTGAGCGTGGATCCCTTCAGCACCGCGATCTGCCGCTTGCGGAAGTCCGCCAGTACGCGCGTGACGGTCTCGCGCGAGGTGCCGATAATCTGCGCAATCTCTTCGTGAGTGAGCGCCAGTTTCACCTTGGGCTCGGCTTGCTCGGGACTGGAGGCGGTCCACTCAAGCAGCAGGCGCGCCAACCGCTCGGGCGCGGAATGCGACAGGCCCAGACTGCGAATTTGCTGATATGCGGTCTGGCAGTCCTTGCTCAGGTGTTGCGCCGCTTTCAGGCAGGCGTCTCCGTGCTTTTGCAAGAAGTTCGAGAAGTCGTCGCGCTTGACGAAATTCAATTGGCAGGGCTGCCCGGTTTCAGCGGTAATTTCATAAGGTGTTCCGGAGACCGTGGCGTGCATCCCCAGGACTTCACCCGGCTGGGCAATTTTCAGAATGAGTGTCTTGCCTTCGGCGGAAGTGGTCGAGAGCTTGACCCGGCCTTTGCACAGCATGTAGATTCCGCGCGGCGCCTGGCCTTCGACAAACAATACAGCTCCCGCCGGATAGGAAGCGGTATACTTCATCTTGTCGAACGCTTCTAATGCGCCCTTGGGAAGAGAACAGAAAAAGCTGTCGCTACGCAGCTTGCAGATCAGGCAATTCTCTACCAGTTCAAAGCCGTAAGGTGACCCCACGTTGTCCTCCGGGCGCTATTGTGTATGTTATCACCTTAGGCAACTTCAAGATACAAGTCGATTCTGGACGGCCGAATTCCGCCTTTGGCCGGGTCTCAACCGCCTGCCGCGTGACCCACATCACAAGCACGCGTATCCGGAATCACAGACCTCTGGCCATCCCGCGAAGGAAAATTCCGCCCACAACGGCTCAAATAGGCGGGAGGCGAAGGTCTCATACTTCACCCTGTCGGGTCCGGCCGGCGAACCCACGTTCACGGTCGGAAGACTGGAATCCTAGTTCCGGTTTGCAACCTTGCACCGGAAGGGTGAGGATCTTGACCACTCTCCTCTACCCCAAGTCGCCTCCCGCCGACGGTTTTGTGACTCGGCCTGATCCAGCCCAGACCAGGCAGGGGTGGTACGCAGCACACAGGTTCTTAGGAGGTCGCGTTCGTGATGGCCAATGAACCCCGGGACAGCCGGCCCATACCTCGCACCAGTTCCCTCCTAAGTCGTTCGGCGCAGCAATCATTGCTCTCAGGAAACCAAGATAGTAAATTTCTTGCTCGGTAGGAAGGGAGGAATTGAAATGGCTTTAGCAACAGCAAACGCTCAGTCGATTGAGATTGGCAGTACCGGCTTGAACCGTTGGTGGCGCGTCTTCGGCGGCATGATGATGAACATTGCTCTGGGCACGCTCTATGCGTGGAGCGTCTTTGTGGCATCGCTGGAGAAGGAGTTTGGATGGAAGCGCGCCGACACCTCCATGGTGTTTACCATCGCGGTGGTGGTGTTCGCCCTCACTTTCATTGTCGCAGGTCGGCTGCAGGACAAGTTCGGCCCCTTCTGGGTATCTCTCACCGGCGCAATACTGGTGAGCCTGGGATTCTTTCTGTGTGCGTTCACCCACAGCCTGATGTACCTGTTCATCTGCTTCGGCGTGATTGGCGGGTTGGGCAACGGCTTCGGCTACTCCACACCCATTCCGGTGATGGCCAAGTGGTTTCCTGACAAACGCGGTTTGGCCGTGGGACTGGCGGTCGGCGGATACGGAGCCGGTTCGGCGTTGTTCGGGCCTCTGGCCAATTTGTACCTCATTCCTAAATATGGCGTGCACACCACATTCATGATTCTGGGCGGAATTTTCCTGGTCATGACCGTGATTGGAGCCTTCCTGCTGAAGAACCCTCCCCCGGGCTACAAACCCGAGGGCTGGACCCCTGCGCCGGCAACTGCGAGAGCGAGTGCGACCACGCAGGAATTTACCCCGAGCGAGGTGCTGCGGACCCCGGCCTTTTATTTCATGTGGATTGCCTACGCGCTGGGAACCTCAGCCGGCTTAATGGTTATCAGCCAGCTGGTACCCTTCGCCAAGAGCGTACACATTCCCAGCGCAGCGCTGTTGACCTTGACGCTGGTTGTCGGAGCGGCTGGCAACGCCGGTGGACGAATTTTATCGGGATGGATGTCGGATGCGCTGGGCCGATTGAATGTCTTGCGACTGATGATTGCCGTCTCAATGATTTCCATGCCTTTGCTCTACCTGGCGGGCAGCAACGTGACCTTCCTGTACGTGATGGTGTTTATCGTGTACTGGTGCTACGGCACGCAATTATCGGTGAACGGCTCCGCCACTGCCGACTTCTGGGGCACCAAGAACGCTGGCATGAATTACGGCATGCTGTTTACGGCATGGGGCGTGGCAGGAATTATCGGGCCGAGAATCGGCGGCGTTTTATTCGACAAATACCATAATTATCAGATGGCGTTCTACACTGCGGCGGTACTGGCCGCAGTGGCGTTGTTGGCCGAGTTCATGGCCCGCCGTCCCAAGCATGTATGAGATCGTGGCCGGACTGCTAAAACGGTCCGGCCAAATTTTTGGTTGATTTTGACGGGTTTTCATACCGCCCCTATTGATTGAAAAGGAGTGTCTTCCGATGGCTACTGCAACAAAATCACCGGACCAGAACGTAACCAAGGGAGCAGTGGACGAGCCCACCGCTCACGTCGCCACGCATGGCCTGGTCAGTCCGGTGGTGCAAAAGTGGATCGATGAAGGCAAGAATGATCCGGACGCCCTTTGGGGGCGCGCAGCAAACGAGCTGCACTGGTTCCGCAAATGGGACCGCGTGCTGGAGTGGACGCCGCCAACCTTTAAGTGGTTTGTCGGAGCACAGACGAACCTGGCCTACAACGCGCTGGATTATCACGTCAAGCGCGGCTGGGGAGGACACGCCGCCCTGGTCTACCTCAACGAACGCGGCGAGCGCCGCACCTATACCTACGCGCATTTGCTGCATGAGGTGGAGCGGGTGGCGGCGGCGCTGCGTGGCATGGGCATCAAGAAGGGCGATCGCCTCACGGTGTACATGCCCACCAGTCCGGAGGCAATCATACTGATGCTGGCGACGGTCCGCATCGGCGCGATCCACTCCGTGGTGTTTGCCGGCTTTGGCGCGAAAGCGCTGGGCGATCGCATTCAGGCTAGCGGCTCGAAATTAGTGTTTACCGCTGACGTGACCTATCGCAAGGGCAAAGATACCCGCCTGAAAGAGATCGTCGATGAGGCCTTGGACAATGCCGGCGACAAGGTTGAGCACGTTATCGTTCTGAAGCGGACGGCCGGGGAAACTCCCATGCGTCCCGGACGCGATATTCTCTGGGAGCAGTTTTTGGAGCACGGCGCCGGTGAAAGCGGCGACTATGTCACCATGGAAGCCAATGAGCCAGCCTTCATCCTGGCGACTTCTGGGACGACCGCGACCCCCAAGCTGGCGGTTCACACCCATGGCGGGTATCAAGTCCATATCGACGCCATGGGTAAGTGGCTGTTTGGCCTGAAACCCACCGACGTTTGGTGGTCAACTTCCGACATCGGCTGGATCGTTGGTCACAGCTATATTGTGTACGCGCCCTTGATCGCCGGTGCGACCACCATCGTTTTTGAAGGCGCCCTGGATTATCCGGCGCCGGAAACCAATTGGAAGACACTGATTGAGGAGTATCGGGTCACGGGAATTTTCACTTCTCCCACGGCGGTGCGACTGCTGATGCGTTACGGCGATGCCGTCCTGGGCAAGACCGATCACCAATATCTCGAACGGGTGTTTTGCGCGGGCGAAGTGCTGAACGCGCCAGCTTGGGAGTGGTTGCAGAAGAAGGTTTTCAAGAACAAGATTCCGGTTATCGATCATATGTGGCAGACCGAAACCAGCGGGCCCATGTTCGGCAATCCTTATGGGCTGGGAATGTTGCCCATCAAACCGGGGTCCTCCACGCTCCCCATGCCGGGCATCGATGCCGAAGTGGTGTCCCTTGACGGCACACCCTGCGGAGTCAATGAAAAAGGCATCATGGTGATCAAGCGGCCGTTTCCGGGATTGACCCCGGAATTGTGGGGTGAAACGGAACGCTACGGCCGCGATTATTGGCAGATTATTCCTGGTGTCTATTACACCGGCGATTCGGCGCAAATCGACCAAGACGGTTACGTCTGGTTTGCCGGTCGCGCCGATGAGATCATCAAGATCGCCGGTCATCGCATCGGCACCATCGAAGTCGAGACCGCGCTGCTTGGCCATCCCGCGGTCGCGGAATCGGGCGTCATTGGCCGGCCCGACGAACTTCGCGGCGAAGTGATCTCGGCATTCGTGGTGCTCAAGCAGGGCTTCATTCCGTCGCAGGAACTCAAGCAGAAGCTGCTTGACCAGGTGCGCCATGAACTCGGACCGGTTGCCGTAATCGGAGAATTGAACTTCGTGGACATGCTGCCCAAGACGCGCAGCGGTAAGATCATGCGGCGCGTGTTGAAGGCGGTAACGCAGGAGAAGAACCCCGGAGACATCACGACCATCGAAGACGAAGGCTCGGTGGAAGAAGCCAGGCACGCATGGCACCAGATGAGGGCGGCCCTGGACAACCAGCCGGTACCAGCGGGTCCTTCGAAGGGCAAGTGAACCAGGCAGTAATGGTATCTCGGCCCGCTACAATGGCGGGCCGGGCCATGTAAGACTCTACCTGTAATGTTCCAGGATGAGCAAAGGTGTTGCTGTGACGTACCGAATGTTCCATCATGTGGGCTTGAACGGAGCGCGAGGGCGCGCTCCGTCAACCCAGGAAACGCGGGCGAAGAACTACCGGGGATGCATCACAAATTCAGAAATCCTAAGGAGTGATTGATATGGCTCGAACTCTTCCGAAGCAGAATGCGGTGATAGAGACCAGCGAGGCCCAGATCGCAGTCCATTGGCGGGAGGAAGAATACTATTATCCTTCCGCAAAATTTGTCGGCCAGGCAAATCTGACCGATCCCGACGTCAACGAACGCTTCAGCGAGAAGAATTTCCCGGAGTGCTTCCGGGAGTACGCCGATCTGCTGAGCTGGGACAAGTACTGGGACACGACGCTCGACACCAGTGATCCGCCATTCTGGAAGTGGTTCGCGGGCGGCAAAATCAACGCCTCGTACAACTGCGTGGACCGGCATCTCGACAAGTACAAGAACAAAGCGGCGATCATCTTTGTTCCGGAGCCGGAAACCGAGGCGCCCGTATCCCTCACTTACCGCGAACTCTATGTACAAGTGAATGAATTCGCCGCGCTGCTGCGCGATTTCTGTGGTCTGAAGGCTGGAGACCGCGTCACCATTCATATGCCGATGGTCCCCGAGTTGCCGGTCACCATGCTGGCCTGCGCCCGCCTGGGGGTCATTCACTCGGTGGTGTTTGGCGGCTTCAGCGGCGAGGCTTGCGGCATGCGCGCCGCCGATTCAGGCAGCCAGGTTCTGATCACCATGGATGGCTACTATCGCAATGGCAAGTTGCTCGACCACAAAGCTGGTGCCGATATTGCGTTGAACATAGCCAAGAAGGAAGGCACGACCGTGGAGAAGGTCCTGGTCTGGAGGCGTCACCCAGGGCAGAATGCGTCCGCTTCGCCGTTTGTAGAAGGGCGCGATTTCTTCGTTGACGAGATCCTTCCCAACTACTCGGGTGAAATCGTGCCTCCCGTTCCGATGGATTCGGAGGCGCCGCTGTTTCTTATGTACACCAGCGGCAGCACCGGAAAGCCCAAAGGCTGTCAACACCGCACTGGCGGCTACCTCGCCTATGTGACGGGCTGCTCCAAATACATCCAGGACATCCACCCCGAAGATGTGTACTGGTGCATGGCCGACATCGGCTGGATCACCGGGCACTCGTTTATTGTCTATGGACCTTTGGCCCTGGCCGCCACCAGCGTCATCTACGAAGGTGTCCCGACCTACCCCGACGCCGGCAGGGTATGGAGAATCGCCGAGCGCCTGGATGTGAACATCTTCCACACCTCGCCTACGGCCATCCGCATGTTGCGCAAATCCGGTCACGATGAACCCACCAAGTACAAGTACCATTTCAAGCATATGACCACGGTGGGAGAACCGATCGAGCCGGAGGTTTGGCGCTGGTATTACGAAACGGTGGGCAAGGGTGAAGCCGTCATTGTGGACACATGGTGGCAAACCGAAAACGGAGGGTTCCTGTGCAGCACCAAGCCGGCAATGGATCCCATGAAGCCGGGAAGCGCAGGCCCAGGTGTGCCGGGCATCTATCCCATGATCTACGACGAGATGGGAGAGGAAGTGCACGCTGGTTCGGGGAAGGCGGGCAACATCTGCATCCGCAATCCCTGGCCAGGAATCATGCAGACCATTTGGGGTGACCGTGAGCGCTTCGTGGCCCAGTACTACGCCAAGTACTGCAAGGATCCCAACAGCAAGCGATGGCAGGACTGGCCGTACTTTGCCGCGGACGGGGCCGTACTGGCCGTGGACGGGTATTTTCGGATACTGGGACGCGTGGATGACGTCATCAACGTAGCCGGGCATCGCCTGGGCACAAAGGAAATCGAGTCTGCATGCCTGACGATTCCCGAAGTGGCAGAAGCGGCGGTGGTGCCGGTGGTGGACGAAATCAAGGGCCGTGTGCCCGAGGTCTATATCGTCCTGCAGCCGGATATACTGCCGACACAGAATCAGGAGATCATGGAGAAGGTCAATCATGTAATTGAGACGATGATTGGCAAGATTGCCCGTCCGCGCAGGATCCTCATTGTTCCGGATATGCCTAAAACACGGTCCGGCAAGCTCATGCGGCGTGTTCTCGCCGCCCTCTCCAACAACATGAACACCGGAGATATCACCACCTTGGCCAATCCTGATGTGGTGGAATCGGTCCGGGTATTGGTTCAGGGCAAAGACGCGGTGGTGCTGACAGATGTACCAGAAGACCTGAAAACATTTGGGGCGGTCGATTAAAGGCTGACCTCGGGGTACCTTCGGAGTCGGTTAACTAAGCGGGGCGCGCTATGCGCCCCGTTTGGTTCGTGGTGCGTCGTCAGGCTTTCGCTTCGCCCCAGTTGGTCTGTTGGCGCTCAGTACCCTCTTTCGACCGAATTCCGTAGATGTTCTGTGCTATGCCGCATACGTCGAGGTGTTCCTCAAAGATCGCCTATGAGCGCGGCATCTTTGCCCAGTCGTCACGTCCCCGTTGGCGGCGCTTCGGTCTCGGGGAGCGGCGGCAAATCCGGTTCAGGAACGAGGGGAGTTTCGGCTACTTCGATCACCCCCTCCGGCTCCGGCGTCGTGTAAGCCACCGAAGCGGCCGGGACCGGCTCCGCGTACCGCTTGTACCATGCGGTAGCGCTTGCAAGTTGCCAAAGCCGGGCAGCCAACTGTGACAGAAGGATCAGTTCCAGCAGAACGAACGTTACAGGCGTCGCTGTTGGTGGCAGCTTGGCCCATATCACGAGCCCGATGGCGAGGGTGATCCACGCGAACAGGCTGATGCGGAAATACATCCAGTACAGACTGGGAAGGTCATGAACCGTGATGCTGAATGCTCTCCAGGTATTGCGCCACATGCCGCGTTCGTTCCGGGCGACCGCGCGCACCTGTGCCACATCGAACCACAGCCGCACCCCGAGCGCGAGCAGCAGAAACACAACCGTGCTGGCCCACCGAGAGAGGATGCCAACCTGATCGGCGATCGCCTTGTCTCCAACGTAATCCGCCAGCTTGTCGAGACCCTGATAGATTGAACCAGCAATGATGAAGGGGATAATCGATAGCAGCATCAGCAGCACGAAACGCCAGAAGAATGCCCCTGAGGAAGCGAAGAAATCGCCAGTGTTCAGCCGGCGGTCTTGCCGGTAGGTTTCCAGAATCCCGCCGGTGACGAACAGCATGAAGAGGGAGAACAGGAACGCGAAAATGTACGAACTGGTTGTCGAGCGCATCAGACTTACGTGCGGCAGCCTCAACAGCTCGACAAACATCCCCAGGTCAAAGCCGTTGGCGAGTTGCTGTCCGGCCCTGCTGTGATGCAGCGCCCGACTGAGTTGCAGCGCTGCGGGAGCGGTCCCCAGTGCGCCGCAGATGAAGTTCACCGCGAACACCCACCACAGCACTCCCTGCCTGCGCCGCAGGAGGCTGAATCCAGAAGCTACCAGACCTTTTTCCTTGTCTGCCATCGTCTCTCCCATCACGCCAGCCAGCTCAGGACTTGAGCCAGAAACTGGGTCAGGAACATCCAGTACGTTGCAATCTTCGCGGTCGCCTTGTGCTGCGAGTCGGTGACGTAGCTATTGTTGAGGTAATCGCGATCCAGCGTGATCCGGTAGTCAGGATCGATCTGCACCGACTCTACCTTCGCTTTCCTTCGGTACACGTATCGCACCCATCGGTCCTTCCCGTCCCACCGTTCGAGAGTGCTCTCGCCATTGTCGAACTTCACCTCCGCCTCGACAGGAAAGATGAAGTCGCCTTTGCGATGCAGGATAACTTGCGTTTCATACTCCGTCTCGCCTTTTT
Organism: Acidobacteriaceae bacterium; assembly: GCA_003160215.1. Taxonomy (GTDB): domain Bacteria; phylum Acidobacteriota; class Terriglobia; order Terriglobales; family Acidobacteriaceae; genus Bog-257. The sequence continues at coordinate 90,038 of PLQW01000191.1, forward strand.
TCTCTTTTAGGTTCTCGTCATACCACTTCACCGGATTGGAGTCGGCGCGTAGCACCTCGTAGTCCAACACTTGGGTTCCGTAAACTGCCTGGCTCCAATACCAGCTCAAATCCTGGCCGGCGACTTCGTTTACGGTGCGCATGAAGTCCTCCTGCGAGGGATGAGTAAAGCGATACCGCATGAAATATGTGTGTAGCGCCTGCTTCAGCGTCTGCTCGCCGACGATGGTCTCCAGCGAAACCAACATGGTCGCGGTCTTACCGTAAGTGACACTGCCGTACGTGTACATGCTCATGTCGGTATAACTGGGCCGCGCGAGGGAATCGGTATCCTCCGCGCCGAGATAGTCCATGCGTTGCAGACCACGCTCGCCCAACTGTGCTCCCAGCAAGTTAATGATGCTGGCGTTCTCGCCGTACAGGTTGTCCAGCACCTTCACTTCGGCATAGCTGTTGATCCCTTCATCCAGCCAGCCGTTCTCAAATTCGTTGGTCGCCACCATTCCGTACCAATACTGGTGACCAAATTCGTGCTCGGTGACCAAGTCGATCAAGTGAATCCCCTTCGGAATGAACCAGCCGCTGTCGCCAGTAATGAATGTCGGGTACTCCATTCCCCCAGCTTCACCGCCTCCATGGGGAGGATCGACCACGGTGAGCTGCGCGTAGGGGTAAGGGCCGTACCATTCGTCAAAGCGCTTCATGCTCTCCTTGACGCAATAGATGTAGGGCTGCCATGCGCGTTTGTGGCTGTCATAAGTGAGCAGCCGGATTTTCACCCGCCCCACACTGCCATCGAACTGGTCTTCCACCACCTTGAAATTAGGGTCGGCAGTCCAGGCGAAATCGTGCACATCTTCGGCGTGGAAGGCAACGGTCTTGGTGCCGTTGCCGTTATCGATATCGCTCGTCTGCACACCGGTAGCGCCGATTACGTAATCCTTCGGCAAAGTGATCTTCACGTCATAGGTGCCGAAGTCGGCAAAAAACTCGGTCAGAGCATGGAACTGGTGGCAATTCCACCGTCCGTGCCACCACACCCCAACCTTGGGAAACCACTGCCCAGCGAGCAGAAAGGTGCGCTTGTATCCGGTGCGCGCAATAACTTCGGGGAAGGTTGCCTTGAATTTGATTTTGAACTGCACATCCGTACCAGGCGCAACCGGACGCGGCAGCTTCACCTCGAAAACCGTCTTGTCGTCTGGATTGCCATCATCCGGTGATATGAACTTCATCTGCTTGGTCAGGTCGCCCATGCCGACGACCTCGAAGGAAGTAATCTCGTTCGACCCATAGTCGTTAGGTTTCCACTCATCCAGGCTGCTGGTGCGAAAGTTTCCGTCCCGGTGCGCCTCGTGTATCCAGGTGGACTTCTGCTGAAAGGCATTCAGGTACAGGTGAAAGGGAAAGCGATCGAGCGGCTGACCTGTCAGATTGTGATAGGTCAGCGTCTCAGTGGCGTCAACCGTGTGTTTCGCAGGATCGTACTTCGCATCAATCTGGTAGGCCACGACTCGCTGTGATAGTGGCCCCGAAACTTTCGGAGCAAAAGGACTTTGCGCCGTTGCCGAAGCGCAGCAAAGCACACTAACAGCGAACAGTAATAGTCCTACGTGACGTTGCATCGCTGACCTCCAAGACATTCCTAGCTATACCTACTTATTCGCCGGGGCGGTGGGAATGGGATCGATCAATCCCATCGCGACTTCCACCAGTTCCGGATCGACAGGGCGAGTTTTGTGAATGGCATCTACCAACGGAATCGTGACAATGTCGGTCCCGCGAAGCGCGACCATGACTCCGAATTCGGCTTTGTGGACCTGGTCGATGGCGCCGATTCCGTAGCGCGACGCCAGCACGCGATCGAAAGCGCTCGGCGAGCCTCCGCGCTGGATATGGCCAAGCACGACGTTGCGAGTCTCAAGCCCGGTGCGACGTTCGAGTTCGTGCGCCAGAATCTGCCCGATGCCGCCCAGACGCACGTGACCAAACTCGTCTTTGCCCATGTCGGTGACCACCGGCGCACCGTGCGCAGTAGCGGCATCGGTGGCGAACTTCGCTCCTTCCGCTACCACGACGATGCTGAAATAACGGCCGCGCGCATGGCGCATACGAATGCGCTCGGCAACCTCTTCGATGTCGAAGGGGCGCTCGGGAATAAGAATGACGTCCGCCCCTCCCGCGATACCGCTGTACACCGCAATCCAACCCGAGTCGCGGCCCATCACTTCAACCACGATCACGCGCTGATGAGCTTCGGCGGTGGTATGCACGCGGTCAATGGCTTCGGTCGCGGTGTTCACCGCGGTGTCGAAACCAAAGCAAAAGTCGGTCCCCATCAGGTCGTTGTCTATGGTCTTGGGAACGCCGACCACTTTCAGGCCCAGCTCGTACATGCGTTGGGCCACGCTCATGGTGTCGTCTCCGCCGATGGCAATGAGCGCCTCTACTCCATTGGTGCGGAGATTTTCCATGCAGCGCTGCAGCCCACCTTCGCGCTTGGCTGGGTTGGTCCGCGACGTGCGTAGGATAGTGCCCCCCCGCGGCAGAATGCCCGCGATCGCATCCATATTCACTTCCATCGTCTTGTTCTCGAAAACGCCGCGCCAGCCTTCCATGAAGCCGACAAACTGATCGTCATAGTGCATGATGCCTTTGCGCACCACCGCTCGTATGACGGCATTCAGTCCAGGGCAGTCTCCACCGCCGGTTAAAATCCCAATTCTCATGTTCGGCAGAATGCCTCCACAGGAATAGTAAAGCCATCGCAAGATTCCTGCATGGAGGAGTACACTTGCGCGGCTGGGCCGAGCCACTTCAACGCTCAGCGAGAGGGTGTTTGTCATGTCTGAACCGCAGACATTCCGTTCCTACGAAGAGTTCTTCAGCTTCTATCTGGAACAGCACAGCGAGGCAGGAAATCGCTGGATGCACGCCATCGGAACCACTCTGGGTCTGATGGTCGCGATCGTCGCCTTTGTCACGCATCATCCCTGGTATGCCCTGCTGTGGATTCCGCTCGGCTACGGCTTTGCGTGGACCGGCCATTTTCTGCTGGAAAAGAACACGCCCGCCACCTTTGGTCATCCGTTCTGGTCGTTCATCAGCGACTTCCGCATGCTGTGGTTGATGGTGACCGGGCGCTTGGATGCGCGCATGAAGGAGGACTTGAAGTCGCCCCAGCGTTTCTGAGCGCTGCCGGCACCGGACGAAAGTTTCGTTGCACCATTTTTGGAAACAGCGTGCGGAATTTTCAGGTTCCGGTTCGCCATGTGGCATGATCGGCGTTCTAGCCGAATTGGAGCGGAGCCTATCAGCGAACGCACCCGCGCCGGAGTGAAGGCCGCGCAAAGCCGGAGCGTGAAATTCGGTCGGGAGAAAAAGCTCAACGCACAACAGCGCAACCACGTCCGCAAGCTAATCTCCCAGGAGGAGCGGCCCGGCGATATTGCTACGCTTTTCAAGGTGAGCCGTGCAACCGTTTACCGGGCGCTTGCCAGTTGAACGCAGGGTATGGCGAGGAACGCGACAGGTTTTGTGGTCTACTTTAGACATGGGACGCATAGAGAAAACCGTCTTTCTCAGTTATCGCCGCACAAACGCCACGTGGGCACTGGCTATCTTCCAGAATTTGACTCAAAACGGCTATGATGTGTTCTTCGATTATGATGGTATCGCCAGTGGCGACTTCGAGCGCGTGATACTCGAAAACATCAAGGCACGGGCGCATTTTCTTGTCCTGCTCACGCCGTCCGCATTAGAGCGCTGCGGCGACCCGAGCGACTGGTTGCGCCGCGAGATCGAGACTGCACTGGATACCCGGCGCAATATCGTCCCCCTCATGTTAGACGGGTTCGAGTTCGGCCCCGGCGATCAGCTCGGCACGCTTGAGGCCCTCCGGCACTACAACGGCCTCCGTGTCCCGGTGGACTACTTCTCCGAAGCCATGTTCCGCCTGCGTGAGAAATTCCTGAGCGTGCCGCTGGACGCAGTGCTGCACCCTGCTTCCCCGACTGCGCGACAAGCCGCAGAAGACCAGCGGGCTGCCGCTGTCACATTTCCCGCCGTTACGGAAGAAAAGCTTAGAGAGGCAGAACAACCGCGCTACCTTTTCACCGTGAAAATCGAATATCAAGATGAGCTTGAAAAAATCGAAGGAACCCGTGCTGAAGAACCATACGGCCCCTCAAGTCTCACGATCTACGATGGAGGTTCGGTTGTTGCTCGATATTCCAAAAAAGTAGAACGATGGGTACGCCAACAACGCCAGCCTTAGCCAAATGAAGGGCATATCATCCGTCCCACCGCAGCGCCGGGCAAAAACGACGCGATATCATCTGCATATGGCTTACGAGAAGATGGAACGCACGTTTTCCTGCATGTGTAGCAATGGCAAGATGATTGCGGAGTGGGAAGAGCACGATACGTGGCCAGGGCCAGGCCCAAACCGGAACATCCGTTGGCGTTTTGAGTGTTTTCACTGCACGGCTGAATACATCTTTTATTCTCCCCTCGTTGGGCTGTTGTACGTTGTTGGTAAAGGAGACGCCCAGAAGCATCATGCTATGGTCCTCGACTGTCAGGCAGCCCGCCGGAGGCGTGCGGATATCGCTTCAAAATACGAGCAGAGATGGGTTGACTACGTTATGTCTTTGCCAACTAGAAGAGCTATGCACCATGCAATTTCCGACCGTAGCTACGGAACCTTTCTAAAACGGTCGAGGTCTGCGGAGTGGTTGGAGGAGGAAGCGAAGAGTCGGTTTCGGCAACGTCCCGGAGAATGTTTGGCTCGGCTAAAGATCACAGATGTTGAAGTCAATGAAAGCGCGGCGGCGGTCGAAGACTTAGAAAAAGCCGCAGAGGCCTTTTGGCAGGGCATTGACAAGAAGGACGTACCGCCCCAGTGAACCCGATAAGCCGATTGGTCTTCGTGGAAGCGGCGTGTGGGGCCTTCAGGTCGGCATCCATAGCTCTTTAAGTTGTTGTCATGCTAAGCCGGTTTCAGCCGACGAGGGATCTGCTTTCGACCTCTTTTTCGCAGGCTGTTTACGGCGCCCTTCAAGAGGTTTACCAACCCGCTGCCGACGTCGATTTACCCGCTGACTTGGTTGCGTCTCCTGCTAAACTCGCGACAGGTCGGAAGCTCATGCGTATCCTCGGAATCGATTGCGGCGGCGAATACACTGGCTACGGCGTCGTCGAGCAGGACGACGAGGGCTCGCTGCATCACCTCTGCAGCGGGGCCATCCGGTTGTTGCCGCGGGAACCGCTGGAGCTTCGGCTCAAGAAGATTTGCGAGAAACTTAGCGAAATTATCGCCACCTATACGCCCGAGCAGGTTGCCATTGAAGATGTATTCTACGCAGTGAATGTTAAGTCGGCGCTGAAGCTTGGGCACGTGCGCGGAGTTGCCATGCTAGCCGCGGCGCAAGCTGGTTTACAGGTGGTTGCCTACTCTCCGCTTTCGATCAAGTCAGCCGTGGTGGGATACGGCAAGGCGGAGAAGTGCCAAGTGCAGATGATGGTCGCACGCCTGCTCGATTTGCCCGCGCCTCCCGAGCCGCCCGATGTGGCCGACGCACTGGCCATCGCCATTTGCCACTTGCACACCGCAGGCACGCTGCGGCGGCAACATGCAACCACAGGTTGAATCCACTTTTGAGAGTCTGCAGTAGCTTGTCCGGCAAAATCGGATAGAATCTCTGCCCAGCATGAGATTGCGTTTTGCCTTCGCCATAGTTCTGTTGGTCTTGCCGGTTTCGGCGCAACAAGAAGCCGCTTCGGCCGTCCAGCCCTCGGTGACCTTCAACTTCGATTGGAGTCAGGGAATTCCCTGGCAAACGTACTCCATCGCGGTACAGGCGGACGGCAACACGCATTTCCAAGGGACGCCTGCCCCGGACGGGCCGGGTGGCGATACCGATCCGTTTCAGCAGGACTTCACCATGTCGGAGGCCAATCGCTCGAAGATCTTCGACCTGGCCAAGAAGCTCAATTACTTCCAAGGCGATTTCGATTCGCACCTGAAGCGAATTGCCCAGACAGGAAGCAAGACGCTGGAGTACAAGTCGGTAACCGCGCATGGCTCCGCCACATACAACTGGTCGCAGAATGCCGATGTGCAGGAGTTGACCCGGCTATTTCTGGCGATTGCCAATACCCTCGATTACGGACGCAAGCTGACGTTCCAGTACCGCTTCGACAAGCTGGGCATGGACACCCGGCTGAAGGAGTTGGAGGACTTGAGGGCCAACCATTATGCCGAGGAGCTGAAGGCGATAGCGCCGATTCTACGCAAGATCGCGGATGATCCCAACATGATGCACATCAGCCGCCAGACTGCTCAACAACTCCTGCGCAGTCTGAGCGGGCCTAGCCAACCGAACGAAACGCCTGCTCAGCCATAGCGAAGATCCCGCGTTTGTTGGGAATTCCCGCAACTTCGCACCCAACTAGTGTTTAATACGATTAGGCAGAGAAGGCCTCGACGAGGCCCACGATCCCAACCCCGCCGGCCCGCACTCGAGACGTACAATAGGACTAGACAAGGCCCTAAAGGAGTAACGGTATGCCACGGCACCTGAAATCCGCACTAGCACTGTTAACGGCGTTTATGCTGGCCGCAGCGGCTGGCGCATTCGCAGAGTCGCATGTCAGGATTGTCCGTCTCAGCTACCTTAATGGGCAGGTGCGGACAGATCGGACAACGGGACAAGGACTAGAGCGCGCCATCTTGAATACACCCATCGTGCAGGGAATGCGAGTTGAGACCGGGAATGACGGTTTGGCCGAAGTGGAATTCGAGAACGCAAGCACCCTGCGAATCGCGGAGAACTCAGAAATCGAGTTCCGCACGCTGTCCATGAACGACTCCGGCGCCAAGGTCAACGAGATCGAGGTGGTCAAAGGCGTCGTCTATCTCGACGCCCGCTCCAAGGGCGATGACATCTATCGCATCAAGAGTGGCGATTCGATCCTCCTGGTGCAGCGCGACACCCAACTCCGATTGAGCGTGACTCCTGAGCGGGCGCGGCTAGCCGTGTTCAAAGGCAACGTCCAACTCATGGACCAGCCACAGATGGTGAACGTTAAGCGGAAAGAAACTCTCACCGTCGACCCGACAGATCCGGCTGGGTACAAGGTTGCGGTTGGCACCGAACCGCTTCCGGCGGATGGCTGGAACCGCGAACGGGAAGCTTACCAGCAGGCCTACGCAGACAACGCCGGCAACCCTGGTCCCAGGGTTGGGTATGGGCTGCAAGACCTCAACTACTATGGAAGCTACTTCATGGCGCCCGGCTATGGATATGCCTGGCAGCCGTACGGCTTCGCCAATTCGATGATTGGATGGGATCCCTATTCTCTTGGCGCGTGGATCTTTTCTCCCGGCCTCGGGTACTCGTTCGCTTCGCAATATCCGTGGGGATGGCTGCCGTACCACTACGGCTCCTGGGCTTTCTTAGGCGGCGGTATCGGATGGGCCTGGATTCCCGGCGGAAACTACGGTAGCGGCTGGTATAGCAGCCGGTTCCAGGCCACTCCAATTGTGGCGAAAGCACCTTCCGGCTGGACAGCCGCTACTGCGCCGGCCGTGGCGGTGGGCCAATCTCCGAAGCCGACCGTGATGGTTGGAAGAGCTAATTCCGCAGCGTACATCCCCGGCGGACGCATACCTCCTGCCTTTAGCAGCGTGATTCGCGGACACAGTGCCGGTGCAAGCGCGACCTTCAACAACGCCGGTGTTCGGAACCGAGCGATGAACGACAACGTGTTCGTGCCCCACTACAACGCCTTCGGGGCCGGGCCCAACTCACAGAGGGGACACGTATTTGCCGCACCGGTTGCCCCGGTTGCAGTGATGGGAAGTCCAATGTCTGTCGGCCCGGGGTATGGTACGAGTGCAGGTCGAGGCGTTGCGGCGCCGCCGGCGTCGAGCGGCCACGCAAGCGCCAGCCATAGCTCGGGTCCCTCTCACAACTGAAGGACCGTTGGATCCTTGAAGAAGGCGGCCTTTTTTGGGTCGCCCTTCTTTTTTACGTCATCAGAGAATTCAATACACCGCGATGCCGGCGTATCCGACGACCATGTCGCGGTCTCCCGAGACGTCGCCAGAGGTGGCATAACGGACCAATTCCGCCTGGGTTGCCCCCAGCTTCTTGGCCGCGGTCAGCATCACCACTGCGGGACCGTATCCGCACATGCTGATATTGGCTTGATGCACAGTTTCGTATAGCCCGCGCGGATCGAGTGCCAATATCCGATCGATGGCGCGGCGATCTTTCACCCGGGTTATGTCGTCGCTCTCGTAGTGATTCATGTCGCTCGATGCGATGACCAGCACCGGCTCACCGGCTTCCCCGGCGACGCTTCCGATCACGACTCCGAGCGCGCTCAGCGCGTCGAAATTGCTGGTTCCCACAGTGATCGGCACGAATCGAAACCCTGGCGCGAGCACTTGCAGAAAAGGTAGCTGAACTTCCAGCGCGTGCTCGTAGCGATGGGCCGCCTGGTCTTCGGCCAGCAGTGGCATGCGTGACTTCAACTGATTCGCCATGGCCTCGTCGATTAAGGCGTCGCCCAATGGCGTGTGCCATGCGCCCTCGCTCATGATGGCCAGCGGCTCGCCCATGCCGGTGTGGTTGGGGCAAAGAATTACCATCCGCCGCGGCAAATCGAGGCGGCGATAGACAGCTCCCGCGACGTGTCCCGAGTACACGTATCCGGCGTGGGGAACAATGCAGCCCATGGCGCGAATCCTCGGTTCGGACTCAGCCGAAGCATCGGCGCGCACCGTGGTATAAGTCTCAACTTCCGCTCGGAGGTGCTGTGCGTTGGCGGGATAGAAGCGTCCTGCAACGGCTGGCTGACGAACTGCGGTAGCCATGATGCTCGCTCCTTCGTGCGCTGCGGCGACTCCGTCGCTGTGGCTCGGGTAGTGCGGGCCTTTCAGGCCCGCGTTAGAACGCCCGCACGGTTCTTAGCTTTAGCCGCTGAGGTCGTCGACCTCAGGGGCTAAAGCGATTTTTCCTCTCGCCCTTGGACGCGGGCCTGAAGGCCCGCACTGCCCGTGCGAGCGGATACACCAATCCTAGAACCGCTTTAACTACAAGCTTTTACTCGCATTCGAAAATCAATTGCAAGTAGCGACGTTAAGGAGACACTGACAAATGTTAATTGTCCTGTTGGTTATTCTGTTACTGTTGTCGGTCGGGTCGGTCCCGTCCTGGCCGTACAGCCGCGGGTGGGGCTATTACCCCTCAAGTGGCCTGGGCTTGATCGTGCTCATTCTTGTTATTCTGTTACTGCTCGGCCGCGTTTGAAGACTTGCAGGTTCCATGAGACAGGCAACTCCGCGCCCGCTCACAGCGATGTTCTGCATTACGCTGATGATTTGCGTGTTTGCATTCGCACCGCTTTGCGCGGGTTACTCGGTGCTGACTCACGAAGAAATCATCGACCTACTCTGGGACCAGCAGATCCAGCCATTACTGCTGGCGCGATTCCCCGATGCCTCGCCGCAGGACCTGGTAAAAGCCCATGCCTATGCCTACGGCGGCAGCGTCGTCCAGGACATTGGCTACTATCCCTTCGGTAATCATGTCTTCAGCGATCTCACACACTATGTCCGCACCGGTGACTTCGTTCTGGCGATGCTCAGCGATGCGCAGCATCTGGACGAGTACGCTTTCGCTCTGGGAGCGCTCTCCCACTACATTTCCGACATCAACGGACATCCCTACATTAATTTGTCGGTTGGCATCGCCTACCCCGCGCTGGCGAGGCAGTACGGGCCCGCAGTGCCCTTCGACGTCGACCACAAGGCCCATCTGAAAACTGAGTTCGGCTTTGATATTTTACAGATCGCGAAGGGCCGCTATGCGCCCGAGAATTATCACAACTTCATCGGGTTCGAGGTCTCCGCCTCTCTGCTGGAGCGGGCCTTTTACGACACCTACGGATTGAAGCTGACCGATGTGATGCCGAACGAACAACTTGCCATCGGGACCTATCGCCGAAGCATCAGCCAGATCCTCCCGGAAATGACCAAGGTAGCGCTGTTGCTCAAGGGAGACGAGCTGAAACGCGAAATCCCAAGTTTTAACCGGCAGCGCTTTCTCTATCGTCTGTCGAAGGCCGACTACAACAAGTCGTGGGGATCGGGATACCAGAATCCGGGGCCGGGCGCGCATTTTCTCGCTGTCCTCTTCAAGGTTGCGCCCAAAGTAGGGCCGCTCCGCACCATGGACTTCAAGCAGCCGACGCCCCAAACCGAGGACCTCTATTTCAAGAGCGTGGACCAGACGATTGATCGCTTCGGCAAGGCCCTCGGCGAAGTCAAGAATCACAATCTGCAAACCCCCAACATCGATCTCGACACGGGTAAAGCGACCCAGCGCGGCGAATATCCTCTGGCCGACGCGACCTACCGCGAGCTGCTCGACGATCTGGCCCACGACCATTTCAACCACATGGACGATGCGCTGCGGGATAACATCCTGGAGTTTTATGAGGGGTTCGGTTTCCCCAAGCCCGGTACGCGTATTGACAAATGCGTCGTTCAACGCTGGCGAAAAACCTGGATCGAACTAAACCAGGTACGTGCGGCCGAGTTGCTCGGTGTACCGGACCCGGCGCAACCTCCGACAACGACTCAAATGTCGATGCTGCCGGCAGATTCAGCGACTCAGCCCTGTATGGAATGATTCGCGCCCGATCCGAGTCGCTGCTCTGTAGGGTCTCGGCGAATCCCCAACCGGCAGGCAGAACTTATACCGCCAGCTTTCGTGTCGTTTGACCACCCTGCACCGCTCTCATACACTTAAGCTTAGTGGCAATTGCCGGGAGCGCGCTGGTTGCTGCCCAGACGGAGGCACTCGCACCGCGGGCGTGGAATCAGGTTCCACGCAACCCGTCGCCGGTTGCATTCCGGGGTCGAACACGGCCACATTCACAGGTGAAGGCGATTTCTTTGACGACTGAATCCAATACGAGCGAGACAACTGCGACGGACGCCACCTCCTCCGAACCGTCCAATCCATGCAAGCGCGAACTCACCATCGAGATTCCTGCCGACGTGATCAACGCCGAAGCCGAAAGCGTTGTGAACCGCTACCGGAAGCAGGCGCGAATTCCCGGTTTCCGTAAGGGCAAAGTTCCGGCATCCATCGTGCGCCAGCGTTTCGCCGAAGAGATTAAGAACGAAATCGTCGAGGCCCTGGTCCCTCGTTATTTCCGCCAGGAGACACAGCAGCAGAACCTGTTGCCGGTTTCGCAACCGCGAGTCACTGACCTTCACCTGCATGAGGGCGAGCCACTGAAGTTTACGGCGTCCTTCGAGGTGCTGCCCGATTTCAAAGTCGCTCCCTACGAGGACCTCCACATTCCAAGGCTTGACGCCAACGTGAGCGAGCAAGACGTGGAAAACGCTCTCACCAACTTGCGTGAACAGCACGCCACCTACAGTGCGGTGGACGAAGAGCGTCAGCTGGCGGATGGCGACTTCGCCGTCGTTAGCTTTAAGGGCACGCCCAAGGAAAGCGAACAGAACGCCGATTCCAAGCCCGTCGAGGTGGACGAGGTCATGGTGGAGATTGGCGGAGAGAACACCATTCCGGAGTTCACCGAGAACCTGCGCGGCGCCAAGTCGGGCGAGCAGCGCAGCTTCGAAGTGAAGTACGCCGATGATTTTTCCGACAAGCGGCTCGCCGGGAAGGCCATGACGTACGAAGTGGACGTGAAAGGCATCAAGACCCGCAGTATTCCCGAACTGAACGACGAATTCGCCAAAGAGCTGAGCACCGACTTCAATTCGCTGGATGAGCTTCGTAACCGGCTTCGCAAGAACATGAAGGCGGAGAAGCAACATGAGGCCGAACACCAGGGTAAGGACCAAATCGTCGAGGAGCTGGTGAAGCGCAACGATTTTCCGGTTCCCGAAGCGATGTTGGATCAGCAGATCGATCTCCGGCTGGAGCGCGGCTTGCGTGCTCTGGCGGCACAGGGCATGCGCACGGAAGACATGAAGCGTATGGACTTTGCCCGCCTGCGCGCCGGGCAGCGCGATGGCGCACTGCGCGAGGTGAAGGCATCTTTGATCCTGGAGCAGATTGCTGACGAGGAAAAGATCGAAGTCAGTGACGAGGAGTTCGACCGCGAATTGGCAGCGCTGGCGACCCAGTCGAAGCAGACCCTCGAACAGGTCCGGGCTCGTTTGACGCAGGATGGAGGGCTGGATAGAATTCGGCATCGCATCCGCAACGAGAAGACCTTGGATTCTCTGTACCGCAGGTCCGCATAGGGCGGGCTGCGTTCCACCTCCCAACTTCGACCCTAGGGAAGAAGTGTGGCCTAGTAACGTGAAGGGAGCAACCAACAATGCTTGTGCCCATGGTGATTGAGCAAACCAGCAGGGGCGAGCGGGCTTACGACATTTATTCCCGCCTGTTGCGGGACAATATTGTTTTTCTCGGCACTCCTATTGACGATAATGTCGCAAACTTGATCATCGCCCAAATGCTGTTTCTCGAGGCCGAAGATCCGGAGAAAGACATTTCGCTATACGTTAATTCGCCCGGTGGTTCGATCACTGCGGGCATGGCGATCTACGACACCATGCNNACCATCTGCATTGGCCAGGCGGCCAGCATGGCTGCGCTGCTGCTGGCTGCGGGTGCGCCGAAGAAACGGTTTGCCCTGCCAACTTCGCGCATTCTGATTCACCAGCCGCTTATGTCGGGCCTTTCGGGTCAGGCCACCGATATTGACATTCACGCCCGCGAAATCCTGCGCATGCGCGAGATCACCAGTCAATTGCTGTCGAAGCACACCGGCCAGCGCCTGGAAAAAGTGGAGCGAGACGTGGAGCGCGATTTCATCATGAATGCGCAGCAGTCGAAGGAGTATGGCTTAATAGATGAAATTATTTTTAAGCACAAGTAAGGTGCGCAACTTAGTAGTTGCTTGCGGTGCGGAAAATTTGCCCGGCACTGCTTCGAAAGTTGTAGCCGATCTGGCACCAACGGTGCCTTGCAGCGCGGCGAATTGTGGTTGAATAAGAGTAGAGTGCAGCAGTAGCACTGAATGGGATCACGAGAAGGCTGCCAATGGCCAATAGTGGCGGACTTCTTGCAGGGGCATCACGGCTCCTGCCCGTTTCGAACGGACGGGAAATGCAGCACGGGGACCCAGAGTCCCGGCTGACAGCGTGCGAGGTAAAGGAGTTTTTCCGTGAGAACCAGGACCGGTTCCGACGAAGTGCTTCGCTGTTCGTTTTGCCACAAGTCTCAAGACGCCGTCGCCAAACTGATTTCGTCTCCCACCGACTACCCGCGAGCCTACATTTGCGATGAATGCGTTGCCGTTTGCAACTCCATTCTGGAAGACGACCGCTCGGAAGCTCAGCCTGCAGCCACGCCTAATCAGCTTCCCAAGCCAGTCGAGGTGAAGGCCTTCCTCGACGAGTACGTCATCGGGCAACAACAGACCAAGAAGAAACTCGCCGTGGCGGTTTACAACCACTACAAGCGGGTTTACATGAATCGGCAGCGCGGCGGTGAAGTGGAACTCGCCAAGTCGAACATCATGTTGATTGGCCCCACCGGTACGGGCAAGACGTTGCTGGCGCAAACGCTGGCCAAGATGCTCGACGTTCCTTTCGCTATCGTGGATGCCACCACTCTGACTGAAGCGGGTTATGTCGGCGAGGATGTAGAGAACATCATCCTCAAACTGCTCCAAGCCGCCGACGGAGACGTGGCGCGCGCGCAGACTGGCATCATCTACATTGACGAAGTCGACAAGATCGGCCGCAAGGACGAGAACCCTTCCATCACCCGCGACGTTTCCGNNAGCACCCGCACCAGGAATTCACTCCCGTGGACACCACCAACATACTGTTTATCTGCGGTGGAGCATTCGTCGGACTGGAGCGCACGATCGGGAGGCGGCTTGGCAAGCGCTCCATGGGGTTCCGCACCGACGAGGCCAAAGAAGCGGCATTCACCGAGAGCAACAAGCGCGATACCGAATTACTGGCGCAGGTCCAACCTCAAGACCTGATCAAGTTCGGACTCATTCCCGAGTTCGTCGGCCGCCTGCCGGTGGTTGGTGTTTTGAGCGATCTCGACGAAGATGCCTTGATCGAGATCCTCACCAAGCCGAAGAACGCTATCGTGAAGCAGTACCAGCGACTGTTCGACTTCGAGAACGTCAAGCTGCGCTTCACCGACGAGGCCCTGCGCTGCATCTCCAAGGAAGCCATGTTGCGCAAGGTCGGCGCCCGCGGCCTTCGCATGATCCTGGAAGAACTAATGCTTGACCTGATGTACAACCTGCCCGGCCAAAAACGTGTCAAGGACTTTGAGGTCACGGCTGAGATGGTTCAGAAGCGCAATGTGAACCTGCCCATCATGGAGAAAGCAGGCTAAGAGAAGCGGCCAGTTGTCAGCGGCCACGTTCGACGTAGCATCTGGCATCGTGAGCTATCCCCTTTCAGCAAGCAATCAGATCGTTTTCCGGACTCGGCGCGGCTAAGATCGCACCAATGTCTTGCTCCCGATTGGCATGAATCCGCCCAGCCAGAGAGGCATCCATATACATATCAGTTCCCGTAATTCTTCGTTCCCGCAGAATGTGGCATCGGATCAAATGTAAATTCAAGGGAAGCTATTGACGACAGGGGTCTTTGTTCGCTTCGGCCCCCTTGTTTCGCGTGTTATCCTTGACTCACCTTGGCCGCAACGGATAGCCAGGCGCGGAATGCAGCGCAAGCGATTAGCTCTTCTTTCTCAGAGCGGCATGGGCCCTCTGAAACGACAAAGGTGGTAATAGTGACCCAGCGCGAGAAATTCGAAACCAAGAAACTCCCCATGATGCCGATTCGCGATGTCGTCATCTTTCCTTACATGATGACGCCGTTCGTGGTCGGGCGGGAGTCGAGCGTGCGCGCATTGGAAGAGGCGCTGGCCGGCGACAAGAAGATATTTCTTGCTACGCAGCACGACGCGAGTATCGACGAGCCCAAGCCCAACGAGATTTTCCAGGTCGGCACGCTGGTCAACATCGTCCAGAGCCTGAAGCTTCCTGACGGCAATATCAAAGTGCTGGTGGAGGGCTTGGAGCGCGGCAAGATCCTCCAGGTGGTCGACACCGATGGCTACTTTGAGGCCACGGTACGCACCGCGAAGTATTCGGCTGAACCGACGCCACAGATTGAAACCAGCATGACGCGCGTGACGGGCCTGTTCGAGCAGTACGTCAAGCTCTGTCAGTCGCTGAACTATGAAACCATGATCGCCGCCGTCCGCAACGACGACCCGGCAAAGCTGACTGACACCATCGCCGCCAACCTGCAACTCTCGATCGAAGAAAAGCAGGAGCTGCTGGAAATCTTCGATCCCGCCGAGCGCCTGAACCGCATCGGAGACGTGCTCGACGTCGAGATCGAGAAGCTCAACATGGACCGCACCATCCAGTCGCGCGTAAAGCGCCAGATGGAGCGCGCCCAGAAAGAGTATTACCTCAACGAGAAGATCAAGG
>PLQW01000191.1:105615-133329 GCA_003160215.1 Acidobacteriaceae bacterium
CGCCCATGTCGGCCGAGTCCACGGTATCGCGGAACTACCTCGATTGGCTGCTGGCCGTACCGTGGAAGAAACGCTCCAAAGAGATTCGCAACATCGATATCGCCGAGAAAACGCTCAACGAAGATCACTACGGTCTGGAGAAGATCAAGGAGCGCATTCTTGAATTTCTCGCGGTCCGGCAATTGGTCAAGAACCCGAAGGGCTCGATCCTGTGTTTCGTCGGACCTCCGGGTGTGGGCAAAACTTCGCTGGGCATGAGCATCGCCAAAGCCACCGGCCGCAAGTTCGTCCGCTTGTCGCTCGGTGGAGTTCGCGATGAAGCCGAAGTGCGCGGTCACCGCCGCACCTACATCGGCGCGCTGCCGGGCCAGATTATCCAGATGATGAAAAAGGCCGGCACCAAGAATCCGGTATTCATGCTGGATGAAGTGGACAAGATGTCGATGGACTTCCGCGGCGATCCTTCGGCGGCACTGCTCGAAGTACTCGATCCCGAACAGAATTTCATGTTCGTCGATCATTACCTCGATGTGGAGTACGACCTGTCGCAGGTTTTCTTCATCGCCACCGCGAACGTGCTGCACACCATTCCTCCGGCACTGCAAGACCGCATGGAAGTGCTGCGGCTGCATGGCTACACCGAGCCGGAAAAAGTCGAGATTGCCAAGCAATATCTGGTCCGCAAGCAGCGCCTGCAGACCGGATTGACCGAACAGAACATCATCTTCACCGACGAAGCGCTCACTACCATCATTCGCAATTACACGCGCGAAGCCGGCGTCCGCAATCTCGAGCGCGAGATCGGCAACATCTGCCGCAAAGTCGCGCGCAAGGTGGTCAAGGAGGGCAACAAGTACACGGTGGAACTCACCGCGGGAAATGTCTCCGAGTATCTAGGCGTGATGAAGTTCCGCGACAGCGAGAGACACGAGCGCAGTGAAGTCGGCCTGGTCACGGGCCTGGCGTGGACGGAAGTCGGCGGCTCGATTCTCACCACCGAGGTCGCCACGGTAGACGGTAAGGGCAAGCTCACGCTCACCGGTAAGCTGGGTGACGTGATGCAGGAGTCGGCGCAGGCTGCCATGTCCTACGTGCGCTCACGGGCGCATCGGTTGGGATTGCCGCGTGACTTCTACCGCAATCTCGATATCCATGTGCATGTGCCCGAGGGCGCGATTCCGAAAGATGGCCCGTCCGCCGGCATTACCATGGCGACAGCGATCGCCAGCGCACTCAGCCACATCCCCGTTCGGCGCGACATCGCCATGACTGGTGAGATCACGCTTCGTGGCAAGGTACTGCCCATCGGCGGGTTGAAAGAGAAACTGCTGGCGGCCCACCGCGCGGGCATCATGGAAGTCCTCCTGCCCGCCGATAACGAGAAGGACCTGGCCGACGTGCCGGAAAACTTGCGCAACGTAATGAAGCTACGCTTCGTCAACACCATGGATGACGTGCTTGCGTATGCGCTGGAGCGTCCGCTGCCTGATGTACCTGACGAGGTCTCTCCAGGAATCGCTGCGCTGCCGCCGAATACGGAGCCAGCGCCAGCGCACCAGTAAGCGCACGCTAACCACTACTTCGAAACGAACAAGGCCCGCCGAGTGCGGGTCCTGTTCGTTTCTGCTTCGCGCGCCACACGCCCGCCTCCTCCCAAGAGTGTTTCCTCATTTGCACTTTTGGGCCACTACGGCGATATTGATTACATGAAGGTGTTGACCCGCTTTGTGACCTCCGCCGCTGCCCCGCTGCAGTTCCCACCTCCGGGTGCGCCAGAGATCGCGTTTCTGGGCCGCTCCAATGTAGGGAAATCGAGCTTGATCAACTCGCTTGTCGGTAACAAGATCGCCAAGACCAGCAACACGCCGGGTCGCACCCAGACCATCAACTTCTTCCAGGTGCGCCGCCCCGGCAAACCGAATCCCGACTTCGTCTTTGCCGACCTGCCCGGATACGGTTACGCCCGCGCGCCCAAAGAAGTCACCGCGCAGTGGGCGCAGTTCGTCAATCCATACCTGGAAAATCGCGAGTCGCTCGTGCTGTGCTTGTCGCTGGTGGACGTCACGATCCCTCCGCAGGAGCTTGATTTGCAGTTGATGGACTGGCTGCGTCACATGGATCGCCAATTCATCGTGGTCGCCACCAAGGCCGACCGTATTTCGAATAATCAACTGCGCGCCTCGCTGCCTAAACTCTGCGACCAGCTACAAATCCTCCCTTCGCAGATCATTCCGTTTTCTGCCAAGGCGCGGGTGGGATATGACGAACTTTGGGCAGCAATCAAGGCCGCGGCAGGTATTGAAGACCCGGGCACCAATGGTATCTCTAAGGCCGGCACCTAACCACTAACCACTATCCACTAACCACTAGCAACTGCCTTACCCCGGCCAGATCTCGAGCGCCGTCTTGCTCAGTATCTTATCTTTCGCGCTTTCGCTCAGCGCGAGCGTGCGAAACTCGGCCAGGTTCTTCGCGATCTCAGGAACTCCGGGCCCAGGCCAGTCGGTGCCGAACAGCGTTTTGTGCGCGATCTCTTCCAGCCGAGGAAAATATTGCAGGAGGGTTTTGGGCGGGATGCCGCTGATATCCAGATAAACATTCCGGTGCCTCCGCACGAGGAAGGATGCTGTGTCCATCCACAATGGACGCCCGCCGTGCGCCAGCAGGATTTTCAGCCGGGGAAAATCGACGGCCACGTCGTCCACATAAATCGGATCGCCATACTTGTTACGCGCTCCGGGAAAGATCGAAGTGCCGGTGTGCACCATGATAGGAATGCCGTGCGCCTCGGCCGCCCGATAGATGATCTCCAGTTCTTTGACGCCGTTCACGTAATCGTTGGGATAGAGCAACTGGTGCGGGGGATGAATTTTGATGAGCTTGATGCCAAGCCGCACGATATGTTCCATGTCGGCCAGAACATTTTGCGTGTGGCGCGGGTGCACGCTGCCGCAGGGGATAAGCCGCTTCGGATCTTCCTTCACGTAGTTGGCGATGAACTCATTGACCGCCGGCGTGAAGCCGATCACTTCGGGCGCAACGTAGTTGATAAGCACCGCCCGGTCGATACCAATTCTGTCGAGATGCTTGAGAAATGCCTTTGGGGAGCCGCAGTATTCGGCCACCTGATCGAAGTCCTTGCGCGACCTCTTCATCAGCGCCAGGGCCTCAGGCTTGAATAACTCCATGGGCTGAATGTGGATGTGGCAGTCGGTGATTAGCATCGGTAGTCAGTTGCCAGTTGTCAGTTGCCAGTTATTGCATCAACCAATGTGGGATCAGTTTGCCGCAGCGCTCATCACCGCTCGCTTGGCAAACACCCGCACCATCTCGCGGCGATACTCTGGCGTCAGCGCCGAGGTGGTCAGCGGCTTGGCCGTACTAGCTGCCAAGTCACCAACCCACCCCGCAATCTCTTCAGTCGGAACCACTCCCACCAGATGCGCATCCGCGTCTTTCACCAGGAACGGCGCGGGATTGACCGCGG
Organism: Acidobacteriaceae bacterium; assembly: GCA_003160215.1. GTDB lineage: Bacteria > Acidobacteriota > Terriglobia > Terriglobales > Acidobacteriaceae > Bog-257. The sequence goes on from PLQW01000191.1 coordinate 109,103, forward strand.
TAATGGCCACGCGCACAGCTTCCACTCGGCCTGCGCGCATTTTGAGCGCCACCGCGACGCCAGCCAGCGGATAATCAATACTTCCACGGACGCGCAGCTTCTGATAGCTGCCGCGCCATCCCGCCGACGATTCAGGCAGATACACACGGGTGACGATTTCATTTTCTGCGAGATGCAGTCGCGCGATGCCGTCGTTCACATAAAACTCTGACAGCGGCGTTCGTCGCGTACCAGTCGGCCCGGCAATCTCAATCTCCGCTCCCAGGCACATCAGCGCCGGCGGGGTGTCCCCCGAAAAGGCCGCCCAGCAAAACTTTCCGCCGGGTGCCACATGACAAAGATCGCCATCTTTCTTGAGACAGAAGCCGCAACTCTTCCGCCACAGCAGCGATTGGTTGTACCACAGGCAGCGGGTATCGAGGCATAAATTGCCGCCAATCGTTCCCATGTTGCGCAACACCGGCGAAGCGACCGTCTTCACCGCTTCGTACAGGACGGGATAGTCTTTGCGAATGGGCAGCGCATGTTCGATGGTGCTAAGGCTTGTCAGCACACCGATCTCAACGCCCCCGCCTGCACCACTGCGAATTCCCCGCAGTTCGCTGATGCCACGCAAGTCGAGAACGTATGGCGGCGTGAACAGTTTCTGCTTCATCGAAGGCAGCAGGTCGGTACCGCCCGCAACCACTTTCACCTGGCCGTCATACTTCGCCATCAGCGCCATGGCTTCGTCGAGAGTCTTGGGGCGCAGCAGTTGGAAGCTGGGAAGGCTCAATCTCCACCTCCCGCGGGCGACCCAGCATTTGTGCCCTGTCGCGCCGGATCGAGCGGGTGCCGCATCGGGCCCTTGCCGCGGAACCACAGCGAGCCGCCATGTTCGCGAAACTTCTCGGGAGCAGTCGGGTCAACCGACTCGGTCATTTCGATTCTCTTCATTCCCTTCTTTGCGCGCAGCGCTGCCAGCACGCGCTCCGGCGTGAACGGCGACTCCCGCAACCGAACTCCCACAGCGTCGTAGATCGCGTTCGAGATTGCCGGAATCGTCGCCGCCAGCGATCCTTCGCCCGCTTCCTTCGCCCCGAATGGCCCTTCGGGATCGATACTCTCGACAATGATGCATTCAATCTCGGGCGACTCAGTTGACGACGGACTCCTGTATTCCAGCAGCCCGGGATTCATTAGCAGCCCGTCTTTCCAGACTATCTCTTCCTCAAGCGCCTGACCAAGTCCCATCCAGACCGAGCCGATCACCTGGCCTTCGACGGCCACCGGGTTCAGCGCGCGTCCGCAGTCGTGGGCGGCCCATACCTTGTGCACCGTCACTTCGCCGGTGTCTTCATCCACGCTGACCTCGGCAACCTGTGCGGAATACGAATACGCCGGAGACGGCCCCACGCCGCCGCCTTTGTGTTTGCCACCACGCGCCGCGGCAGGAGGCGCGTACGAACCAGTGCCGGTCAGCGCGCCGTGGAAGTCAATCGCCGCGACAACAGCCTCCTCGAAGCTCATATGGTCCTTCGGGCCATCTTCTTTGCGCGTCTGCAACACTGATCCGCGAAGGATCTGCCCATCCACATGTCCACGCGCGGCTTCTTTCTCTCCTAGGCTGTCCGACGCAGTGAAATCGTAGTCTGACAGCGTAGTACCTCCGTTCCAAACGCGATCGTTGCGCATGATTACGTCCTCGGGAGCACAATTCATGCGCTTGGCGGCCGCGCTTACGATGTTCTTCTTCACATCTGCGGCGGCGCGCAGAGCGGCATTGCCAGCCATAAAGGTCACACGGCTTGAGTAGGAACCGAGATCAATCGGGGTGAGGTCCGTATCGGCGGCAATGACATTAACGCGCGCGATTTCACAACCCAACACCTCCGCCACAACTTGCGCGGTCATCGTATCGGATCCTTGCCCGATCTCCGAAGCTCCGGTATAAATCACCACGCTACCATCGCGATCGATTTTGATGTTCACCGTCGAATGCGGCATGTCGGAGCGGATAATGCTGTTGGCCGCGCCGCTCACATAGTGGCTGCACGCCACTCCAAGGCCGCGGCCCTTGGGCAGTTTGCCTTTGCGTTCCTTCCAACCCGATCGAGTAACCACCTGATCGATGCACTCTGGGAGTCCATAGCTCAGCACGCGAAGCCCGTTCACCGTCACCGTCGGCGGCTTCAGCAGGTTGACGCGTCGCATCTCCGCCGGATCAAGTTTGAGTTTCGCGGCGATCTCGTCCATCTGCGACTCGAAGGCGAACCGCACATTGACTGTGCCGTGGCCACGCATAGCTCCGCAAGCGGGCTTGTTGGTAAGCACGCGATAGCCGTCATAGCGGATGTTGGGGATGTCGTACAGCGCGCCCAGCAGCGCACCGGAATAGAGAATCGTCACCACGCCGTACGAGCAGTAGGCACCGCCGTCCTGGATGACCTTGCAGGCCACCGCTGTCATGCGTCCATCGTTTTTCACTCCGGTTTTCAGGTCAATGATGGTGCGGGGACGCCCGCGATGCGCCCAGAACACTTCCTCGCGCGTGTAAGTGATCTTCACCGGGGCTCGCGCTGCGCGCGCCGCCACCGCCGCGATGATCTCCAACGGTATGATCTCGCTCTTGCCGCCAAAGCCGCCGCCTACCAAGGGTTTGATCACGCGGATCTGCGACATCGGCATCTCCAGCACCAGCGAAAGCTTGTGCTGCAGATAGTACGGGACCTGCGTGGAAGACCACACCGTCAGGCGTCCCAGCTTGCCGGTATGTGGATCGAGTTCGAAGTTCGCCAGCGTGCTATGCGGCTCCATCGCAGCGTGCGTCACTTCGTTGGCGAGGTACCGTCCCTCGGCAATGTAGTCGGCTTCGGCAAATCCCTTGTCCAGATCGCCGAAGACATGGTGATAGTCCTTCTCGATATTGTGCGCGCGGTTCTCGTGAATGAGGTCCGTCTCCGCCTTCATCGATTCGACGGGATCGAAGTAGGCGGGCAGAAGCTCGTATTCCACGTCGATCAACTCGATCGCGTTCTCCGCAATCTCCTCGCTGATCGCTGCAACGCAGGCAACATGGTCGCCTACGTACCGGACCTTCTCCACCGCCAGCGCGGTCTCGTCGTGACCCACCGGAAGAATGCCGTACGGATTGGGCGCGTCTGCCCCGGTCACGACGGCGACGACTCCATCCAGGGCCTTGGCTCGCGAAGTATCGATACGCTTGATTCGAGCGTGTGGGTAGACCGAATGGAGAATCTTGCCGACCAGCATCCCAGGAAGGCTGAGGTCGTCCGTGTACTTGCCCGCGCCGGTGGTTTTGCCCGCGGCATCCACCATGGCGATCGATTTCCCGATTACAGAAAAATCAGTCATTAGCCTTTAGCCTTTAGCAACGGCGTCAGCATTCAGCCCAACCAAGATTTGCCGTCCCTGGCGAACCGAGGAATTCAATTTCTATTTCGCTCCCACCATTTCCGTCGGAGTCGACTTTTGCTCAGCTTCGATGACCGCGCGTATCGCCTGGTACATCTGCGAATAGCCGGTGCAGCGGCAAAGATTACTGCTGAGCGCCTCGCGAATTTCCTGTTCACTGGGATCGTGATTGTTCGCCAGCAGCCACCTCACCGTCATCATGAATCCCGGCGTACAGAAACCGCATTGCGCGCCGCCAAAATCGCCGTAGGCCTTCTGCAACGCAGCCAAGCCGTCGTGATCGGCAAGGCCTTCAACCGTCGTGATCTCCTGCCCTTCACAACTGGCCGCCAGCATGGTGCACGAAAGCATGGGCACGCCATCCACTTGCACGGTGCAAGAGCCGCACGAAGAATCGTCGCAGGCACGCTTGGATCCGGTGAGCCCCAGGTCCTGGCGCAACACGTCGAGCAGAAGCTTATTCGGCTCAATCGCCAACTCGTGTGTGCGTCCGTTGATGCGTAGTTCAATAAGTTCTTTTTTCATAGCAAAACCTTTAGCAATCAGCACTCAGCCAATGCGCAATCTTTCATCCTCGGGAGTAATCGTCCGGCCAACCGTTATGGCTGAATGCTGACGGCTGAGTGCTGGTTGCCCGTTGTTCAGTACACCGGTACTGTAGGATCGATCTGTCGCGACCAGCGGTCGATCCCTCCGCGCAACGATTGCGCCTTTTCGAACCCTTGCTGCCGCAGCCATGCCGTTACGTTCATCGAGCGGACGCCATGATGGCAAATGACGACAATGTGCTTCTCCGGATCGAGTTCCTGGTTAAAACGCGCCGGAATATCTCCCATCGGAATCAACTTGCTGTTCGCAATCTTGGCAATCTCGAACTCCCAAGGCTCGCGGACATCGAGCAGCACGACCTCTCCGCCCGCCTCTTGCTGAACTTTCAGTTCTTCCGGCGCGATCTCGTAATCCATGGCCATCTCACAACAAACTAGGTCCCGGTTGTGTGTTCGCATGCCGAATCCACTCCAGCAGGGATCATGCGAAACTTTCTTTTCAACCACACCGCCAAGCCCAGGGCCAGGCCACCATAGACCATGACGTGGGTTAATTCCAACAACCAACCCAATACCCACATTACATCGTGGGGAGCCCCAGCAATCAATGCTGCGATGTAAGCACCAAAGATCGCGAGGTCAAACCCGAGCACGAAACGTACTCCTCTCCAAGGTAGCTTGATCATCATCCAGATGGTCACGCCGACGCCGACCCATGATGTCCACGTGATGTGCGGTAGAAAAATACGCCCTTTTATCAAGGCGATTGCGTTCACGATCGCTACACCCAGCAATACAGCACTCCCGGTCAACGCGATCACAAATGTCGCCACATCCGTGTCGAACGCAACTTGCTTCTTCACTTTATTACCCCACCCACTTTGGTCTTCGTCGCTCCATGAATGCCGCGATGCCTTCCTGTGCGTCTGCCGTCTTCATCAGTTCGTCAAAATAAATCTGCTCGGCACGCGCCAAACCTTTGTCGAAGTGAATCGCGTCCCATGCATAAAATGCTTTCTTGGCCAAGGCGATTGCTACCGAACTCAGTTGCGACACCCGCTGCACACATTCCGTGACCAGCGTTTCGGGATCGTCGGCAAGTCCGTTCACCAATCCCGCTTCCAGCGCCTCCTGGCCATTCAGCGTTCGTCCGGTGAGGATGAGTTCCGCCGCCAGCTTTTGTCCCACAATGGCGGACAAGGCCACGGCCGCGACCGGCGGATAGCACGCCAGCTTGATCTCGGGAAATCCCCAAACCGAATCCGGCGAAGCGTAAACCACGTCGCACATCATCGCCAGTTCCGCGCCTCCGCCCAGGCAGTGGCGACGAACGCTGGCAACCGTCAGCTTTCTGCTCCCCACCACGGAGCGAATCACACCGTGAAACGCGGTAAGCATGTCACGCACGTTGTCAGGCGTGTGCGCTGCGATGTCCACACCGACAGAGAAAGCACGCTCTGAACCGGCGAAGACAATCGTACTGATTTCCGTTCGCGCCTCGACTTGTTCCAGCGCCTTGCGCAGCTCATCCATCATCGGGACGTCGATGACGTTTAGCGGAGGGTTGTTCAGTACGACGCGCGCCACCGGAGGCTGCAGTGCGACCGCGATGCGGGTGAAGCCGGTTTGCGTGCCCATAGTCATGAGTGTGCCGCCGCTAACAACCGCAGGTCCCCTCGGCTTCGCTCGGGGCAGGCACTTCGACTCCGTTCCCTTCGCTCAACGCTCCGCCGAAAAACATTTACCACGGAGGACACGGAGCTTTGGTTTCTATATCGGACGAGCTCCTTCACCTCGCGGGACGCAGGTTGGGTCGTGCTATCCATCGGCAAGACTCCTGACATAGTATCGCTGCAATGCATTCATGAACGAGTTCAGCTTGTGGCGAGCGAGGGAGCGGGTTTGCGCTTCGGGCCTTTCGCCTTGGGACCGCCGCCTGTTTCCAATCCTCGGCTGAGATTCGGCTCGCGACGTGGCTTCCAGTCGCCGGCTTTTTCCGCCCGCACTCCCCGCAGAAAAATATCGCTCATCTCGCGCGCGATGGTTTCCGCGCCGGGGTCTACGCGCGGGTTGTACCACGTGTACAGCCAGTTCATCATTCCGAAAAGTCCCATCACCGCCGTGCGCGTGCTGATTCCACCCGCCGCGCCGGCATTCCGCCCCACGAATTTCAACCCTTCCGCCTTGGCCAAGTCCTCCACCAGTCCGACGCAAATGCGGTAGTACTCACGCTTAATGGCGGCCAGTTCGGTGCCATAGCCGTTCTTCAAAACTTCGTCTTCATGGGCAAGCACCTTCATCGCTTTTTGTTTGGCGACGGAATAGCCAACGTGATTGTGGACGAAGATGCGGATGCGGGCTTCGGGATCGTTACTCTCCGCCAGTTGCTCCCGCAATCGCGCGATAATGGTGTTGAAGGTGTGCTGCTGGATGAAATACAGCAGCTTCTCTTTGGATTCGAAATAGTAATAAAGGCCCGCCAGCGAGATACCGCTCAAACGCGACAGGTCGCGCATGGAAGCGCCCTCGTATCCTTTGTCGGCAAAAATCTCGGTGGCATAGTCCAGAATCTCGCCCAGGCGGCGATCGAAACGGGTATCGGCCGAGGGAGGATGTTCCAGGGCCCGGCTTGTGGAGAAAGAGGACATGGGTTAATCGTCAGTCGGGATGCAACGGCTACGGAAAAGAGAGTCGGTTTCGAACGTTCGTTCTAATTTTATTCTCACCCGGCCAATTCGGCAACCGGCCGGCCCCAAAGGCGGCCCCGCCTCAACGCGATCCACTTCGCTCTGGCGGATCAGCGTGTTGGGGAATTCGGCGAGCAGACCATCATAGTCAGGCTTGCACGCCAGCGAGATGGCATTGGCATTGGACGCCGGAGCATAGCCCCAGCCATCGAGGATGATGAGGACGAGCGGTTTTGGGAGTGGCAGACATTAGCAATTAGCTCTCAGCTATTAGCAAAGAGAACCGGAAGTTATGTGCACCAAAAATCGATTCAGCTTCCAAAAAGTTCCCGCTCCACGTCGGAGCGGGGTAACTCCAAATAGGCCGCAACTTCCTTAAGAATGCTTCCTAGCGTCCCAACTTTGAGGTTTTTGTGCGCTGGGACTGCGATGTGATGTTGGGTACCGCGAATGCTGGATGTCAAGCGGAGATGACTCCCGGTCTGGCGCGTGATCTCATACCCATAGCGTCGAAGCAGTCTGGTCAATTCCACACCGCTAAGATCGCGCGGCAGTTTCAAGCAGTAATCACCTCATCATGAACGAAATGAAGTCGAATGACTGCTGGAACCGCGTCCGAGTCAAAGTAGCAGCGCACGGCGTCACGCACCATCTCTCGCAGCTCATCCATGGACTCAGATTGGGTAAAGATTGCATGGCCTAAGGCGCGAGCTTCATAACCACCTTCCGGCGCCTCTTCGACAGTGAAGATGATTTCAGAGTCCTTCATCGTGGTGATTATAGCTCTACCGTCCGAACCGCAGATCCCTCCGCTCGGACTGAAGTCCTCGGTCGGGATGACAAGTCGGGAATTTGCAACTTGGAACCCGAAACTTGAAACTATCCGCTATCCCCAGTCCCTAGCCCCTAGCCCCTAGCCCCTAGCCCCTAGCCCCTAATCCCTAATCCCTAATCCCTATTCCCTATTCCCTATTCCCTATTCCCTAACCCCTGCCTTCTTCCCCACCAGTTCCCCGTGATAATTCAGAGCCTTCAGCCCGAGGAACCGCGCGGCTGGGCCGAGTTCTTCTTCGATGCGCAGCAACTGGTTGTACTTGGCGATGCGATCGGTGCGCGAGGCTGAGCCCGTCTTGATCTGCCCTGCTCCCGTGGCGACGGCAAGATCGGCGATGAACGTGTCTTCCGTCTCGCCCGAGCGATGCGAGATGACCGCCGTGTAGTCGTTCTGGCGCGCCAGGTTGATGGCGTCAATGGTCTCGCTGACCGAGCCAATCTGGTTCAGCTTGATGAGAATGGAGTTCGCCACACCAGCGTCGATACCACGCTGGAAAATCTCGATGTTGGTCACGAAGATGTCGTCGCCGACCAGCTGGATCTTGCTGCCCAATTCGTCGGTCACCATCTTCCACCCGTCCCAGTCTCCCTCGGCAAATCCATCCTCGAGCGACACGATAGGATACTGCCGCACCCAGTCAGCCCAGAACTTCACCATTTCCTCGCTGGAGTGTTCGCTTTTGTCGGACTTCTTGAAGACATACTTCTTCTTCTTGCTGTCGTAGAACTCGCTGGCCGCGGGATCGAGCGCGACGGCAATCTGCTCCCCGGGCTTATAGCCCGCCTGCGTGATGGCTTCGAGGATGACTTCGATGGCTTCAGTGTTCGACTTCACCGAGGGCGCAAAGCCACCTTCATCGCCGACCGCGGTGTTGTAGCCGCGCTTCTTCAGCACGCCCTTGAGAACATGGAAGGTCTCGACGCCCCAGCGCAGAGCTTCGCTGAACGACTTTGCGCCCTACGGCATGATCAGGAATTCCTGGAAATCCACGTTATTGTCAGCATGTACGCCCCCGTTCAATATGTTCATCTGGGGCGTGGGCAGCAGACCGGCCGTGAACCCGCCGAGGTATTGGTACAGTTCGATGCCCAGGTGGTCAGCCATGGCGCGCGACGCCGCCATGGACACCGCCAGAATCGCATTCGCGCCCAGCTTGCTCTTGGTCGGCGTACCGTCGAGCACTAGCATGGCATTGTCAAGGTCGCGCTGTTCGCTGGCGTCCATGCCCTCCAATTCAGGCCCGATCACCTCGTTGATGTTGGCGACGGCCTTCAGGACGCCCTTGCCGGCATAGCGACCCTTGTCGCCATCGCGCAGCTCCAGCGCCTCGTGTTCGCCGGTGGAGGCCCCGCTGGGGACGGCCGCCCGCCCGCGCGCTCCGCTCTCCAGAATGACGTCCGCTTCTACCGTGGGATTGCCGCGCGAATCCAGAATTTCGCGGGCAAGAATCAACTCAATTTGAGTCATGGGAATAAGTCCTAAGTCTCTCGCCGGTGGATTTGCCTGCGCTTCGGCGGGAGGTACGGAACCTGCAATTATACGGGAGCCGGAGTTGGGAATTTGTGACAAACAAACATGGGTCAGACTTCAGTGGCCAACGAACAAAGTTACTCTTCCCCGCCATTGCCAGAATTCGTTGGTTGCCTGATGGTGATTCTGTGGTTATACTTTTGGTATGAAAACGGCGGTGTCCATCCCCGACGACGTCTTCGAACAAGCTCAGCGCCTTGCCCGCCGCACCAAGAGGTCGCGCAGCCGGGTCTTCAGCGACGCGCTACGGGAATACTTGGCGCGCCACTCACCGGAAGAAGTAACCGACACAATGAACAGGGCCTGCGCTGAAATCGGCGAATTGGAAGATCCCTTTCTTTCTTTGGCCACCCGTCGCATTCTGGAGCGAAACGAGTGGTGATTTCACAAGGTGAGATCTGGTGGACGGACCTGCTTTCCCCAAAGGGGTCGGGGCCCGGCTTCCGTAGGCCTGTTGTTATTGTCCAATGTGATGCCTTGAACCGTAGCCGTATCGCCACTGTTGTCTGCGTCCCTCTGACGAGCAATCTTAAATGGGCCTTGGCCCCAGGAAATGTCCATCTCGCGGCTCGTTTCACCGGACTGCCAAAGAACTCTGTCGCTAACGTCTCCCAAATTATCGCGGTCGATAAGAACCTGCTTACTGTTTGCGTCGGCAAATTGCCCCGCGCGAAGTTGGAATTGCTGATGTCTGGGATCGACATCGTCCTCGGCAAGTAGCTACAAAGTCTTTGCGGAAACGACGACAACCCCCCGGGAGTCGCCCGAAAGTCACGGTATTTTTGCAGTTTTGTCGGCAAAATCGTTTGCGGCTGCGCTGGCGGTTGGGTATGCTTTTGCAAGCGGTTTAGGCGCTCCCAAGGAGGTGCGCCGCGGACGCCTGCTGGCCGGCGCCGCGACCGCGTGGAGCTCAACAGTATGTGGAAGCGCAAAGAAGACGAAGACACGACACCTGTCCCTCAGCTGGGCCCGTCAGGCTCAGCTTTCAATCCCGCTGCGAGTGCGCCACCGCGTCCGGCCGAACCCGCCCGCAGCGAGAGCTTGCGCAGCAATGAGGTCGCCACCATCGGCAAGTCGGTTGTCGTGAAGGGCGAACTTTCGGGCAGTGAAGATTTAGTCGTCGACGGCGAGGTCGAGGGATCTATCTCGCTGCGCGGTCAAAGCCTCACGGTCGGTCCCAACGGACGAGTGCGCGCCAACATTGAAGCCCGCAATGTGATTCTGCACGGCCGGGTGGATGGCGATATCCACGCCACCGAGCGCGTCGAATTGCGCAAAACCGCATCCTTAACCGGAGATATTTCCACCGCGCGGATCTCCATCGAAGACGGCGCTTTCTTCAAGGGGACAATTGACATTCAGAAGCCAGAACCTGCCGCGAAGCTGGACGCGAAACCGCCAACCACTGCGCTGGCGGCAGCGGCCCCCGTACCCGCCAGCTCGGCGCAAGGTTCCCTTCTCGATCCCAAGAAGTTCTAGGAATTTTCAACGGGGCGCCTCGCGGTAACGCGCCCCGTAATCTAGCTGGCCATCTTCCGGCCAAACCCTGCCCGCTGTGGCCGGCGCGAAAAGATTGATGGTTGCGGCGTTCTGCCCATACTACAATGGAGCGTAGTGGCTCCTGGTATCTTCAGCAGGCTATTCGGTGGCCCTGTCCGGCAGGGCTCGGATGACGAAGTTGTCCCCGGGCAAAAGGTGAGCCGTCGCTCCACCGGCTTCAGTGAATTTATCCGGTCGATCTCTCGCGAAGAAGGCCTTAAAGTTCTCGATTTGGGCTCTACATCGCCGGCCAACATCACATTCATGACCGGCTTAGGACATAAGTTTCACCAGGAAGACGTACTCCGCACTGCGACCGACAAGTCCCTTATCGCCCTCAACGGCGATGGCGGCACCACCATCGATGTCGATCGCTTTCTCCGTGAAAACCTGGCTTTCTCGAGAGAGCAATTCGATGCGGTTATGTTCTGGGACCTCGCCGATTTTTTGCCCGAGCCTCTAGTAAAGCCTCTGATCGAGCGCATTCAGGTCGCCATGAAACCGGGCGGTATCATGCTGGCCTTCTTCCACACCAAGGATGCCGGACCGGAAGCTCCGTTCTACCGCTACAACATCGCTTCCAAAGACACCCTGGAACTGCAGCCGGCCCGCGCCTACAAACTGCAACGCATCTTCAACAACCGGCATGTCGAGAATCTTTTCCGTGAATATTCCTCGATCAAGTTCTTTCTCGGCCGCGACAACATACGCGAAGTGCTGGTCATTCGATAGAAGGCCCGCCGTTAGCATTTCGCCGGTGTGTCCGTACTCCTCGCACGCATTCGCCCGTCGCCCGCGACAGGGTTCCTGCGCAAGAACCGCGTAGGCCTGTCCGCGACGTGCTCCGGCCGGATGAGCTGCGGGTTCAACCATTCGATAACTGCCGCATACCCCAGGCTCTCGGGATCGTCGCTCAGATAATGTGGGACCACCGCCAGAACATGAAAGCCTTCCTGCAACTGAAAGCTAAGCGTCGGGTCGTATTCGGCACCCTCCACGACCTCGGTCACGTATTCTTCGGGCTTCAGCCTGGCGGCGCATTCGTGATAGCCGCGTAGTCGCGATCCAGCCCGGATCCGCCTCAACGTGAGCGATTCGGTCAGGCTGCGCCGGGAGCCGTAAAGCTTGTCGCCAATGCCATGATGCTGCAGGGTAGGATCGACGATCACTTCCGCGCCGTACAAGGTGCGCCCGTTCCGCGGATCGTGATTGGTAAACATGCCGTCAGCGGTAAACCGCTCCCAACTGTCGAGCATTTCGTAACTGTCCCAATCGACGATCAGGCTGGCCGTCATCCCCACAACCGTTTCGCCTGGCCCGTACACAGCCACGAACTGACCTTCGGGGAAGACTCGTAAGTGCGACGAGAGCTGTTCGGCGTTCCAAGGCGGCGTTTCCGGATAGACTCGCCGACAGAGTTCGGTGATGCCATTGAAGTCGCGCCGTGTGGTGTTGCGAACGGATACTTGCAGTGTAGGGTCGGCCATTCAAACTGTCCCCAGGTAGCTTCGTAAAGTCTGGCGATCGTGGCTTTGTAGTTTAGATCGGAAGCGTCTTGATTGGTACAGGAATCACACGGCACGACGAGTCTTGCGGATAACGAAGGGTAGTAAGCCGGGAAGCCGGAACAGTTCGAACACGGCCGATTGGACGAACGGCGGCAGAGATAGCAACGAGCGCACTCGCGAAGCGGCCGACAACAGTGGCGCAAATTGGCGGGAATACTCGTGCTGGTACAGGGTCACCGCTTCGCTCAGCGCGGTCCGGCCCATCAGGAACTTGCAGATGCACTGCGCAGCCACTTGCCCGCTCCGTAAGGCGATGGAAATGCCGTCGCCGGCGAATGGATCGATAAACGCGGCTGCGTCGCCGACGAATATCGTGTTCCCCCGGACCGGCTGCGGCTGGCGATAGATCAGCGGAGCTGTACTGACGGGTTGCATGATGGCACGCCAATTGGCCGCCCGGTCCGCCATCTTTGGCTGAAGCTTGAAAACGTCTTCCAGCGACGTCGCCCGGTCGGAGCGGACCATCGCGCAGGCATTCACAACCCCATTGGTTACGGGTTGCACGCCGCAGTAGCCATTCGCGAAAAAGTAGAGATCCGTACAGGGCTCAGTCCACGGTTCCTGGAAATGCGCTTTGAGGCCGATCCACTTGGGACCAGGTGGGATTGTCCGGTCAGCGGTGAACTGTGACCACCTGCCTGCTGCGACGATCAGGGCTTTCGCCTTAAATCGTCCGGTAGCCGTTTGCAGCATGAACGGACCGTCACCGTCGCTGCCAACCACCTCACAATTGGGATGAGCCACCGCTCCAGCCCGGCGCGCAGCTTCCCATAGCAACGCATCGAGCTCATACCGGGAGATGCTTAGCGCCGGAGGAGCGACCGGCGCTTCGATTACCCGCTCGCCCAGCAGCAAACGCGTGCGATCGATCACCGGCGCAACCTGGAAGAGGGTCCCAGCCGCGGGTACATCTTGTAGCAGGGCGGCAAGGACATCCAACGACTCCGCGGAAACAAATTCTCCGCAGACTCTATGTCGCGGGAAGTCTTTCGCCTCGAATAACCCGACTCTTGCACCCATGCGCGCCGCGGTAATCGCGGAGGAGCTTCCCGCCGGTCCGGCTCCCATGATCGCGAGGTCGAATTGGGGATCAGGATTTAGCATTTGGCACTTAGCATTTGGCATTTGGCAGGCTCGCGATGACGAAGCTCATATTGTGCGAATCTCTGTAGTTGCTAAGTGCTAAATGCTAAGTGCTAACCGCTAACTGCTGCTTTTCTCACTTCCACAGCAACACACCCATCCGGAACATGTAATGTCGCGAAACCTGAACTTTTCTGGCGCCTACATTCGCTAGCACACCGCGCATCTCTTCGCAGGTGTAAGCTCGCCGGACCGATGCGGGCGCGTCATGCCAGGTGATGCGGCTGCGGAAGAGCGGCAATCCAAGGTAAACCAGCAACAGGTGCAACCGGCTGCGAATGAGATCGTTGATCAGCACCGCCTGCCGGGAGACGCGTAGGGATTCACAGGCAAATTCCACCAGCGTCTCAGGCTCAAAATGATGGGCCAGCAGCGAACAACTTACGACGTCGAATGCGCCATCCCGAAAGGGCAGGCGCAAGGCGTCGCCTGCAACCGAGGCTGTGCGTCCCTGTGGCAGATGCGACCACACGCGATCCAGAAGGGTCACCTGCAACCCAATGCCGCACCCTCCGAGCACACGTTGCGCTGCCAACGGTACGTATCCGGACCCCGCTCCAACTTCAAGTATCGAGAGTTTCCGGTGGCCGACTTCGCGCGCGATTTGGCGGAGTAGCTCGGTCGTTGTGCGCATTCCGCCAAACCACTGATTGATATGCCGCAAATCGGCTAGACTTCCCGCAATCTCCGCGGCTGTGCCGAGATCGTCATCGAGCAACTCGGGAATTACAGTTCGTCGCATTAAGAGTGGAACTGGTACGATTGGCCGACCGATCCGAGCTTGTTCGCCCAAGGTTGACATCGCACCTTCGGCTGACGAACCCGTCTCACAAATCTATACCCGCCGGATGGATTTTACCGATTCTCCGAAAATCGATCGGTCCCAGAGTCGATCCTAACCTCAGGGCCCAGCCAATCGAACGGGAAGATAGGAATTGGGGGGCGACATTCAACTGGAGGGTGCCGTAACCCTGCCTAAGTGCTTCAGCGCGACTGCATCCGAGTTGCAGACCTTTTCCCGGCACCAAAAACGGGCTTGTCGAAAAAGCAACTAAGACGCTCAGCATTTCGTCTAATTGCTTGGGAGTAGTTTTGCGGTCAAGCTTAGAGGTAAATGTGGATCTTTCAGGAAAGCGTAGGGGGCGAGCCGTATCTGTAGTAATGGTCGCCTTAATCATCAGTGTGTTGGGTCACGCCCAGCAGATCCCGCGGACAAACCCCAACGACCTGGTGCGCCGCGCCGCAGCCAACGAGATCAAAGCCAACGATTCCCATGTTTATTTCATGTTCAAGGACCGCACCGAGGAAAAGGGTCACTCGGTTACCAAAGAAGTAATCCAGACTCCCCAGGGGGGCCTGACAAGAACGATAGCCATCAACGACAAACCACCGACGGCCGAGCAGCGTGCCAAGGACGATCAGAAGCTACAGAAGTTCGCCAACGATCCCGAGGCCCGTCGTAACAGGAAGGAGTCGAACAAGGAGGAAGACCAGCGCGACGCCCTTATGTTGACCAGCCTGCCCGACGCGTTTCTCTACACCTACGCGGGAGAGGAGCCGGGCCCTAATGGCGCGCCACTCGTGCACCTCACCTTCAAGCCCAACCCGAAATTCGATCCGCCAAACCACGAAACCATGGTGTACCAGGGCATGCAGGGCGACATGCTGATCGATCCGAAAGCGGCGCGCATCGCCAAGATTGATGGCACGCTGTTCAAGGATGTGGACTTCGGCTGGGGCATTTTGGGCAGGCTCTACAAAGGGGGCAAGTTCTTGATCGAGCAAAGGGACGTGGGCGAAGGCCACTGGGAGGCGGTGCGTCAAGTCCTTCAGTTCAATGGCAGGATCCTGCTGGTTAAGTCGCTCACGATTTCGTCTACGGAAACGACCTTCGATTTTCGTCCGGTTCCCGCCGGTGTCACGACTGCGCAAGCCTTGGAGTTGCTGCGCAAAAGCGACGAAGTAGTTGCCGAAAATGGTGGCGGCGTGAAGGAAGCAAACCACAAGTAAAGCGGGAAGCTGAGCGTCGCTTTACGCGTTCGTCACCACGGCACCCATCTGAACACTACCCCTTGAACACTTCCTTTCTCACCGTCAGCTTTTCAATCAAGTCTTTGCGCAACTCATAGCCGCGGCCGGGCTTGTCGCTGACTGTGATTGTTCCCTCCGGTGAGACCTCAACTTCGGGCTCGATAATGTCTTCCTTCCAGTATCGCTTCGAAGCCGACACATCGCCTGGCAGCTTGAAGTTTGGCAGGGTCGATAGTGCCACATTGTGGGAGCGGCCAACTCCCGACTCCAGCATGCCTCCGCACCAGACAGGTACATTAAAAGCCTGCGCCACATCGTGAACCAGAATCGCCTCGGAGAAACCGCCGATCCGGCCGACCTTGATGTTGACGATCCGGCAGGCGGCAAGTTCCAGGGCTGCCTCGGCGTCACGCGCGCTGCGAATGGCTTCATCGAGGCAGATTGCCGTCAGCAATTGCTTCTGTAACCGCGCATGAAAATAGAAATCGTCGCTCCACAGCGGCTGCTCGATCATCAGCAAATTGAAGCGGTCGAAACCCTTAAGACAGTCGCTGTCGGCCAGGGTGTAGGCGGAATTGGCGTCACAGCTCAGCAGAATACCCGGCCAGCGCGCGCGGACCTTCTCCAGCACTTCGACGTCCCAGCCCGGCTTCACCTTGATCTTAATGCGCTGGTATCCGGCGGCCAACTCGGTTTCAATCTTTTGCAACAGTTGCTTGTGCGAATCCTGGATACCGATGCTCACGCCACAGACGATCTCGCGCTGCGTGCCGCCGAGCAGCTTCCACAGCGGAGTTCCCTTCTCCTGCGCTTCGGCATCCCAGACCGCGTTTTCCAGCGCCGCTTTGGCCATGCGATGTTCCCGGATGCGCGACAGCAGAGCCGGTACCTCGGATCCCGACTGTAACGTCTTGCCGAGCAGCGCGGGAGCCAGATAGCGCGCACTTACATCCCACGCGCCCTCGACGTACTCCTCGCTGTAGTATGGTGCTTCTCCGGCGACACACTCGCCCCAGCCTTCCAGTCCGTCAGCATGGACGGTACACAACAAAATGCGGCGGTCGCAGGTGCGGCCAAAGCTCGTCTCGAAAAAATGGACGAGAGGGATTCGCAATTCACGTAGAGTAATGGCTTCAATTTTCATCGATCACTTGCTCGCGTACGACCAGTCTTCACTCCACCGTCCCAGTAAGAACCTGCCATTGCCTTGCGCATCGCGCTCGTAACCCAGGCATGACAGCCCACGCGAGAACGCCGAAAGAAATGCCTCGCGATTGCGCAGTTGCACGCCCGCCGCTTTCTGCCGCGTGTCAGGCTGCTCCTTCCATGCGTAGATCTCTGCCGGAACCTCCACGCGCGCCTGCTCGGCGAACTCCGGATGCTTACCCGTGGAGAGCAAAGTCTCGACGCGCTTCGATGTCAACCACCACTCGGCGACCAGCCGGTCCGTGGGAAGAAAACCCTGTAGCGGCGACGACGTAATCCCATACTGATTGATGTTGTAACGGCGCGCGATTGCTCCCAACCGCTCGAGATTGAAGTAGGCGTTCTTGATCTCCAGCGGATCGAAGGTCCACTCCATCAGCTCATAGCCATGGGCGACAGCGTCTTCCCGTTGAAACAGTTTGATGGAGCGCCCTAGTCCGCCGTTGCGATACCCATCCTTCACACCGAGCATATGCGAATGCAAGTATGCATGACCGTTGCGCATCCCTGGAATCGAGAGGGCAAATCCTGCCAGCGTGCCGCCGTCCCATGCGCCGATGACTTGGCCGCCGATTTTCGGCGCCAGCGAGAAAATGCGAAGCGGCACCAGTTCGTTGTCCGCGAATCCCCACACCTCCTTTTGCAGCGCCAGGCATTCGCGAAATTCTTCCAGTTCGGTGCAATTGCGGACTGCGATCGTGTCTGCTGTCACGCTTTTTCCTGTCGCTTCGATTCCTGCCACAGCGACTCCATTTCGTCGAGCGATGCCCCCGATGGTTTGCGTCCCCGCTCGCGAAGCCTTTGTTCAAGATACTCGAAGCGCCGGCGGAACTTGCGGTTCGTCTTACGCAGCGCTGATTCGGGATCGAGCGAGAGGTAGCGTGCGATGTTCACGAGTACGAACAAGAGGTCGCCGACCTCGTCTTCCAGCCGCGCGCGCAATTCCGGGAAAATCTTCACACCGCGCGCGCCCGCCACGCCCGCAGCCGACTGCGGACGCGGCCCCGGCGCCGGATACTCTTGCAGGTTCTGGCGAAGCTCCGCGGTCTCCTCGCTCAATTTATCGAATAGCCCTTCGATGTTAGGCCAATCGAAGCCAACATTGGCCACGCGGGAGCTGATCTTGTAGGCCTCCATCAGCGACGGCATCGCCGAGGAGACGCCGGCGAGCACCGACTCGGGATGATCTTGCTTCTTCCCGGTTTCTCCCGACTCCGTCTGGCGCTTCTTCTTTTCCTCGGCCTTCAGCGTTTGCCAGTTGCGCAAGACGTCGCCGGGCGTGTCGGCCTTTACGTCGCCGAAGACATGAGGATGGCGGTCAACCAGCTTGTTGGAGAGCCGGTCAAGCACGTCGTCAATCGCGAACCGCTTCTCTTCCGACGCCATTTGCGAGTAGAAGAGCACCTGCAACAGCAGGTCGCCGAGTTCGCCCGTCAATTCGTCCCAGTCACGCGCGTCGATGGCTTCGACTACCTCGTAAGCTTCCTCCAATGTGTAGGGCTTGATCGTATCGAAGGTCTGTTCGCGGTCCCAGGCGCATCCACCGGGACCACGCAGCCGCGCCATGATAGACACCGCGCGCTCAAATCGTTCACCTGTAGTCGCCATTCTTCACAATCTAAATGACGGCGGAGGGTGCGCGCAAAGCCGCTCGAAGCCGACGGCGACGTACTCCGCGATGGCCTAGCGGCAGCGGACGTGAGTTGTCATTTACCACAGAGACACAGAGACACNNGAGACACAGAGACACAGAGAAAGGCCGCTTTTCGCTTTTCGCCCTGAGCTTTTAGCCCTGAGCTTTTAGCGTTCGACACCGGTCAGCAGGTTGGATTCGGCATCCTTCCAAATGCCAAGCGCTAAATGCTAAATGCTTCTCTGTGTCTCTGTGCCTCTGTGGTGAACTAGTCCAGATCGAAGTCGCGAATGGGCTTGCCGGTATCGGGGGTTTCCTTGGCGCGCTTCAGAGCTTCCTGAAACTTTTTCTCCAGCAGGTCGCCCTGATGCTTTTGCGCCTCGACCGATTGCCGGAAGATGGACTCCTTCCTGGTGTCCTGGTCCTTCATGGCGCGCGCCGCCGATTCCAGGTCCTCGAAGGTTTTGGGAGCAGCCTTGGGCGTATGCGCAATCACAGCCTTGGTGTCGCTGTCGATCTTCAGCAACGCACCGCAGCAGGGACATGGAACTTCGAATTGGAGCGACGACTTAGCCATGCACGAATCTTACCCCAAGCGGTGGAAACGAGCCATGACCGGCGGAGGCGGGCATTCCCGCAAAGCATCGGAATTTAGCCACCAGAAATTGACCTCAAAGATGTGACCGATCGAGCCGCAGGGAATCTAATAATCTGATAGAGAGTTTCCCCGCCAGCGCAGGCAACTATTCATCGCCTTCCTCCTTGGCGGGATTGTCGAGAGAAAGGAACTTAGCATGGCAAATGCAGTTGATGTTCTCACGCCGGAGAGGCCGGTAAAGCAACAAGGACGAACAAAAACTACCGGTTACGCAGCCCACTCCTCTACTTCACCTCTTCAGCCGTTTTCCTTGGAACGCCGCGATCCCGGCCCGCAAGACGTACAAATCGAAATTCTGTTCTGCGGCGTTTGTCATTCCGACTTGCACACCGTCCGCAACGAATGGACCAACACAACTTACCCTGTCGTGCCCGGTCACGAGATCATCGGCCGAGTGGCCAAAGCCGGGGCCCAGGTACGCAGATTCAAGGAAGGCGACCTTGCCGCGGTTGGCTGCATGGTTGACTCCGATCGCGTCTGCGCGAGCTGCAAGGCGGGCCTGGAGCAGTACTGTGAGTCCGGTCCGACCTTCACTTACAACAGCGAAGACAAGCATCTCGGGGGCATGACGTACGGCGGCTATTCGCGCACAATCGTGGTCGACGAGGCATTTGTGCTGCGGCCACCCGCGGACCTGGACCCGGCAGGAACCGCGCCCCTGCTTTGCGCCGGCATTACCACCTACTCTCCCCTGCGGCGTTGGAAAGTCGCGAAGGGCCAGAGGGTCGGCATCGTTGGATTGGGCGGCCTCGGCCACATGGGAGTGAAGCTGGCTAACGCATTCGGCGCCCATGTCGCCCTGTTTACCACCTCCGCTCACAAGACCGCGGACGCTAAGCGCCTGGGTGCGCATGAAGTGGTGGTGTCCAAAGATCCGGCGCAGATGGAGAAGCACGTCAACAGCTTCGACTTCATCCTCGACACGGTTTCGGCCGAGCATGACATTAACGCTTACCTGAACCTGCTGAAGCGCGACGGAACCCTGGTGCTGGTGGGCGCGCCCGAAAAGCCGCTGGCACTGTCCGCATTCAGCATCATTCCTGCGCGGCGGCAGCTCTCGGGCTCGATGATTGGCGGCATTCCGGAGACGCAGGAGATGCTGGATTTCTGCGGCGAGCACGGCATTACGTCCGATATCGAGATCATCCCGATCCAGAAGATCAACGAAGCCTACGAGCGCATGCTGCGCAGCGATGTGAAGTATCGCTTCGTGATCGATATGGCGTCGCTGAAATGAAATCTCTCCGCGACGGTGGAGGCATCGGGGCCTCTCTCGCGTACGATCTTTTTCGTGATGGGAAGCTACGAAAAATCCCACCTAAGCAAGAAAAGCTTGGGTGGGGCACTCGGCCCCGGAACATTTGCCATTGATGGCGAGGATTCTAGCAGGTGATCCGTTTCGTGCGGTGCCCCCAATGCGAGCTGATTGGAAATTGAAACACGGTGGGGACGAGAACGTCAGGACTTCGGCGCGGTCAGAGCCCGTTCGAGAGCTTCCCGGATAAAGCGAGTGTAGGGAATGTCCCGCGCCTTGGCCCGCGCCTTGAGCGCCGCCAGCAACGGCCTGGGCACGCGCATGTTGATCTGCTCGTCCTTTTTCTCAAATTCAAACCGCGCCGGTTTGAACTGCGAAAAATCAAGGTCCGACAGGTCGTGCGCCAGAAACGCTTCCGCTTCCTTATCGGTTTTGAGTCTCGGCACTTTCTTTTTCATAGGCGGCGATCTCCTTCGCGTGCATATAGCGAGCCGTCACCGGGCGGATGAGGCGGCGTCGGTTTTTCGTCCGTAGGGTGAAGGCCACAAACACAGGTTGCCCGGCGCCGGTTCTTCCCACGGCGATCATGCGGTCCTCGTCCTCCGAGTGTCTCGGGTCGGGCGCAATGCGGGGAGCGTTCCTGAACAGCGCCTCGATCTCCGCGACAGAAACGCCATGCTTTTGGCACTTCGCGCGGTTGCCGCCGTCCCAGTCAAATCCTGTCACCCGCAAATTCATCATAGCAGAAACCTATACAAATGTATATACAAATGTCGACGCGCAAATGCTCCTATCGTCGGGATGACAAACATCGGGGGCGAGGAACTTCGCCTTACCGCAGCGCTTCCATGCACTCGTCCAGCACTGCGCGCGAGGGACGAGTGACGCTCTCCGGCAAAGTCGCGAGCGGCTGATCGGTCATGTTGATCATGTCGATGAAGTTGGGCGCGGTGGTGTTCAAGTAGAGCACTCCGGTGAGCACTTCCTCGGCCTCGTGCGATTCCATCACGCGCTTCACAGCCTCAGTTTTGTTGGTGGGGTCGTAATCCTTCTCCAGTTTGTGCAGCCGCAGTGAGGAGCCATCGTGCATGGTGACGTTGAGGCTGGTGCCGGGATCGTAATCCACGTCAATTTCGTTGAAGTGGGGGACGAAGTTCAAATCGTGCAACGGCTCTTCGTGGTCCTTGACAAACTTGTAGGACTTGGTCGATCCTTCGTGATCGTTGAAGGTGGTGCAAGGCGAGATCACGTCGAGCATCACGGTGCCGCGATGCGCAATCGCAGCTTTCAGCATGGTGTGCAACTGGCGCTTGTCGCCCGAGAAGGAGCGGCCCACGAAGGTTGCGCCCAGCATGATCGCCAGAGCGCAGGTATCGATTGGCGGCAGATCGTTGATGACGCCCGTCTTCAGCTTCGAGCCGAGATCGGCGGTCGCCGAGAATTGTCCTTTGGTCAGCCCATAGACGCCATTGTCTTCGATGATGTAGATCATCGGCAGATTGCGGCGCATCAGGTGCATGAACTGGCCGATGCCAATGGACGCCGTATCGCCGTCACCGCTGACGCCCAGCGCCACAACCTTGGAGTTCGCCAGTACCGCGCCGGTCGTGACCGACGGCATGCGGCCGTGCACCGAGTTGAAGCTATGCGAGCGGCCCATGAAGTACGCGGGGCTCTTCGAGGAGCAGCCGATTCCCGACATCTTGACCACCCGTTCGGGCGCGACGCCCATCTCGTAGAAGGCGTCGATGATGCGTTCGGAAATGGCATTGTGGCCGCATCCGGCACATAGCGTGGTCTTGCCGCCGCGATAGTCGAGCACCGTCAATCCGATGCGGTTCGACTTGGGCTGAGGAGTGGCTGTGGTCGCCATTTATCTGCCCTCCTGGACGATGATGTTGTCGGTGATGGAACGCGCGTCGATCGGCAATCCGTTGTAGTGGCGGACGCTGCGCAGCTTGCTTATCTCTTCGATCGCGATGTCCAGCTTCAATAATTGCAACATCTGCGCGTCGCGATTCTGATCGATCATGTAAACCCGTTTGTGCGCAGCCACAAAGTCGTGCGTCTCGGTAGTGAACGGATAGGCGCGCAGGCGCAGGTAGTCGGTCTTCACTCCGTATTCGCTTTGCAGTTGGTCGAGGGTCTCAACGACAGCGTGATGCGAGGTCCCGTAGGCGACGATCCCGACTTCGTTGCCGTCGTTGCGCACCATCTCCGGCTTGGGAACCAGTGTGCGCACCGTTTCGAACTTGTGCGCCAGACGGTCCATGTTGTTGGTGTAGTCGTCAGGCCGCTCGCTGTAGCCCGAGTTTTCGTTGTGCCCGCTACCACGCGCGAACCACGCCGCCTGCGGATGGTCGGTTCCCGGCAAGGTGCGGTAGCCGACGCCGTCGCCGTCCACATCCTTGTATCGCGCGAAACCGCCGGCACGTTCCAGGTCCTCCGCGGTCAGCACCTTACCGCGATTCTGCGGCTTCTCGGGATACTGAAACGGCTCCGACATCCAATTGTTCATTCCCAAATCGAGGTCAGACATGACAAACACCGGCGTCTGCAACTGCTCGGCGAGATCGAAAGCGTCGCTTGCCATGCTGAAGCACTCAGCCACGCTGCAAGGCAACAACATGGGATGACGAGTGTCGCCGTGGGAGAGCTTGGCCACAAACTCGATGTCGCCCTGCGCGGTGCGTGTCGGCAGGCCGGTGGACGGACCCACGCGCTGGATGTCCCAGATCACGCCAGGAATCTCGACGTAGTAACCCAATCCAGCGAACTCTGCCATCAGCGAAATTCCCGGTCCGGCGGTGGCCGTCATGGAGCGGGCTCCCGCCCATCCAGCACCCAAAACCATGCCAATGGCAGCGAGTTCGTCTTCGGCTTGCACGATGGCAAAAGTCGCTTTGCCATCCGCTCCAACACGGTATTCCTTCATGTAATCGATGAGGGTTTCCACCAGCGACGAGGAAGGTGTAATCGGGTACCACGTCACCACGGTCACGCCGGCGAACATGCAGCCCAGCGCTGCCGCGGCATTGCCGTCAATGATGATCATGCCGGTGGTTTTGTCCATGCGCTCGACGGTGAACGGGTCGGCCTTGGTCAGCGACGAGGCGGCGTAATCGTAGCCGGCCTTGGCGGCGTTCCAGTTGAGGTCGGCGGCTTTGACCTTCTTCGCGAACTGCTTGCGCAGCGCTTTCTCCACTTCGGCCATGTCGAGGTTGAGCAACTGCGCCATCACCCCGACGTAAATCATGTTCTTGACCAGCTTGCGCAGCTTCGACTCGGAGCAGACCGCGGCACAAATCTTGTCGTAGGGCACGGCGTAGAACGTTACATCCGAGCGCAGTTCATTCAGCTTCAGCGGCTCGTCGTAGAGGACCGCAGCGCCCGACGCCAGCGACATAGTGTCTTCGCGCGCGGTCTCCGGATTCATCGCCACCAGGAAATCGATTTCCTTCTTGCGCGCGATGTAGCCTTTCTTGCTGGCGCGAATGGTGTACCAGGTGGGAAGGCCGGCAATGTTCGACGGGAACATGTTTTTGCCGGAGACGGGGACGCCCATCTGAAAAATGGTGCGCAGCAGAACGGTGTTGGCGCTCTGCGATCCCGAGCCGTTTACGGTTGCAACCTGGATGCTGAAGTCGTTGCCGACAGGCCCGCGCACGGCGCCTTGGTCGGCGCCGTGTACTGCGAATTCGGTTGTGGCCATCAATACCCCTTACCAACGAATGGATGTTGCGGTGGGCAAACACTTCATTATAAGGCAGTGCGCAAGTGGCGCGAAATGGGGCCTGTCGCAGTCGTCGCAGTCCCGCGCGGCGGGACTGCGTAACCTATGCCAACGTTTTACATTTGCGTGTACTTTTACGTGTACTATTTTTGAAGGAGCCGAGATGACAATCACCTACGACCAACAAGTGGATGCCCTTTACATCCGCTTTCGCGAGACCACGGTAACCACCAAGCATCTCGCGGACGGTATTGCTGCCGATTACGACTCGGAGGGACATCTCGCAGGGCTTGAGATCCTAGATGCGATGAAGCAGCTCGGGGATCCCGCCGTATTCAGGCGAGTAACGCTCGAGGACGTGGCGCTCGCGCATCAGCCGTAGCTTCGCGGGACTGCTTTAGGAGGCTGCTGAAAAGGTAGGAAAAGCAGATCCCTCACCGACTAAAG
>PLQW01000195.1:0-4172 GCA_003160215.1 Acidobacteriaceae bacterium
CGATTCACGAACAGCTTCCACCTCAGGTGAGGAAGGAAC
Organism: Acidobacteriaceae bacterium; assembly: GCA_003160215.1. Classification (GTDB taxonomy): domain Bacteria; phylum Acidobacteriota; class Terriglobia; order Terriglobales; family Acidobacteriaceae; genus Bog-257. Next base: position 40 of record PLQW01000195.1, read on the forward strand.
TGAAACAGGTGGGATGGACGAAGGGCCTGGAGTTGGCCAAGCTGGCGCGGCAGCAGGGTCAGCACTTCGAAAGTGCAACCTGGCTGCACAAAGCCCGACAGATGCCCAAGGCAGAGTTCCAGCGGGAGGTCGAAAGGGAACTGACGGGCAAGGACAGCGAGCCCTCGGAGCTGATCTATTTCAAAGTTTATAAGAGCCAGATGCCGGTCATCGAGCGGGCGATCGAGGCTGCGGCCTTGATGCTGGGGTCGGACAAGTCCAGAGGGTACTGCCTGGAAATGATCTGCGCGGACTTTCTTGCCGGCGCCTCGATGGATGGCAACATTCCGGAGATCCTGCTGCAGTCCATCTCGCGATATTACAAGTTTCTGCCCAGCCCACAACAGGAGGCCTTTCTGTCGGAGGTCAACTGGAAGGCCTCATGAAGAAGGTCAGCCGTAAAAGCCCGCGACTTAGACTCGATGCGAACAGCTACCTCGAACTGCATCGGCAGGTGCTGGAGCGCGACGGCTGGCGCTGCCAGTTCTGCGGGAGCATGCAAAACCTGCAGGTACACCACCCCAAGTTCCGCAGCCACTCCGCGGCGACGAAGAACAGAACCTGATCACGATGTGCGCCGAATGCCACGCGCGCATGCATTCAAAAGCTACCTGCAGACCGGATAACTTCAATGGGCGCTGATCAGAACTCGATGCGTGCTGAAAGGGCGGATCAGCGGCGGCAGTTCCAATACCGGGAGGAGAGCGGTTGGTGGGCCGGATGGCATTGGTCTTCGCACCGCTGAAAGGTTCTTTCCGCGGAGCTGTTCGTTATCTGACTTTCGTCTAGAGAGCGAATGGGATGTCGGTCTTTTTGAAATCCTCCCCTTTGAAGAGGAGAGCCTCGCCGGTGATCTTGGCGAGCGCATAGGCGAAGCAGTCGCCGAAATTCAGCCCGGCCGCGTGGCGGCCCTTGCCAAAGTCGAGGAAGGCCTGGCGCGCGACGTGCGCCTGCTCGACGGTGAAAGGTTCGATGATGATGTTAGCTCTGCGGAAAAAAACATCACATTGACGGCCGGCGTTTGGCCCAATCTGGCCTTCAATGACGATGGAGAGCTCAAGGAAGTTTGCGGCGCTCATCAGACAATGGTCGGCGTCGTGGATGAGCTGAATGTAGAGGGCGGCGTCGGGTTCCCCAAAAAAGATGGCGGCGAGCGCGGAAGTGTCCAGGATCACTTGGGGAGACCGCGTTCGTCATAAAGGAATTCGGCGTGATCGAGATAAGGGCGTTTGACCTGGGCAGAGGCGCGCTTGGCGATAGCGAGAAGTTCCTCAACGGGGGCTTTGCCATGGCGGGTTTGGAGGCGTTCGTAACGTTCCCGCAGAGCTTCCTTGACGGCACAAGTCATGGTCTCGCCGGTGACCTTGGCAATCGCCTGAGCGAGACGGTGGGCTTCAGGATCTTTGACATTGAGGGTCATGGGCCCTCTATCCTTCTGTAACGTTGTCTACCTTTCTGTATTTTCACTCAGAAATCTTTTCCGGTCAAGTTGCTTAATACTAATCTGGGTCGATGGCGGCTGGAGGCCCAATCCGTATTGCACACGGGGCGCTCTTCATGTGCTTGCAAGAAGCCGCCAGCGCGGCTTAAGGCAAGAGCATGACCGACGTGCTGCTGGAACTTCCTCAGGGATTATGTCGAGCAACCCTCACCCGACAGCTCCCCCGCACCGGCGGCCCTTGAATTCGGGCTTCGGCTGCGCGTCGCAAGAGGTGCCGCGGTATCCATGTCAAGACCGTCGACTCGCAGCGAGCCTTCGGAGCTGATTTATTTCAAGGTTTATAAGAGCCAGATCCCGGTCATCGAGCAGGCGATTGAGACCGCGGCTTTAATGCTTGGGTCGGACAAGTCTCGCGGCTACTGCCTGGAGATGATCTGTGCTGACTTCCTCGCCGGGGCCGCGATCGACGGCGGCAATCCGGAGATCCTGCTGCAATCGATCTCACGCTACTACAAGTTCCTGCCCGGGCCACAACAAGAGGCCTTTCTCTCTGAGGTCGCCCAAAACGCTTAATGAACGCCACCCGCTGCAAGAGCCCACGACTTCGGCTCGATTCGGAGAGCTATCGCAAGCTGCATCGCCAGGTGCTGGAACGCGATGGTTGGCGCTGCCAGATTTGCGGTAGCATGCAGCAACTCCAGGTACATCACCTCAAATTCCGCAGCCAGTCGGGCGGCGACGAGGAACAAAACCTGATCACCCTGTGCGCGGAATGCCACCTACGCATCCATTCAAACGACTAGCCGCCGCAATCTTCTTGATCGTCTGGTTTATGCGTTCGAGCCTCACAGAATTGACTTAATTCCTTGAAGTACGGCTGCAACTTCTTGAAGACCACCGGCTGGCGGCCGTCTTGACGGAACCGGACATAGGGTGAGTAAGTGCGTGGATAAATTTGCAACAGCTTAGCTAATCATGTCCACGACGTGCACCTAGCCTAACTTGTGAGCCGACGCGTAAGCGAGCGCAGGCTCTCGAACCGGACGATGATTTCCCTATAACTCCTCTGGAATGTCCGGTCCACGTCTGTCGCCACGACCAGGTTGTCCCTGTGTGGGTACTGCTTGCGGAATGCCTGCAGGTTGGCTGCATCGAAATCGTTTGTCGACCACTTACACTCTATGGCCAAAGGCTTTCCCCGGCGCGGCGTGAGCACAAAATCCACTTCATGTCCGCGCTTATCGCGCCAGTAATGCACGTCGCGGGTTTGGAGGTTTGCCATGATCTCATTCAGTACGAAATGCTCCCACAAAACTCCCAAGTCCTCGGGACGCAGTTCCTGCCAGCCGCGGTAGTAACACACAAATCCAGTGTCGAAGCCGTACACCTTCGGGGCAGACACGATCTCGGTCGCTCGATGCGTGCTGAAGGGGCGGATTACGTGGGCTACAAACGTCGCCTCCAGGACCTTCAAATAAGTGCTGATTGTGGGGCGGCTCACTTCGCAAGGACGGGAGAAGCGGGTGGCTTCAAAGATCCCTCCGCTCTGTGCCAGCACCAGTTCGACGAACTTCTGAAAAGAACTGCGGCTCTCCAGCCGGAACAATTCTTGGATGTCCTTCGCCCAGTAAGCGTCCATCCACTCCTGAAAATCTCGCTCCGGGAGTTGATCAGCCAGGAAGAACGGCGGCAGTCCCCCGCGTAAGAGCCTGTGGTGCAAGTCAGGCCGATCCGCGTCCTTCAAATCAGCCAAACACATCGGTGCCAGCCAGATATCCCGCTTGCGTCCGGCCAGCGTGTCTCTGAACTTCCGGGAAGCCCCAAGCGTCGACGATCCGGTCGCTATCACCCGCAAGCCGGGATAATGGTCTGCCGCGATCTTCAATAGCTCCGAGGGATTCTGGAGGCGGTGGATTTCATCGAGCACGATCGATTGGTTCCCAAAGCCGTCAAGAAAGCCCTCCGGTTCCTCCATCATGCGGCGCACGCGCGGCAGCTCACAGTCGAGGTACTCGACATGGGCAGGCTCCGGCAGAGGCAAGTCTTACCGACGCGCCGCACGCCTGACAGCCAAATCACAGAGCGTTCCCGCCATGCCTGTTCGAGAAGGTGTTGCCAGAAGCGGCGCTGTATCATAAGCATACATAGTTGTACATAGTGACACTATATGCAACTATATGTGCGTTTAGAACAACGAAGCGGCCGTCGAAGCGGCGATGGTTGAGGTTCCGGCCGCCATGCTTTTCGGTCGCTCGTATGGATCAAAATAATCGAAAGGATTGAAAAGGCGCGGCTTGCAGCCTCGACTAGTTTCTTCGGATTGCCTTCTCCGCGGCCTCGATAAGGGCCTACAATCCAGCTGCCCCAGAGTCGATGAGGAGACGGAACGTTTGGTGGTGCAGATGGCGAAGGAGAATCCCACCTGGGGCTATGATCGCATCGTGGGTGCCTTGGCCAATCTTGGCAGGCGGCTATCGGACCAGACGGTGGGCAACATCCTGCATCGCCACGGAATCCCTCCTGCCCCCAAACGAAAACACACCACCAGCTGGAGAGACTTCATCCGCGCTCATATGGATGTTCTGGTGGAAACGGATTTCTTCACGGTGGAAGTGCTTACGCTCCAAGGCTTGGTTACCTACTACGTGTTGTT
>PLQW01000195.1:4289-7311 GCA_003160215.1 Acidobacteriaceae bacterium
TGTCGAAACTCATCTTGTTCGGAGAGAGACCGCTGCGCCGAGCCCTGCAGCAATACGTGGCCCATTACCACGAGGAGCGCAATCACCAGGGCAAGCAGAACCGGCTCCTGTTCCCATTGCCGAATCGAGGAGCGAGCGGGGACCACGGAATTGTGCGTTGCAAGGAACGACTGGGTGGTCTGCTGAAGTACTATGAGCGGGAAGCGGCATGAGCCTTCCGTCGGGTAAACTCCCCTTCCTTGCAGCCAAGATGAGTTTTTTTACCATACGCTGCGCCGAAGAAGGCTAAGACTGCCCCGAAGAAAAGCGCTACATCTTCAGCACTCACCACAGCTTCGACTATTTCATCGTTGAACTCGAAATACTGGCCCAGGATCTCCTGTACAACGTCTGACAGCGGATCTCCCTCCTGCTCCCAACCGTCCTTATCGTCATTCACACTGAAGACTCTGTCTGTCTTCGCCTAACTGATAATTTTCACGTATGATTGGTTCCAACTGCTCTCCAAGCTCGTCAACCGTGAAGCCGTTGCGAGTAGCATTGCAAACACTACACTCCAGCGGCTTGCCCTGATCCCGGATGATTTCTCTTAGGTACTTATCTTCGATGCAGTGCCAGCAAACGCCTGTGTCCACGGCGAGTCCTCACTTTGGTTACGCCCTACAGTATTCAAGCTCACTATGGCTTGGGTGTGCTCATGCCAGAAATCAAGCTCTGCTTTCAGCTTGTCTCGGAGTTCGAGCGACGCTTCAGGGTTTGGCTGGATTTTGCAATTGATTGCACTGTGTCCAACTGCTAACAACAAAGCGTTGCTGCGTCCTCGTCACTCATTTGCTATGCAGCCCATCGAAGGACGTTTGGCCCTTCACCCATAGCGTCTAGTGCCCAATGTGAATCGTGCAAGTCTCTTGCTCCATGTAAGCCTCAACCCTAACGTTTTCTGACGCGAACCTGATCGTCCCCTGCCAAGGCGCAAAACCCTGCTTGCGGATCGTAATTGTGTGCTCGCCCTGAGGTATCGCAATCTTCGAGAACGTACTGATCACGTACTGGCCATCGACTTCAACTTTGGCCCCCGTCGGTTGCGAGCAAAACTCGACGGTTGCTTGTTGAACAAGGGGAGTAAGAGAGGGTTGCGTGGGCACAGCCGCTGCAGACATTGGCATAACAAAATCCTATGCATTCAACAGCGCCAAACTACTCGCTGGCACGAATGAGTCTCGTTGGCGAGTCTCGACACCTTAGGGTGGCACGGGGGAGGCGTCTTAGTCTTCCACAATCGGGTGTATTTAACGGGCATCTGGACGGACGGTTTACACAAGGCAGTTCGTCTGCTGGGATTACAATACCGCTCCTTCAATCTCGTGAGAGTCGTGGCAGAGCGTAATTACCGGAGCATCAGGATGCCGTTCGTTCAACAGTCGAACGGCACTCTGCCGCTGCGCCAACGATCCTTCATCTCCAATCAGGGCGAAATCGAAGAAATCAGTACCCATCAGTGCCATCAGGCCGTCCTGCCCCAAAACCGTGCAAATCTGGTAGCCCATGCTCATTAGAAGGCGTTCGCGGAAAACCAGTGCGGCGGGGTCGTCACAGACATGAAGGACGCGTTCGGCTCTCTTGTCGGAACTGCGGTTCTGAACAAATAACTCGCCTCTCGCCACTCGGCGCATCGCGTCCACGAGAACTTGCCCATTTATCGAACGATAGACGACTCCTCGTGCTTGCAGTTGACGCATGTAGGCAGCTTTGTCGTTGTTCTCGGCGAGCAACAGCAGTGCAGTCTTACTCCGCTCCAATATCGGGTTGATTTTCGCAACGGCTGGCTGAAAGCTCTTTGACAGAAGTAATACGTGGGGGCTGACCTCTTGCAAAATGTTCAGCAATTGTTCGGGACGCTGCGCGTGGCCAACGAAGCGAACGTCGTCCGCCCTCATCAGCGCCCCCTCTATCCCGATGCGAAAAAGTTCCTGATGGTCAGCAATGACTATGTCGATCACGACTCCACCGCTTTCTGTTGCAGAACTGCTTGATCAGGATTTCACCTTTCACTATAGGCATTGCTCCTTTCCAAAAACTGGTCAAAAATGAACACACCTCCACCCTGCTGCGGACTAACCTGCCAATTTGCGTATCGTCTGTGGGTCAGCATCTAGGCAGTCTGGGAACAATGTCTTCCACGATTCGGGCTGGAATTTCTAAAACATATCAAAGACTCTTATACCCCAGTTCCGAATGTCGTGTTATAAGCGCCGGAGCAAAAATAGACCGTGTTTTGTCCCGAAAGTGGCGGGTTTCTTTGTATCCGATGGGCCTGCAATCAGTAAATCCCCAGCAACGACGGATTAGATCAGTACCAAATCAACACTGGGAAATGGTGATTTCCAGTGGAAGTCCCCGAACCAGATCGGTGCCTCCCCGAGTCTTTGCGAAAGATTCTGCAAATGCTGGTCAATTTCTAGAATACCCACTCCTTCGGGGCCGCTAGTCTCGATACTATGTGTCCTGCAAGGTTGGTTGGAGCAAAGCGTTTCCCTTGGACTCGCGTATGCGCCCACACCGTGACCTGCTAGGAAAGGTGCCCTATGAGCAATGGAGACGGACAAGGGCAGGTCTACATTCCAGCCAGCAGCAAGGTCTGCATGGTCACGGTGTGCGCCGAGGTCGACACCATTCACTCCCTATCGCGAGTTGCAGCCGGGTTGTTTACGAATCCGTCCGTGGCCGCTATGCGCCAGTACCTGCCGCAGAACCAGGACTTGGGCATCTTGCAGGAGATGAAGAATGCCGACCTCTGTGTCTGCCTCATCGACTTCGACCTGGATCGCGATCTTGCCATCGAAACAGCAACTTCCCTCCAGCAGTTGCTGGGCACGAAGGTGATGTCGATTGCGATATCGAGAAAATCGAGCGCCGGACTGATTATCGATGCCATGCGAGCTGGCTGTGTGGAGTACCTGAGCAAGCCGGTGGAAACGGAGCAGCTCAGCCAGGCGCTAGTACGGCTGCGGCTGCGCTGGAC
>PLQW01000108.1:0-6395 GCA_003160215.1 Acidobacteriaceae bacterium
GGCCTCGATAAGGCCTACAATCCAGCTTCTCCTTAACTCGATCAACCGAGAGGAACAGAATGGTTTGGGCTCGCATGCTGGCCTACATCACCGGCACCGTCGATCAAGAGCTGCTGTTGCGGAACGAATATCTGGCTGCGGAGAACCGTATCCTGAAAGCCCAGATCAAGGGCCGGCTGCTCCTGTCGGAAGCTGACAAGGTTACGCTGGCGGAGATCGCTCACCGCCTAGGACGTAAGGCGCTGGAGGAAGTAGCGGGCGCGGCCATGCCGGATACCATTCTGGGTTGGTATCGCAAGCTGATCGCCAACAAGTTCGACGGGTCCAGATTTCGTGGTTCCGCCGGACGTCCCAGAGTCGAGGAGGAGACGGAACGTTTGGTGGTACGGATGGCGAAGGAGAATCCCACCTGGGGCTATGATCGCATCGTGGGTGCCTTGGCCAATCTTGGCCAGCGGCTATCGGACCAGACGGTGGGTAATATCCTGCGCCGATACGGAGTCCCTCCTGCCCCCAAACGAAAGCATACGACCAGCTGGAAAGATTTCATCCGCGCCCATATGGATGTTCTGGTGGGAACGGATTTCTTTACGGTGGAAGTGCTTACGCTCAAAGGCTTGGTTACCTACTACGTATTGTTCTTTATCCAGTTGGAGAGTCGGAGGGTTTGTCTGGCCGGAATCACGCCCCATCCGGACCAGCAGTGGATGGAACAGATGGGGCGCAACGTGACGATGCAGAAGTGGGGATTTCTGGCCAACAGCAGATATCTACTGCATGATCGGGACACTAAGTTCTGCATGTCGTTTCGTCAACTGATCGAGGCTGGCAGGGTGAAAACCATGCCCCTACCAGCCAGGAGTCCGAATTTGAACGCCTATGTGGAACGCTGGGTGAGATCGGTGNNTGAAACAGGAATGCCTGTCGAAGCTGATCTTGTTCGGGGAGAGGCCGCTGCGCCGAGCCCTGCAGCAATACTTGGCCCATTACCACGAGGAGCGCAATCACCAGGGCAAGCAGAACCGATTGCTGTTTCCCTTGCCGAATCGAGGAGCGAGCGGGGACCACGGAATTGTGCGTTGCAAGGAACGACTGGGTGGTCTGCTGAAGTACCTATGAGCGGGAAGCGGCATGAGCCTCCGGTCGGGTACCCCGTATGGTCAAGATATTCGACCGGTTTGAAAAGGCGAGGCTTGCAGCCTCGACTAGTCTCCTCGGATTGCCTTCTTCGCCGCCTCGATAAGGCCTGCAATCCAGCTTCCCATTAACTCGATCAACCGAGAGGAACAGTGCTTTCCGGGGCGGCCTGCAAGTGGGGGTGCTGTTCGCCGTAACTGCTGACCATGTCCTTCAGCTCTTTGCTGGGCTTGAAGAACGGAATCTTCTTGGCAGGAACTTCAACCCGGTCTCCGGTCTTGGGATTGCGACCCACGCGCGATTTACGGTGGCGGGTGCGGAAGCTGCCAAATCCCCGGATTTCGATCTTATCGCCAGCACGCAACGAACGTACCACGCTCTCGAAGATGGTCTCAACTATGACCTCGCTGTCTTTTTGAGTGAGCTCCGCCCGCCGGGAAACATCATCGATCAAGTCTGCCTTGGTCATCTCGCACGCGCCCCCTATCGCGAAACGAATCGCCTGCCTACCCGCACAACGGATACTCTCAGTTTTGTCGCGGGGTTGGCAAGCCTAAGTTTTCGTTGGACTTCCTTGTTTTCGTGAACGGCTCCAAGGAATCGAAATCCGATGCCCTCATTTCGTCGCCGGGGCTTCCCTCCCTGGTCCAAAGTACGTCGCGAAGATCGCCGTAGCATCAGGGATCTCTTCGATCCGCCATTGCCGCGTATTCGGAATTCGCACCATCCTGATACGCAGCTCGGCGAGGTTGAACGGGTTCGGCTGTGGCAGACCCGCAACCATCACGTCTGCGGTGTCGCCATTGACCGTCGAGCGAACTACGTGCACTCCCGAGAAGTTGTGGACGTCGAGTTGGCTGAAGTGGGAAGTTCCAGTGAGCAGGGGATTGCCGCTCAACAGCAGGCGAATTCCGTTCTGCACCCCGAGCAATGCGAGGTCGTGAAAATGCGGCGCAAGCTTTTGCAGAATCTCGATGCGTGTCTCGGTGAACGGCAGAGGATCGTTCTGGATTGCATGGGTATATTTCGCCAGCAGGACGTCGGTTAGCGATTGGCTAATCGCGCTAGCGATGCGCTCCTCATCGACGTAGTAACTCGCCTTGCCGTAATTCTGGTCTTTCACGGCCTTGCCAAGTTGCGACAGCGAATACTCCGGCGTTCCGGTGTAGCGATGCCACCACTCCGCGCCGAGGCCTGCCAGCAAGAGGCCCACGGCCAGGGCGATCATCGCGAGATTCCGCGCTCCGATCCTGGCCGGCGGTGCAGCGTTGAGTTGAGTTTCTGATTCCATCACGAGCAAGAATACCGTTCTTCCCTATTAGCTGTGTCGCGGTCGCACTCGTCGCCCGCTTTCCTGACGGAGCCCTTCGCAGACAGTTGCTCAAGAGCGTGCCGGATCGTCCGGGCATCCGGGCGGTTGACGCGTGCCTTGAGCTTGAGTTTCATCCGGGTCGCCCCTTCATCCCCGTCTCATCTGGGATTGTGGTTTCCCGACCGACGGCGATGACACTCGGAACGATACCATCCACCGACCCTCGAAGCTTCGATAGGTTCAAAACGTCGGCGTTCCCACCGGGCATCCTGATGTGCCTCGACTGGCGGCGTTGGCTGGCTCCAGCCGAAACTCAGCGGGAGCCAGACGCAGCATTTCTCGTCACCAAGGCAGACCGTCCATGGGAAAATGAATCCCCACACATGAATGCCGCAATCCCTGAACGCAGACCCGCAACCGAGGAAATCTCCGGGCTGATCGAGCGCGTCACTTTCCACAACGACGAAAACGGCTTCTGTGTGCTTCGGGTAAAAGTCAGAGGGCACCGGGCCGAGGTAACAGTCCTTGGATCGCTGCCTTCCGTAACTGCCGGGGAGTGGCTGGAGGCCGAGGGCTGGTGGGTTAGAGACAAAGAGCACGGGCTTCAATTCAAGGCCAGACTGATGAAAACCGTGCCGCCGACGACGGTGGAAGGCATCGAGCGTTACCTCAGCAGCGGCCTGGTCAAAGGCATCGGGCCGGTTCTGGCCAAGAAGCTGGTCGGGCGGTTCGGAGCTGAAGTCTTGGGCGTGATCGAGAACCGGGTCGCGGAACTGCAATCCGTCGACGGGATCGGTCCGAAACGCCGGCAGCGAATTGAGCAGGCATGGAAGGAAGCGAAACATATACGAGAAATCATGCTGTTCCTGCACAGCCATGGTGTGAGCACCAGCCGAGCGGTGCGAATCTTCAAGACCTATGGGGAGCAGGCAATCGAGAAGGTACGGAGCAATCCGTACATGCTGGCGAAGGACATCTACGGGATCGGCTTCGCGACCGCCGATCAGATCGCGCAGAAGATTGGAATTCCTCGGGATTCGCTTGATCGGGCGCGGGCCGGCATCGATCATGTCTTGCTGGAAGCAACCTCAGACGGACACTGTGCGCTGCCGCTAGAAAAGCTCAAACTGACGGCGGTCAAGCTGCTGGAAATCCCAGAAGCGACGATCGAGCAGGCCCTGTCCCACATGCTTACCAGCGGCTTCCTGCTGCTGGAAGAGATCGACGGTGATGCCCTGATCTTCCTGCCTCACCTGAGGAAGGCGGAAGAAGGCATCGCGGCCAAGATCAAGGCTCTGGCACAAGCACCGATGATCTACCCCCCGATCGATTTCGAGAAGGCCGTCACATGGTGCCAACAGCGGACGGGCAAGACGCTGGCCCCCAGCCAACGCGAGGCATTGAAAACGGTTCTGGAAAACCGAGTCGTGATCATCACCGGAGGGCCTGGTGTCGGCAAGACGACGTTGGTCAACTCCATCTTGACGATCCTGAGGGCGAAAAAGGTGAAGTGTCTGCTGTGCGCTCCAACCGGTCGGGCGGCGAAGAGGCTCACGGAGACCACCGGGATGGAGGCAAAGACGATCCATCGCCTGCTGGAAATCGATCCTGGAACGGGCAGATTTACTCGCAATGAATCCAACCCGTTGGCATGCGGTTTGTTGGTAGTCGATGAGACCTCCATGGTGGATGTGCTGCTGATGCATTCGCTGCTTCGTGCTATTCCCCACCGCACCGGACTAGTTCTGGTGGGAGATGTGGATCAGCTTCCCTCTGTGGGGCCAGGGACGGTACTGCATGATTTGATCGAGAGCGGGGTCGTGCCAGTCGTTCGCCTCACCGAAGTCTTCCGGCAAGCGGCCAACAGCCGAATCATCACCAACGCACACCGGATTCGCCGGGGCCAGATGCCGGACATGAGTGGAGCAGACCCGAGTTCCGACTTCCATTTCGTGGAGCGGCAAGATCCGGAGAAGATCGCGGCGACACTGGTCAAGCTGGTGAAGGAGAGGATTCCGGAGCGATTCGCTCTCGATCCCATCCGCGACGTTCAGGTTCTTTGTCCGATGAACCGGGGATCACTCGGCGTGCGGGAACTGAACACGGCTTTACAACAGGTACTGAACCCGGCCAATCCCGGCCAGACTAGCGTCGAGCGGTTTGGATGGCGGTTTCAAATCCGCGACAAGGTCATCCAGACCGAGAACGACTACGACAAGGACGTGTTCAACGGCGACATCGGGGTCGTTGAACGAATTGATGCCGTCGAGCAGCAGGTCGCAGTACGCTTCGACGAAAGGTTGGTCAAATACGACTTCGGGGAGCTGGATGAGATCGCTCTGGCCTATGCGATCACAATCCACAAGTCGCAGGGATCGGAGTTCCCGGCGGTGGTAATTCCGCTGGCCACCCAGCACTACATGCTGCTGCAACGCAACCTGGTTTACACGGGGATCACGCGGGGCAAGCGGCTGCTCGTGCTGATCGGGCAGCGAAAGGCGCTCGGTATCGCCGTCCATAATGACCGTCCTCAAAGGCGGTATTCGGGGCTACTAACCAGTTTGAGACGGGACAGGTGAGCGCGGTGGAGCGGGGGAGACGACACATCCTTATTATTATTGATGACGAGCGTTTGTAGATTCTCCGTTGGCTCCCGCTGTCAGGATTGCTTGTGTAATCGCCTGTTCACGACAACTAATCGGGATTACCATGTTCGAGCGACGCGACCATAATGCGAACTCAGAATCTGAACACGGTGTTTAGCTACGGTTTCCGTGCGGCAGTCGGAGCGCATTTTGCGTGTTTGTGCGTGCTCTTTTTCGTACTTCGGAACACCTTGGCTGGCGCACAGCACTATGCCGTCGCTGTAGCCCTAAGCATTCTCATAGTAGCAATCGTGATTCTGTTCGCAGCCGACATGATGACGCGAACGAATGAAACGCGACACAAATCAAAGTTTGTTGATGGCGTAATCGGTCTAATCTGGCTGGCTACCGTCGGCCTGCTACTGATGAATTCGCTACGGGCTGGCTGATTGCTGTTGTGAAATCGCCATAGCGCAAGTAATCGGCGACAGGCGTTCCGGGTTTGGGATTGTGAGTGCTATGGCCTGGTTACACCAACCGATCCTGGCCCAAACCGATTGATACTTTTGTCGATTCTTTACAAATCTGTGACAACTGAGCGGGACACAGCGGGTAACGTCGAGGCGTCATTAGAATTGAGGAGGAGAGAACGTGAAAAGTTATCACAGGTTCGTAAAATGCTCTTTCAAGTCGCTGGTGGTGGTTGGGTTGGCGAGTCTAGTGGCGTCAGCGGCGGCGCAGACGCTCAACTTTAATTTACTGCACACGTTTACCAACTCGCCGGACGGAGCTCTCCCGGGCGATGGCTATTCGTATGGAGTACCTCCGCTGCTGGACGCGAAGGGCAACCTCATTGGCACGACCACGTGGGGTGGGGCGGCAAATTGCGTTCAGGAAACTGGCTGCGGAACCGTGTACCGGATCGACAAGAGTGGCCACTACTCCGTTCTCTACAGCTTTACCGGAAAGAGCGACGGCTCAAATCCTTGGGCGTCCGTAACTGAGGATGCCGCGGGCGATCTCTATGGCGCGGCGGCCGGCAACGGCGCGATTCCCGCTCCCTCGTCGGTGTTCAAGCTGACGCAGGCTGGGGAATTGACCGTACTCCACGATTTCACTGGCGTTCCGGACGGCGATGTAGCGAACACCACACCGATCCTGGATACGGCGGGCAATCTCTACGGAACGACGCTCACCGGTGGCTACGTTTGCAACAGTCAGTACTTCGAAAGCGGCTGCGGCGTGATCTACAAGGTGGATGCCAAGGGACAGTACAGCGTGATCCACACTTTCAAAACAATCGCCGACGGGTTCCAGCCACAAGGGCTAGCCATAGACGCGGCAGGAAATCTCTACGGCTC
>PLQW01000108.1:6418-6971 GCA_003160215.1 Acidobacteriaceae bacterium
CGTGGACGCGGCGGGCAACGTCTATGGGATAACTGTCGGCGGCGGAGATTTGAACTGTTTTCCGCCGGATGGGTGCGGCACGATTTTCAAGATCGATGCGGGCGGAGAATTCTCGGTGTTGTACACCTTCACGTCGGCGATTGTGAACAACGCCGCGTTCAACACTCCGATTCTAGACTCGCGGGGAAATTTTTATGACACCCAGTCGCACCAGGGTGGCGACGGCGGATTTCTGTTCAAGTTGGATACGAGCGGGACTTTCACCGAGCTTTTCGTTTTTCCCAATCCGCGGGATGATTTTAAGGACGGAGCCAACGCAAGCGGCGTCGCCATGGATACAAAGGGCGATTTCTACGGCACGATGGGGACAGGCGGAGATTTCGATTGTGACACTTCACGGGCTGGCTGCGGGACGGTGTTTAAGCTGGCCCCATAATCCCGAGCGCGTGGAGACGTTGCGGGCATGAAGGGAAACCTCCCCCAGTGCGTTGGAGGCCGTGGTGTCCCCGCATCGTGTGTCATCTTTGTTGAAATATCGCCATTACACAAGTGA
>PLQW01000213.1 GCA_003160215.1 Acidobacteriaceae bacterium
GCATCAGACTGCGGCGCGTCCGAAACCCGCTAAGCACGGCTCTGAGCCAGAGCCGAAACAGGTCAAACATGGCAACAAAGTTATAGCAGACCGACTTTGCCGACTGCCCTGCGAAGTTGTTGATTTCACAGCCGGACAGGATTGTGACGAGGGACAGATGCAATTCATATTGATTTAGTATCATCCAATATGCAAATATAGCAACATATAGATATGCCTGAGTTACCACAATTCACGGCCGAGTTTTTCAAGGCCCTGGCGCACCCGATGCGGGTCAGAATACTGGACGCTCTGCGTTCCGGCGAAGTCGGAGTAAATGAGCTCAGCACCCGTCTTAAAGTTGAGCAAAGCACGCTTTCTCAACAACTTGCCGTCTTGCGAAAGAGCAGCATTGTAGTCGGCCGCAAGGAAGGCCAGAACGTCTATTATTCAGTCCCAGACCGAGCAATCTTTCATTTGCTGGACGATGCCCGGCAGGTCTTCAACAACCACTTGGTAGATATAAGGGATCTCCTTTCTCAACTCAGCCCGGCGGGGGAGAAGTGAGCAATGCGTTCGTCGCTGGTGACCGCAAGCAGTCGCCGCGTTTGGAGTTCCATGCTGACCTGTGCCGATCTAACCGCCAGCCGGACAGAAGACTCCCCCGATGATGCTGTTGGCCTTTAATTCGTTCCTGGTGGCAATGCTCTCGGTCCCCATAGTGACTCTGATATCCCATCGGTGGAGGAAGGGGCGCGCCCTCCCTGCCGCACTGCTAATGGGATCGTTAGTCGTTGGGACCGCAGTTGCAGCGGTTGGGTTCTGGCGTGGGCAAAGGTTCCAGGTTGATATTTCTCAAGTGGCTTCGTTCTCGTTCGCGCTCAGCATGGATCGGCTCAGCGCATTTTTTCTGTTGCTGATTTGCTCGGTCTCCCTGCCCGTGATCCTGTTTTCCAGTTCATACATCCCGCGCCATTATTCCGGAGCACGCCGGCACTGGCTGTGGGTGCTCTTGCCACTGTTCCTGACGTCGATGGTTCTGGTCGTAACCTCTTCCACTCCGTTTGCGTTTCTGTTCGGATGGGAACTGATGACTCTGTTCTCCGCCGGCCTCATCGTGATTGACGGCGACTCAAAACAGCGGCGCCACAACATTTTTATCTATCTCGTCATGATGCATGCCGGCGCGGCAGCGGTCATCGGCGCCTTCCTGTTGTTCCTGCCGCACGCCAGCAATTTCGCACAGATGCGGGATAGCGCAGCCTTGATGTCGCCGCTGCTGCGCACCGCGGTCTTCTTGCTGGCGTTTGCGGGATTTGGAACCAAGGCCGGAATTGTGCCGCTGCATTTGTGGCTGCCCAGAGCGCATCCAATCGCGCCCAGTCCGGTTTCAGCCTTGATGTCGGGCGTAATGCTGAAAACCGCGGTTTATGGTCTTGTCCGCTTCGCTTTTGACTTTCTCGGCAGCGGCCCCAGTTGGTGGGGATATCTGGTGTTGTTCGCAGGCGCCGTATCCGGCTTGCTGGGTGTCCTGTACGCGATCGGGGAGCATGATCTGAAGCGCTTGCTCGCCTATCACAGCGTGGAAAACATAGGCATCATCTATCTCGGCCTGGGGTCGGCGCTCGTGTTTACGGCCAACCATTCATCGGTCTGGGCAGCACTCGCTCTCACCGCGGCCCTGCTCCACTGCTTGAACCACGCGATTTTCAAAAGCCTGCTGTTTCTCGGAGCCGGCGCAATTTCTGATGCGGCCCACACGCTCGACCTGGAAGAACTGGGTGGCTTGCAGAAACGGATGCCTCTGACCGGCACCGTATTCCTGATTGCCTGTTGCTCCATTGTTGGGTTGCCGTTGTTCAACGGTTTCGTGAGCGAATGGCTGACGTTCCGTAGCTTTCTGGCCGGTTCAGAAATGACCAATCTCTCCGCCGCCATTGTTCTGCCCTTGGCGGCGGGCGTACTGGCGCTGATTGGCGGATTGGCAGCCGCATGTTTTGCCAAAGTGTACGGGGTTGGCTTCCTGGGGCGCCCCCGGAGTGGTGAGGCGGGACGTGCGAATGAAGTTTCTCTGCCCATGCAGGCTGGCATGGGCGCACTGGCAACAGCGTGCGTCGTGATTGGAATTTTCCCCGGCTTGGTCCTGCGTAGTCTGGGCGCGCTCACTGAGGAACTTCTTCCCGGCGCTGCGTTGCCGCCAGAGGCAACCTCGCTTACCGTTGTGCTTCCCTGGATCGCATTGTTCGTTCTGGTTTTGGTAGGCGGCTTTGCGGGGTTCAAGCGAGCGAAAAAGCTGACAGCGACCTGGGCCTGCGGACTTCCCGGCCTCGACGAGCGCATGCAATACACCTCCCCCGCCTTCTCCAAGCCGCTGCGAAAAGTATTCTCGCGGGTATACAGGGCGGAGCGAACCCTCGAAGTGGTTCCTGGCGACCCGCCATATTTTCCGGTGTCGATCTCGTACCGGTCGGTTCGTACAACCTCTTTCGAAAAGTTTCTGTACCGGCCAGGGGTGGACGCCATCGTCACAGCGGCGCTGCGTTTGCGCCGGCTCCAGACAGGAAATATTCAGATCTATCTGCTCTACATCTTCGCCGCCCTGATCGCATTGCTGATGTTCATGAGGTGGGCATGACGCTCATGACGAATGTGCTGCAGGTACTGCTCCTGATTCTGCTGGCGCCGCTGGTGCGGGGTGTGATTTCGCGGATCAAAGCCAGAATTCAGAATCGGCGCGGCGCGAGCGTGTGGAGGCCGTACGCCGATGTGTTGAAACTTTTTCGCAAGCAGGACCTGGTCCCGGCTTCGGCTTCCTTTGTTTTTCGCCTCGCCCCCATGGTGGTGTTTACTACAACCCTGGTGGTCGCGGCATTTGTTCCGCTACTGCACGGCTCGGCACTGCTGGGCGTGACCGGCGATTTCGTGCTTCTGGTTTACCTGCTGGCGCTGGGCCGCTTCTTCCTGATGCTGGGAGCAATGGACGGGGGCAGTTCCTTCGGAGGCATGGGAGCGAGCCGGGAGGCCCTGGTTTCAACTTTGGCTGAAGCTCCATTCTTGCTGGCGCTGATGTCGGTGGCCATCGCGGCGCATACCGCCAGTATCGCTGGAATGGTGCAGTGGACCATGGGGCAGAACTTTTTTCAATTCTCGGCGGTTTATGCCCTGGCGTTCGCGGCTTTGGTGCTGGTCGCCATTGCGGAAACGGGCCGCATCCCAGTGGACAATCCCACTACGCACCTGGAACTGACGATGATTCACGAAGCGATGGTGCTGGAGTACTCGGGACCGAGCCTCGCACTGATTGAATGGGCCAGCGCAATCAAGCTTACCGTAGTCATGGCGTTGCTGATCGCGCTCTTTGTCCCTTGGGGAATGGCGAGCAGCGTTTCGGCGCTGGCGCTAGGAGTCGCATCGCTGGTGATGCTGCTGAAAATTGCCGCACTCGTACTGGCGCTCGCGCTGGTTGAATGCAGTGTTGCGAAATTGCGGATGTACCTGGTCCCTGATTTTCTCGGCGTAGCGTCGGCGCTGGCGATTCTCGCCGTGGTTTTTACCGCGCTGATGAGGTGAACGATGGGTTTATTTGAGACGGCTGCGGCCAAGGCTTTGGCATCGTCCGGAGTTTTCCTATTCATGACCGTGCTGCTGATCGCGGCAGCCAAGCGGATTTCCACGTGCATCGCTTTGTTCAGCGTGCAATCGCTGATCATCACCGCACAGATCATCGCCGTGTCTCGGATGCACCACTCGACGGAAGGCTTTGTAATCGCCGGGCTGGTGTTAAGCGTGAAGGTGATTGCGATTCCGTACGTGCTGTACCGAATTGTCGAAGAGCTGAAGGCACCGCGCGACGTCTCTTCCTCAACCTCGTCTTCCCAATCCGTGTTCATTGCCGCTGGACTCATTCTTCTCTCCTTTTTTGCGGTGCGGCCCTATGTCGGCGTGCTGGGCGGCGACCAGGCTATGCTCGCCGCCGCCGTCGCCTTGGTGCTGACTGGCGGCTTCCTCATGGTGAGCCGTAAGAAGGCATTGATGCAGGTGGTCGGCCTGCTGGTGTTGGACAACGGCATCTTCCTGGCTGCTCTGACCACCACCTTTGGCATGCCGTTGGTCATCGAGATCGGCATCGTGTTCGATCTGCTGATGGGAGTCTTCCTGATGGGATTGTTTGTCTTTCGCATCCGTGACACCTTTGACCATCTTGACGTTTCCAAGCTGCGGCGGTTACGAGGCTGATGCATGGTCCTGCTTTTTCCATTGTTCCTACCGCTAGCTGGTGCGCTCCTGGTATTCCTGTGCCGAAATCCGCGCGTGGTGGTGCGCGTCGCGCTCACCGTAGGCACTCTGGAGCTGGCCGCCATAGGTATTGCGGTGTACAGCATTCATTCCTGGGGTGTTCTGCAGTTGGGACGTTATCTGCGTGCCGACGGCCTCACGTCGTTCTTCCTCATCAGCCTGGGGCTGATCTCGGCCCTCGTGCTCGTCTACTCCTCCGGATACCTCCGCCATGTTCCGGAAGGAAGGTTCTCTTCTCTCCGCTGGTTTTATGGGCTGGTGTTCTTATTCCTGTTCACCATGGTGGCTGTGTACCTTTCGGCCAATCTCGGAATGATGTGGATTTTTGTTGAGGCCACAACCCTCGCATCCGCCTTGCTGGTGGGCTTCTACAATACCGAGGGCGCAGTCGAGGCCGGCTGGAAGTATCTGATCGTGTGCACCGTGGGCATCGCCTTCGCCCTGTTCGGTACGATCGCGTTCTACCTCGCGGCAGTGAAAGGCGGGGTCAGCCCGCAATCTGCGCTCGATTGGGGAACCCTGATGGCCGCCGCTCCAGGTCTGGTTGGAGGACGCGAGCTGCTGAAACTTGCCTTTGTGTTTGTGGCGGTGGGATACGGAACCAAGGTTGGCTTTGTGCCTATGCATAGCTGGCTGCCCGACGCCCACGCCGAGGCCCCTTCACCCATTAGCGCCCTCTTGTCCGCGGTGCTGCTGAATTGCGCGATGTACGCGCTGCTGCGTTTTGACGCGATTACCTCGCGGGCCATCGGCAGTGGCTTTAGTCACACTCTGCTGCTGATCTTTGGCGGCGTTTCTCTTGCCGTGGCGAGCCTGCTGATGATTGTGCAGCGCGATCTGAAACGCCTGCTCGCCTACAGCAGCATTGAGCACATGGGTATTGTGGCGATCGGCATCGGTCTGGGCGGCACACTGGGACTCCTCGGCGCATTACTACACACGTTCAATCACTCGATCGCCAAGACATTGCTGTTCTTCACCGCGGGCAATGTTCGAGAAAACTTCGGCACCCTCCGCATGGAGCGGATTCGTGGCATGGCCCTTTCCCTGCCCTGGGCAGGCGGCGCTCTCATCGTGGGAGGCCTTGCCATCACCGGAATGCCACCCTTTGGGTTGTTTGTCAGCGAACTGGTGATTCTCACCGCCGCTTTTTCCACGGCACACTACTTCATTGCCGTGCTGATGCTGGCAGCAATTTCTGTGGTCTTCGGCGCGCTGCTCCACCATTTTCAGCACATGCTCATGGGTAAGTCGGACGATGTTCCCGCACAGCCAGCTTTGCAGGCTTCCTGGTTGGTCGTGATGGGCGTTTGCGCTCTGTGCCTGGTGGTGTTGGGCGTACATATCCCAGCGGCATTTAATGCTGTTTTGCGTGGGGCGATGGCGGTGTTGCAGCCATGACAGCGATCCTTCCCAATAACCAGGCGGGTGTATCACGAGCGCTGGATCTGCTGAGCGCCGAGAACACGCGGCTGGTCTCCATTTTTGGCAGCACCGACGATAACCACGTACGCTACGTTCACTACCTCATTGAGGTGGACGGCCGCGAATACCGAATGCTCAGTTCGCCGGTCACCGGACCCATTCCTTCAGCAACGCCGATCGTGCCCGCAGCCGCCTGGTACGAACGCGAACTCCATGACCAGTACGGCATCGAGTGCGAAGGGCATCCTGACCCGCGGCCGCTGTTGTTCCACGAGAATTGGCCGGAAAACGTGCATCCCATGATCGACGACGCTTCGCATGTGCCTTGGGCGAAAGGCCAATACCACTTCCTCAGAGTTCACGGGGACGGGGTTTGCGAAGTGCCGGTCGGTCCCATACACGCCGGCATCATTGAGCCTGGACATTTCCGCTTCAGTGTAGTCGGCGATACCGTCCTCCATCTCGAACTGCGGCATTTCTATACCCACAAGGGCACGGAGAAGCTTTTCGAGAACAGCGCGGTGATGGACGGGGTGATGATTGCCGAATCGGTTTCGGGTGACAATTGCTTCTCCCACGCCGTGGCCTACTGCCAGGCAATTGAAAATGTCTTCGCGATCCCGGTGCCCCCGCGGGCGCAGGCCATCCGCCTCGTCGGACTCGAACTAGAGCGCATGCTTGCCCACATCGCCGACGTCGGGGCGCTGTGTGGAGATGTCGGATTTATGGTACCGGCCGCGTACACCGCGCGCATTAAGGAAACTCTGCTGCAGGCTTCAGCCCGCTTTTTCGGCACGCGTTTCTGGCGTGGCATTTCCGTGCCCGGAGGAGTAACACGCGATTTGTCTGGCGCAGAAGCGGGCGAGTTCGGTCGCATTGTCACAACTGCGGCCCGCGATTTCGCGCAGATGGCACGTCTTATTCTGCATACTTCGTCGGTTCAGAACCGTTTTGAATCGACAGGAATCCTGACCGCCGAAATCGCTAAGCAGCTGGCGGTCGTCGGCCCGGCGGCGCGCGCCAGCGGAATCAGACTCGATGTCCGTCGCGATCATCCAAGCGGCCGCTATCGCGACGTCCAAGTGGACGTTCCACAGTACAAGCACGGAGATGTGCTCGCACGCGCCCGCATCCGAATCGACGAGACCGCCATCTCGACGCAACTGATCAACGAAACGCTGAAGGAACTTCCGGCAGGATCGGTTCTTGTCCCCGTGCCACTCTCGGGAAGCGCAGACGCTCTGTCGGCAGTCGAATCGCCGCGGGGCGAACTTCTTTACTGGGTGAGAATACGCGACGGGAAGATCACGCGGTGTCACATCAAATCACCTTCGTTTCAGAATTGGCCAGCGCTGCCGTTGGCCATGCCTGGCAATATCATTGCGGACTTCCCCCTGATCAACAAGAGCTTCAATCTCTCGTACTCCGGATGTGATCGATGATCGGCGACGCCGTCGAGCGCAGTCTCAGAAGTCCCCAGGTGTTGATCTCGGTCGACGAATTATTCTCGAACGCCGCGGGAAGCCGCATGCCGGATGTCCGACCGGACTTGCTTACCGATGAGGTTGCGCGTCGCGTAGTGGCAGCCTGTCCGACATCGGCATTGAAAATTGACGAGGACGCCGGGCGAACACATCTGATTCTTAACTACGGTGAGTGTACCGGCTGCGGCCGGTGCATCGCAGCAGGTGGCGGAACTTTCCGGTACGCGGAAAAAGTCACTCGTTGCGGTGTGAGCAAGCAAGCGCTGATTCGAAGCTGGGACATCCAGGGCCGGGCTGAAGTTGTCCAGGACGAGCCTGCGCTATCTCAGGCAGCAGAGCAGATTCGGGCGCTGGTCGGGCGGGCGCTGAACATCCGGCAAGTCGATGCCGGATCGTGTAACGGCTGCGAGGCGGAAATCGTCGCCCTCACAAACCCCTACTACGACCTGGAGCGATTTGGAATTCACTTCGTCGCATCGCCGAAGCATGCAGATATGCTGCTGGTCACCGGCCCCGTTACCCGAAACATGGCAGCAGCGTTGAAGAACGCTTACGATGCTGTGCCTTCTCCGAAGCTGGTGGTTGCGGTTGGAGCCTGTGGTTGCAGCGGCGGAATCTTCGGCCGCAGCCACGCCGTAGTCGGCCCGGTAGACGCGGTAATTCCCGTTGACGGATATATTCCAGGATGTCCTCCGACTCCGAGGATGCTTCTTACAGGTATCGTGCAGGTGCTACGCCCTTTTTCGTTGCGCTGGTGAAGGCGCAGGTCGTAGTCCCCTGTGTGGGGCTGTTGTTCAAGCGGAAGTCGCCACTGCCCACAACCGGTCCCATCACACTATCACCAGAGCTGTGTCGGCCAAGCAGCACGTGGAACCAGACTTCTGGTGCAAAGTCGAAACTATGGCTTGCTCGCATCTACTGGGACGGACGACCAGAGGTCCGCTCTGCCTCGTGGCCTTGGCGTTTGTTCACGGATCGCGGGCAATCCGTCAGTTGAGAAGTTGAGACGCTGGGAGCCATCACAACTGCGGTCGGTATCGGCGCGGCTCTTAGCCAGGTGATCGCCGGTAGTATCGTTCACCACGCAGGCTATCGCGCCGGCTTCCTATTCCTCGCGGGGGTGGCGTCGGCAGCGTTGGCTATTCTCTATTTCTTCATGCCCGAGACGCGCAACACACGATTGGCAACAGAGTGACAGGCACAGCGGCCATCAAGCCCTCGTCCTGGAGAACCTCGCAGTCCGTCAACAGTTGGCTGTCTACAAGCGGCACAGCAAGCGCCCGCCGTTAAGTCGCTCCGACCGCATGTTCTGGATCGCGCTGGCACACACGCCCCCGTATGGTCAAAAATCTGAAACACTTTGAAAAGGCTTGGTTTCCAGTCTCATAATTTCCTCGCCCAGCTGCTTTCTGAAACCTCAAGAGCATGTACAATCCGGGTTCGACGATCAACTTTAGGGAGGTTCTGGAATGATTTGGGCTCGCATGCTGGCTTACATCACCGGAACCGTAGACCAGGAACTTCTCCTGAGGAACGAATATCTGGCTGCAGAGAACCCCTAACTCGATCAACCGAAGAGGGAAGAGGAACAAAATGGTTTGGGTTCGCATGCTGGCCTACATCACCGGCACCGTCGATCAAGAACTGCTGTTGCGGAACGAATATTTGGCTGCAGAGAACCGTATCCTGAAGGCCCAGATCAAGGGCCGACTGCTTCTTTCAGAGGCTGACAAGACCACGCTGGCGGAGATCGCTCACCGCCTAGGACGTAAGGCGCTGGAGGAAGTAGCGGCCGCGGCCAAGCCGGATACCATTCTGGGTTGGTATGGCAAGCTGATCGCCAACAAGTTCGACGGGTCCAGATTCCGTCGTTCCCGAGGACGGCCCAGAGTCGATGAGGAGACGGAACGGTTGGTGGTGCAGATGGCGAAGGAGAATCCCACCTGGGGCTATGATCGCATCGTGGGTGCCTTGGCCAATCTTGGCCAGCGGCTATCGGACCAGACGGTGGGCAACATCCTGCGTCGCCATGGAGTCCCTCCTGCTCCCAAACGAAAACACACGACCAGCTGGAAAGATTTCATCCGTGCTCACATGGATGTTCTGGTGGGAACGGATTTCTTTACGGTGGAAGTGCTTACGCTCAAAGGCTTGGTTACCTACTACGTATTGTTCTTTATCCAGTTGGAGA
>PLQW01000272.1:0-31976 GCA_003160215.1 Acidobacteriaceae bacterium
GTGCCGTACTGCGATATCAGCAAGCCCGCCTTGGTCAAGCGCTGCAGAATTTTCGCCAAGGCCTCCTGCGGAATGCTGTACATCTCGGCCAGGTCCTTGGCGCTGCGGGCCCCCAAGTCAGCGTGCTCGGCCAGATGCCGCATGGCGATCAGTCCGTAGTCAGCCTTCTTGGTCAGCTTCAACATAATCAGTCAGTAAGATGAATGTGCGACCAATTCAGTCGCAATTCAATTCTACGCTGGGCGGAAGACATCGCGCAAGCCTTGTCAGCGAAGGGCAATCCGACGCATCTATCGGTAACTAACGGGCAGGGAACGGCTTAAGGATTGCCGATAAAAAGAGTCGCATATTTAACATGCTCGCTGTCGGCGGGTGCTCGTGGCGGGGTCACCTTGCTGACTTGGGGCGGATGAGCAGGCGACATTGCTTGATCGTTATAGCCATTCTAGAGCGGCGGGGGCTCGGGTAGTGCAAGCGGATACCAGGATGAGCCGGCGAATGGATGCATCGGGATTTAACACTATGTCTGCGGGAAAAGCTTTGACAACGGATGGTTCCGGTCTAAAATACCGGAAATTTAGCCAATGCCCTTTGAGGTCAGGGCGGAAGTCATGAACGTTAGCCAGCCGGTCAACAGGAATCCAAATTTCCCGCAGAGCAATGCCATGGACCAGCCGTGTCGGCATGCCCGTGTCCAGGTTGTCGCTCGAGATGAAGACGCGGAATACGTCGAGTGCATGGAATGCCGCGAGGTCTTCGAATCGAGTGAATTCCGCGACATGGACATCGAGTCGAAAATCCCTTCCCAAGACGAATAGGTACGAGCGCGAACGACGTTGAATGTGCGCGAGAGTGCAGAGGTGTCTCTAACGCAGGCGCAGCGCCGCGTCGGCGGACAGTTCTGGCGTGGCGAATTCACCCGCCAGAAATCGTGGATAAGCAGCGGCTGCGATCATGGCCGCGTTGTCAGTGGAAAGTTTTCGCGAAGGAAAATAGACCGCCAAACCTTCCTCCGAGGCGCGCTGTTCGAATGACGTTCGCAACTCGCTATTGGCGGCGACACCGCCCGTCACCAGCAACGTGGCGACATCGTGTTCGCGCGCGGCCAGCAGCGTCTTGCTGACCAAGTCGTTCACCATCGCTCGCTGAAAGGACGCCACCAGATCGAGCGTGGACTGATCGCAGGCGGCAAGGTAATCTTCTCGCGACGGACTCGCCATTTCGGTCAAGGCCCGGCGACGTCGTCCGATGTCCTCGCGCATGTCGTGGGTCTCCACGTAGCGCAGAACGGCTGTCTTGATTCCGCTGTAGGAGAAGTCCACACGCAACTCGTCATCGGAGTGGCGATTTTGCGGGTTGCGGTCGCGGTGCTTGATCTGGGCGAACGGAAACTTTACCGCCTGCGGATTGCCGTGCTTTGCCAGGAAATCGATGGCCGGCCCTCCCGGATATCCGAGTTCGAGCAGCTTGGCGACCTTGTCGAAAGCCTCGCCGGCGGCGTCATCGCGGGTGTATCCCACATCGTGGTACCGCCATGCGCCCGATTTTCCTTCGACCAGAAAAAGATGGGTGTGACCTCCGCTTACCACCAGGGCGAGCACCGGAAATTCCAGCTCGTGGTTGCCTTTCTGGCGCTCCTCCAACAAAACAGCGTGGATGTGCCCTTCGAGATGATTGACTCCGATGAGCGGTTTTTCGACGGCGTAAGCGAGCGCTTTGGCATAACTCAAACCAACCAGCAGCGATCCGGCGAGGCCAGGACCCTTGGTGACTGCGATGGCATCGATGGTCTGGTAACACCGGCCGGCATCGTCGAGCGCTTTGCGCACCACAGGAACGATGGCGCGCAGGTGCTCGCGAGAAGCCAGTTCGGGTACCACGCCGCCGTACGGCTGGTGAGTAGCGAACTGCGAATAGACGACATTGGAGACTAGCTCCTCACCCGAGCGCACGACGGCCGCCGCGGTTTCGTCGCACGAGCTCTCGATACCGAGAATGTAAGCGTCGGTCACGTGACCATTGTAAAGCGATTTGCTTTCTGTCTGTCATCCTGAGCGAGCGCAGCGAGTCGAAGGACCCCTATTGCTGCAGGATCACTTTGTGGCCGCCCGGCACAGCAATAAACCTGGGATCGCTGGCGGTCATAGGGGTCCTTCGACTCCTCGTCCAGTCGCCACGGCGACCGGACTCGTCGCTCAGGATGACAGATGAAGGAGTTTTTCATCCTGATGAGGTGGCCGCAGACCCATGGGACGCTCAGGATGACCGCTTACAGTTGCCAACGCAGCAGCATCTGCGCCCAAGCTACAATCAAACTGCGATGAGGCAGCATGCCACCAACATCGTTCGCGAGCTGCGCAACCGCGGCTTCCAGGCGTATTTCGCCGGAGGCTGCGTACGCGACATGCTGCTGGGGCTTGCGCCCGCCGATTACGACGTTGCCACCGATGCCACGCCCCCCGAGGTGATGCGCATCTTCCCTGAAACCTACGCCGTGGGAGCGCAGTTCGGCGTGGTGCTGGTGCCGCTCTCTGGCGAACCGCCGCGTGAGGCCGGCCCTTCCGAGCACCCCAACTACGTGGAAGTTGCCACTTTTCGTAACGATGGAACGTACTCCGACGGGCGCCATCCGGATCAGGTGAGCTATGCCAAGGACCCTGAGGAGGATGTGCAGCGCCGCGACTTTACCATCAACGGCCTTCTGATGGATCCATTGGACGGCAACCGAGTGCTTGACTTCGTTGGTGGTCGCGACGACCTGCGGGCCGGTATGATTCGCGCCATCGGCGATCCGGAACTCCGCTTCAGGGAAGACAAGTTGCGCATGTTGCGGGCGGTACGCTTTGCGGCCCGCTTCCACTACGCCATCGATTCCGCAACGTTTGCGTCAATTCAGCGGCTGGCTCCGCTGATTGAGCAAGTGAGCCGCGAACGCGCGCGCGACGAGTTGACGAAGATGCTCACCGAAGGCAGTGCGCGGACGGCGTTCGAGTTGCTCGACAGCACGGGCCTGCTGAAGGAAGTGCTTCCCGAAGTGGACCGCATGCACGGCGTCGAGCAGCCACCGCAGTTCCATCCCGAGGGCGACGTGTGGATTCACACTTTGCTGCTGCTGGAGAAACTACCGCCAAGGTGTTCGCGCACGCTGGCCTGGGGCACGCTGTTGCATGATGTTGGCAAGCCGCCAACTTTTCGCGTCGCCCCTGACCGCATCCGTTTCGACGGACACGTCGAGGTGGGCGTGCGCATGGCGGAAGAAATTTGCCGCCGCTTGCATTTCTCCAACGAAGACATGCGGCAGATCGCGGACCTGGTGGCCAACCATATGCGCTTTGCCGATGCGGAGCGGATGAAGGAATCGACCCTGAAACGCTTCCTGCGATTGCCGAAGTTCGACGAGCACCTGGAATTGCATCGCATGGATTGCCTGAGCAGTTACGGCGACCTGTCGCTCTATGACTTCGTTCGCGAGCGCTTGCAGCAGACTCCGGCAGAGGAGATCAGGCCGCAGCCGTTGCTGACCGGACAGGACCTGATCGCCCTCGGCTACCAGCCCGGTCCGCAGTTTCGCGACATGCTGGCGGCGATCGAGGACGCGCAGTTGGAAGGGACGCTCAAGAGCAGGGAAGAGGCGCTGGAGTTTGTGCGGCGGGAATTTCCTCATGCGGGCTAAGAAAGCAGGTTCCTCCGCTCGCCCGTCGCGGCGGGCTCGGTCTGGATGACAGCGAGGAGGGGATAATCCTTCGGTCGGCAGGACAGCGATTCACGCGACGGGCGAAAAGCGAAGAGCGAAGAGCCTGCCAGTTGCTCTACAATCAGAGCGAAGAGCCTGCCAGTTGCTCTACAATCGAAGCTCCGACGTTATGCGACCTGCCAGCTCGACATTAAAGAAGATCTTTGCCGACACTTTGCGTCGAGAGGGCGGAGACAATGCGCCGCTGCTGGCGTGGCCGCTGGCCTGCGGATCGAAGGTCGCTGAGAAAACAAGCGCCATCGGCTATGCGGATGGAGTGCTCACGGTCGAAGTTGCCGATGCAACTTGGCGACAGCAACTGGAGGGCCTCAGCCGGCAATATATTGTGGCCCTGAAGCAGATTAGCGCGCAGCCGGTGAACGCGATCAAGTTTGTAGTGAGGAACCAAACCGAACGGCCGTCGCGCTAGAAAGCAGATCGTTAGAAGGCACATCATGGTTACCGATAAAGACGTTTCTTATGTTGCCGACCTCGCGCATCTCGAACTGACCGAGCATGAGCGCGCCCGCCTGCTGAAGGACCTGAACTCCGTCCTCGGCTACATTGATCGCCTGAACGAGTTGGACACGACCAACGTCGAGCCCATGGCGCAAGTTGCCAGCCGCCTCGACGAAGGCGGCGCAACTAGCGGTACCGAAGGATTCGCTTACGCCATGCGGGCGGACGAACCGCGTCCTTCGCTGCCCCACGACGAAGCGTTGCGCAATGCGCCCGCTTCGGACGGCGTCTTCTTTAAGGTGCCCAAAGTGATCGAGCGCTAGGGCGAGGCTCACGGAGCCTGTATACACCCGGATCCACATGAACATCGATTTATTGACAGTTGATTCCGCTAGGACCGCGGTGCTGGAGAAGCAGACCACCGCGACCGCGCTGGTCGACGCCTTTTACAATAAGATTGATGCCGAAGATGGCGCTATCGGCGCTTATCTCACATTGTGCAAGGAGCGCGCGTATCAACTGGCGGCACGGGTTGACGCGCTGGCCGACAAAGGCGATGCCCTGCCGCCTCTGGCGGGCGTTCCGATCGCGGTGAAGGATGTCTTCGCGACCAAAGACGTGCGTACCACCGCTGGCTCGAAGATTTTGGCAAACTTCATTGCGCCCTACGATGCCACGGTGGTGACGCGGCTCGAAGACGCTGGTGCCATCATTCTGGGCAAGACCAATTGCGACGAGTTCGCCATGGGCTCGTCGAACGAGAATTCCGGATTCCATCCGGTGCACAATCCACGCGACCGGTCGCGCGTTCCGGGAGGATCCTCAGGTGGCTCCGCCGCGGTGATCGCTGCGGGAACCGCAGTGGCTTCGATAGGGTCGGACACCGGCGGCTCGATTCGGCAGCCGGCCGCATTCTGCGGCGTCGTCGGTCTGAAGCCCACCTATGGACGGGTGTCTCGCTACGGGCTCATCGCCTTCGCGTCGTCGCTCGATCACGTTGGGCCGTTCGGCAAGAGCGTGAAAGATACAGCTTTGATGTTGCAGCAGATGGCTGGCCGTGAGCCGCTCGATTCGACATCGGCCGACGTTCCTGTACCCAACTACCTCGACCAGATCGGCCAGCCGGTGCGAGGCTTGCGAATCGGAGTTCCGGAGGAATATTTCGGCGAGGGACTCGACCCGGAAGTTCGCAGCGCGGTGGAAGCGGGCATCCAGGAGCTGGCCAAGGCCGGGTGCGAGATCGTTCCAATATCGCTGCCCTACTCGAAGTACGCTATCCCGACGTACTACGTTGTCGCCACCGCTGAAGCCTCGTCGAACCTGGCGCGCTATGACGGCGTGCGTTACGGTGTCCGCGCACGCGAGGGGAAGACCCTGGCTGAAATGTACCGGCGCACGCGCGACGCGGGTTTCGGAGCGGAAGTCAAGCGGCGCATCATGCTTGGCACCTACGTTCTGAGTGCCGGATACTACGATGCCTATTACCTGAAGGCGCAACGTGTGCGCCGTTTGCTGGCGAGCGACTTCGACCGGGCATTCACCAAGGTAGATGCGATTGTCACCCCCACCACGCCGACGCCCGCATTCAAACTGGGCGAGAAGATGGACGATCCACTCGCCATGTATCTGGCGGACATCTTCACAGTGACGGCGAACCTGGCTGGCATTCCGGGGATGTCTATTCCGTGCGGCAAGAGCAGGGAGGGTTTGCCGATCGGAATGCAGATACTGGGGAAGCACTTCGACGAGCCCATGGTGTTGCGTGTGGGACACGCGGTGGAACACGCGATGGCGGGTTAGAGCAGCCGAGCGACCGCCGTGTTCAACTGATACAGCAGATTACAGATCTTCGCGCTTTAACCCTGTCTTTTTGGAGATTTTGGCGAGCATCGCGCGGCCCAACTCATCTGAATCGTCGAAGGCCCACGTATATTCACCTAGTGTGGGATGAACCAATTGCACATGGGAAGACGCTTTGTATCCCTTGATCGTCCAACCAATTCGACCAAGGGCTTTCAGGACTTTCCCAGCCTTGGTGCTTGGCCAGCGACTCACGCTAAGACGAACCGCACTTCATCCTGTGGCGTTCCATCCTCTTCAATCTTGCTAGCCAAGACCCTTAACGCCAACGCCTGCACCTTAGCAAGTGCATCTTGCTTCGCGTGTCCATAGACCACGACACCCGGAAGAGCCGGAACATCGGCTATCCAGCGTCCATCTTCCTCCCGGTCGAGTTCGATGGTAAGCAACTTAAGGCGTCGCTTCGGCGCAACGACTGGCATTAAATTCCTCTCTGTGAAAACTGATTCTCTGACACTACGAGTGTACCCGAACTGTCAATCACGTGGGCCGTACATTCTGTTGGAGCAGAACTCCAAGGCGTGGGTTGCGTCAGGGCGTTGCTTCGACTCGAGCATTGGCCGCAATCTCGCGGCAACTTCGCCTATGAAATCTCTTCGTAATAGCGTTCTCCGGCGCAGGACCGGCAGAGGATCTTTCCGTTACGCCGTACTTCGCGCTGGAAGTTGATACCTTCGCCGCATTGCTCGCACACGATGCGCTCGCCTTTGTAGCCAGGCAATTCTTCGGGCGGCAGAGAAACCTTTACCCACTGCACCGTGAACAGGTTGTCATTCGATATCTCGCGATAGGCCAGCATCTGTTGCTGGTTCTTGTTCTCGATTTCAGGATGCATTTGCCGGGCCAACATTTTCGAGCTTTCCCGGGCGCAAACCCGCACCGCGCGCTGCGAGGCGAGATCGACAAACGTCGCCGCCACTTTGCCCCAGTCACGGAACTTGAGTGCCCGCTTGCCCAACCGGCAGCCGGTCACGACGGCAACCGCGTCGGTGGCACAGCGATCAATCTCTACGAATGTGATAAGACGTTTGCGATCCTTCCCGCGAGGGTCATCGATGCCCAATAGTTCCAGTCCGAGCATGGCCAGCCGAACGCCCAGCACCTGTCCGGCACAGAGATGTCCGTGGGCTTCTTCCGCGTCGCTCAGCAGTTCGTCAAGGGTCTTCAATACGACTCCCTTTTATGGTTCGTCGGAATCGTCGTCGGGCACTTCGTCCACAAAGCGGCCCCTCATGGTCACACTGAGCTTGTCACCCACCTTGGGGAGAAAGGTTACACGGGCCGGCTGACGGTCCCAGCGAGGGGCGGCACAGTCGGTGTCGGGCTGTTCTCCGCCCTTGGCCTTCCCCAGTTCTTTGCGATACAGGGGCTTCTTGACGCCAATTTGTATGACCACGGCGTCGAGTTTTTCACCGGTGGCCGTGGTTCCGCAGTATGCCGCATAGTCACGATACCAACTTACCTCCGAGTAGAACGGGTCGAAATCGGCCAACTTGATTTGCGTGATTTTTCCCGAACTGCGATCCACCAGCAGCCAGCCGCCAAGTTCCCAAAGCCACTTCGGAGACTTGCGGGCCTCGTCGGGCAGTGCGTCATTGATGCGAAAAGCGCGGCGTACCACGAACTGCCGATCGGTGACGTCATGTTGCTTCCCCGTCGTGTACTCTTTCAGCTTCGCATCCACAAAGAGCGGACAAACCGTAATATCCATCGTCTTGGATTCGGAAGCCCCAAGGAACAGCTTGACCGGCTGCGGCTTTCCGAAGCTTACAACGTGGGGTTTGGAAGCAGCGCTGATCGCTATATTCAACGACATCAGGACGACGAGAACGTGAATGGTGCGCATCGCTAATAGAAGGCTAATCCCGGTTTGCCCCCGCCGCAAGTCTCATTCGGGCAGCACGACCTTGCAAACGGCTTACTCCTTTGGGTCGGTAATCTTGTATCGACTCCGCGGAACAAACATTTGCCTTCTGACAACTGGAATACAATAAGCATGCGTCTAAATTGCAGATGATGGACTTGTACTACAGCTTCATAATTCCGGCTTACAACGAGAGCGAGCGGCTCGCTACCTCGCTCCCCAAGGTCTTCGCCTACGTCCGTGAACGGCAAATACAGGCGGAAGTGATCGTCGTGAATGACGGTTCCAGCGACAACACCGCCGAAGTCACGCGCAGCTTTGCCAGCCGATATCCTGAGATCCGATTGCTGGAGAACCCGGGAAATCGGGGCAAAGGTTACAGTGTGCGCAACGGCATGTTGCACGCTAACGGCGACGTTCTGCTGTTTACGGATGCGGACCTGTCCTCGCCAATTTACGAAGCGACCAAGCTATTCGCAGCCATCGAACAGGGCGCGGACGTCGCCATCGGCTCGCGCTGGCTGCAGGCTGCACTGCAATCCGAACGGCAGCCATGGTACCGGCAGTTGTACGGACGGCTTTTCAATCTTGGGCTACGGCTCGTCCTGGGATTGAAATATCGCGACACGCAATGCGGCTTCAAGGCGTTTAGCCGGGCAGCGGCCCACACCGTCTTCTCCCGGCAACGCGTGGAGCGCTGGGGATTCGACCCAGAGCTGCTGTTTCTGGCCAATAAATTCAAGCTGCGCACCGTTGAAGTCCCGGTGGAGTGGGCACACGATCACCGTTCGAAGATCAGTCCCATTCGCGACGGGCTGAAGATGGGATTGGAGATGCTGGATGTCCGCTGGAACGACCTCCGGCGGCTGTACGAGCACCCTTCCATGATCATCGAAGAGTCCCATATTCAGCCGGTGTCTCCAGCCGAAATCGCAAAATAGCACGGGTAGAGCGGCGCATCACCTGGTGGTGAGTAGTATGTTGGTGAGCATGTCCACTATGAACGTGTCAGGGTTGGTCGCGATCGTGTTGTGGTCGTCGCTGTGCATGGGGCAAGAGGTGCATGTCTCCCGGGGCAAGGGCGTTGTTGTTCTGAGCGTTGCGGCGCAGAAGCCCTACCAATTGCTCTCGGGTGAGGGGAAGATGCCCATGTTGAGCGTGGAGTGCGCGCACAAGGGCAAAAAGGCCGGACACCTTGTGGAATTTTCGCCTGGCGGTTCCCTGGTTGAAGAAAATTTCGAAGTCGACGCGAAACCTGGAGAGCTGACCTTCAATATGACGATAGGTGGGACCAAGCAAATGACGGCGTGGGTCCCCTACGGCGACACCGTAACCTTTACCTATTTCGGCAAGAGTGAACCTGAGCGTTTGAAATTCATCCAGTCCTTGCTCAGCTCTGGAGTAGTTTCCATCGAGTTCAAGCCCTTCCTCACGGGTGTGCCAACCACCAGCGTTTTTGACCTAAGCAAACTCCGCGATGAAATGGACAAGTATCCCGAGTGCGCCACGAAATAGTTCTATTACATGGGTGCCCCGTTCTAGCCCGGTTTTGGCTAGGGCGGGGCAGTCCGGGAATTACGGGGCTTTTAGACTGAGATCGCGCTCGCAGATGCCACTGCTCAGGTAACGACTTTCGGGATGGGGCGCGTTACTTACACGTGAGCGTCGGCTAGGTGGTGAATGCGGCGCACATGGATTTGCTTTTAGTGCTTGCTGGCTTGGGCAATGTCGTATGAGGATTGCATTCTCATGAGTGTTACATGGGCCTGCGGCGCACCAATAGAAATGAAAATTGACCATGAAGGCACGGAGATCACTGAGAAAACTCTAAAGAAACTAAGACTGAATCTGCGCTAATTTTCCAGGCTGGCGAACTTTTTCTCTTCCGCTGCCATGTGCAGCCGCATCATCCGAGTGAGGTTCGTACCGTCTTTCTTTATCTGGTTGACCGCATCTTCCAGGTCGGTGGTCTCGCTCAGGTGCTCCATGCTATCGCGGAAATTCTCCAGCCGCACCCGCATTTCGTTGTGCTGCCGCTTCATCTCGCGAGCGAACGAGGCCAGTTCCGGACTCATCTTCGCGATGGTTTCCAGCACCGTGGTCTCTTCATGCTCGTAGTGCCGGGGAAGCCACTCCGCCATCCACTTGCCGCGGCTCGGCGCCTGGTTGGCGGTGGCGAGATCGGTAAAAATCTCCGAGTAGCAGACAATCTGTTCCAGAGCGGCATCCATCTGGTCCAACTGCGCCACCAGTTCCTCGTGTTCTTTATGAATGCTGACGGTCTCTTCGTGGAATTTGGGATCCAAGCTTGCCATGTCGCACCTCGCCAGTTTGATGGTCGTCCCGCCCCCGCGCCCGCGGCAGTGACCGATATCACTTGCTGGCGTGACGTTCGGCGGTCATCCCGCAATAAACAAGACCGGAGCCCGGCAGCCCCGGCCGGTTGTTTTTGCGCTTATTTCTTGCCTTGCACCGCCACCAGGCATTGCCCAAACAAATCCAGCAAATGCTGGGCATAGTCCTCGGCTTTCGAAACCGTGCCGCTCTGGAACCCGGCTTCCGGCGAGCCAGTCTTCCCGTATCCGGTGGTGACGGCGATGAATTTCATCATGTCCAGCGCGATGTCTTCGTTGCGGCGCATGATCACGTTACCGACGCCGTGTTCATCCATAAGTGCTGACCTCCCTGTACGCCGGCCTCTAGCGCCGACGGGCAAGAATCATAGCAGAGAGTTGGGCTTCAGACCTCGAACCCCACGTGGCACACTCGACCCACAATGTAGTCGTGATAACTCCTGCCCCGATCGATGCGCACCAGTTCCACGGAGTGCTGCGGGTTCCGAGGCCGCAACACCAGGTGATCGCCGGAAACCGAGACATAGCCGATGAGGCAGCGGGCTTCGGCGTGTACCGCGTAGATGTTGGGTTGAAGCCGTCGGTACGGTTGCAAGGAATTGTAGTGGCGATCCACCAGCAGAGTGGCCCCTGCAGGTATGTGCGGAAACATGCCCCCGGCGGCCTTGGCGTCGAGTTGCAGGAGCACGAAGCGCAGCCATTCGCTGCGATTGCTGGCGTCGTTGGGCTTTAGCTTGCGCAGAAACGACTTGCTGAAGTTGCGGCTTTCGCGCACCTGCTCGGGAGTGAACCGGGGCAGGCGGGCGGCTTGCTCGCCACTCACCACGGCCACGCTTTCGAATCCGGACGCGCCCGCAGGGTGCGGGGCCCGCCGCTCAATGTCTTTGAGATCGGCCAAGTCGAGCACGCCGATGTTCAGGGTCTCAAGCAGCCGGTCCATGGATTCCAGGCTGAGACCACGGCGGGCGTTGAGGAAGTTGGAAAGATGGCCTTGCTGAAATCCGGCTTCGCGGGATAAACCGGTTCCGGTCAGCTCCCCTCGGTCGATTCGGGCCCGGATGTGCGCACGCAGTTTGTCCTGCAAGTCTTGAAGTCTCATGGCGATTGTATTTTCTAAAAGCTATACATGTACTTTCGTAATATTCCTAGAGCAATAAATTGGTTGACTGCACAGATTCCCTTATGCCACAGTCGAAGCGTCGCCAGGTTTTGTGGTTCTGGCCGAGGTAAATGGACCCATGATGGAGACCGAACCCAGAGGTGAGGAAAGAACGTTCGCCGAGTTACGGCGCAAAATCAGGGAAGCCGAGCTGCTTTCAGCGGCCACGGAAAAGCTCCTGCGCAATCTGCGCTTCTCGGGAAGACTCAGTGTCGTCGTGAAAAACGGGTGCATTCTGAAGTCCGGATACGAAGAGGGTTATTTCAGCCGCCAGCAAGATGAGCGGATGATACCTTGAAACCATAATGGCAGGTGCGCGGCCAGGATCCTTGCGTCGCACTCATGGATGTCAGTCGCTTGCGTGCGCTGCCAGCATAACGTTGTTCACGCAACCAAATAACCAATAGCAGGTCATCGTAACTGAAACGAGCCCTGTGTACAGGCCCCGATCGTCACCCGGGTCTGGCGCAGGGCTTTCGTTTTATGACCAGAGGAAGTTAGGGGACAACCAATGCAACTTGCTACCTATGAACTGAAATACTGTGAACGGTGCGGCTCCCTGAGGTTGCGCCGGGCCGAGTCTGCCGAAACCTATTGCGAACCGTGCGGACAAATGCTGGCAAACTTCTCGCTCACCAACCATGCGGAGCGGGCGAGTCTGCTGCTTCGCAAGCCCCGAGGAAAATCCGGTATAGCTCTGGTGGTCAACGATGAGGCGCAGGCCCCACTGCCGTTTGGGAGACTGCAATGAAGAACCTCCACTCATCGCAATCGCAGTTACGGCTGTTCAACGCCAACCACTCAACCGCCGGAGAGGACGACGAGCTCGATCCTCGGCCAGAAATCTTGTGCTACCGCGGACAGACATTCGCCATGGTGCGCCATTTCTTCGAGATCTCCTCGCAAGTAGGCAGGCTCCCTTCGTTGCTGGGGCGAGAGTTTTTCCGTGCTCGGGTCTCCCATCGCGCCATTCCCAGCTTTGAAGACCAGGTAGTCTTCGTTCGCGACGTCGAGCTATGTTTTGCACGGCTCAGCGAGCAGCATGCCGAGATGATCACCCTGGTCGGACTGTATTCCTTCTCCAGGGATGAAGTCGCGGAGATGCTGCGCCGTAGCAAAGCCTGGGTGAACAACCACGTTGCCGAAGCCCTGGATGCCCTCAGCGAGATCTTTCTGCAGGCCGGCCTGCTCCGCGAGGACCGTCCCGATCGCAGGCAAATCCAGGTGACGACGCGGTCCATACCGCGTGATGTCGCTGCCGCATACGGCAGTCAGTCGAGCGCTGCCGTTACCGGCAGGCTTGCGCGCAAGCCTGCCCTGTACGCCAACCAACCCTCGGCGGACCGGCGTCAGCAGATGCCGGCATGAGCCGCGCTCGACAACACCCGGACGCGCGTTGCGTCGCGGCAACCGCAGGTGAACT
This sequence comes from Acidobacteriaceae bacterium, assembly GCA_003160215.1. GTDB lineage: Bacteria > Acidobacteriota > Terriglobia > Terriglobales > Acidobacteriaceae > Bog-257. The sequence continues at coordinate 12,853 of PLQW01000272.1, forward strand.
CGCGGTGGAGACCGGCAAACATTGACTTGCCTAGCGCCTATCCCTAACATGACACGCCTAGGGTGTTTACTGCCTGCGATGATCGACCACACCGTTTCCCACTACCGCATTGTGGAAAAACTCGGCGGGGGCGGTATGGGAGTGGTGTACAAGGCTGAGGACCTGAAACTCGGCCGCTTCGTGGCGATCAAGTTCCTGCCGCCTGACGTGGCCCACGATCCGCTGGTCCTGGCGCGCTTTCGTCGCGAGGCGCGCGCGGCTTCCGCTCTGAACCATCCCAACATCTGCACCATCCATGAGATTGACGATTACAACAACGAGGCATTCATCGTCATGGAGTTCCTGGATGGCGTCACCCTGAAGCATCTGATCGGCGGCGAGCCCATGGAACTGCATCGCCTGCTGGAGATCGCTCTCGACATTGCTGACGCTCTGGATGCGGCGCATGCGGAAGGAATTGTGCACCGCGACATCAAGCCGGCGAACATTTTCGTGACCAGGCGCGGGCACGCCAAGATCATGGATTTCGGCCTGGCCACCATGGTCCCGGCCAAGACCACGGCGCTGGTGGATGCCCAGGACACCCTGGAGCACGCGTTCGTGCACTTGACCGATCCCGGTACCACCATCGGGACTGTCGCCTACATGTCGCCCGAGCAGGCATTAGGCAAGACTTTGGACGAACGCACCGACCTGTTCTCCTTCGGCGCCGTGTTGTATGAGATGGCCACCGGTGTCCTGCCCTTCAAGGGCGACACCACTGCCGCTGTCTTCGATGCCATTCTGCATAAGCCGCCGATTGGACTGGTCCGTTTCAACGAAGATTTGCCCGTTGAATTGGAGCGGATCGTCCGCAAGGCGTTGGAGAAAGATCGCGATCTGCGCTATCAGCACGCCTCCGACATGCGTTCCGATTTGAAGCGTCTGGCGCGGGATACGCGGATGGAAAATGATCCCACCGTCTCCATCGACGCTGCCGTCGATATCGAACCTGCATCCAGCCGTAGCAACGGAAGCTCTGCCGGCGTTGCCAGGGCGCCATCGGCCAGCGTGTCCCGGAGCCGACACAAGCCCGAGCCGGCGATGGATGTGGAACCGCCCAGTCGAAGCAAGCTGGTTTGGTTGCTGCCGCTGCTGCTGGTGATTGTCGCCGCGGCCGGGGTTTCGTACTGGCATTACCGGCAAAGTCAGGTGCTGACCGAGAAAGACACCATCGTCCTGGCGGATTTCAACAACCCCACCGGCGAGCCTGTTTTCGATGCCGCGCTGAAGCAAGCTTTGACCGTCGACTTGGAACAGTCGCCGTTCCTCAACGTGCTCTCCGATCAGAAGGTCAACGACCAGTTGCGCTTCATGGGACATTCCACCGACACGCGTATGACCGAAGACATCGCCCGACAGGTGTGCCAAAGGACGGGCAGCAAAGCCTTGCTCTTGGGCTCCATCTCATCGCTAGGTAGCCACTATGCGATTGGGCTGAAGGCGATCAACTGCCGCACCGGCGACTCGCTCGGGAATGAACAGGCTGAAGCTGCGAGTCGTGAGCAAGTGTTGAGCGCGCTGGGCAACGCGGCAACCAAGCTGCGCGGAAAGCTTGGCGAGTCGCTGGCATCGCTGCAGAAGTACGACACCCCGGTCGAACAGGCGACTACGCCCTCCCTGGAGGCGCTGCAAGCCTACAGTCTGGGTCTCAAGATGCAGAACACCCAGGGCGACGCGGCGGCCGTGCCGTTTTTCAAGCGTGCCATCGATCTGGATCCAAACTTCGCCATGGCGTATGCGCGCTTGGGAGTGGCCTATTTCAATCTCAACCAGCCCACCCTGGCGGCCGAAAATACTACCAAGGCCTATGAACTGCGCGAACACACCAGCGCGAAAGAGAAGTTGTACATTACCTGCCACTATCACGATCTGGTTACGGGCGACATCGACCAGACCATCGCCGCCTACCGGCTGCTACGCCAGACCTATCCTCACGAAGAGTCTGCTTACACCAATTTGAATTCTGCCTACACCTACAGCGGAAGATACGAACAGGCTCTGGTGGAAGCGCAGAGCGCGTTGCAGGAAGATCCGAGCGACGTCATCAACTACACCAACCTCGCCGGCACCTATCTCAACCTGAACCGCTTCACCGACATGAAGGCGGTACTGGAACAGGCGCAGGCCCGCCACCTGGAGAACCAGGCGATGATCTGGGACTTCTACGCGATGGCTTTCCTGCGTGGCGATTCGGAGGAAATGGCGCGCCAGTTGGCGGCGGCCATGGGCAAACCGGGCACGGAAGATCAAATGCTCGCTATGCAATCGGATACCGACGCCTATTTTGGCCGCCTGGAGAAGGCACGCCAGTCCACGCGGTTGGCGCGGGCGTCTGCGTTGCACGCGGGCTCTCAGGAGGCTGCGGCGCTTTGGCAGTTGGATGGAGCCCTCCACGAAGCCGAATTGGGTGACCCTGCGCGCGCGCAGCAGCAGGCCTTGGAAGCCATTGCTGCCGGATCGAGCAAGAACGCCCAGATCATGGCAGCCCTTGCCCTGGCGCGAAGCGGCGATCGCAAACGAGCGCAGTCGCTGGCTGATGATCTCAGCAAACAATTTCCCTCGGACACCTTCGTCAACGATTACTGGGTGCCTGCCATACGAGCGGCGATTGCCCTGGATGAGAAAAATCCCGCCGCTGCCCTTGAAGCCTTGCAACCGGCGGCACCCTACGAACTGGGTTCGCCTCCTCCAGGAATAGCTTTCCTGTACCCTGTTTATCTGCGGGGACTGGCGTATCTGCAAGCGGGCGAAGGCAAGCTGGCCGCAGCCGAGTTTCAAAAGGTCCTCGACCATCGCGGGATCGCGCTGAACTTCCCCACCGCCGCCCTGGCGCATCTCCAGTTGGCCCGAGCCAAAGCGATGAGCGGAGACAAGGACGGAGCCCGCGAAGCCTATCGCGACTTCCTGACATTGTGGAAGAGCGCCGATGCCGACAATCCCGTACTGCGGCAAGCCAGAGCGGAGTACGAAAAACTGAAGTGAACTCCTCCAGCATAGCCTGGAGCGATTTCAACGTTAGGTGGTGTATCCGGCTTATCGGCAGAGCAGTCCTAAGAAGATTGTGTCGTGATCTTATGTCGCGTCGCCACAGTGGAAGGAAGTACACAAGAACCAGCCCCGAATGGGGCGAAAGAGCCTAGCCCAGCGCTTCAGCGCCGGGTATGGTGGGAAATAAGACCGAGTCCCGTAGGGCCGGGCACAGTTTTCACGCACCCTCTTCAGCCCGCGAAGGATCCGTTTTTTCGACTTTTTCAGCAGCCTGCACAGCAGGAAGCTGGCTCTATCAATGGATTTCAGAGTATGCACAGTAATCCTCCCGGCAAACCACCTGACTTTTCTTGCATTGGAGCGATTCTCCGGTGTAACTTTTGCCTCGCTCGCCCATCTGATTAGCAAGCCGGTTCGTATCGAGGTAAGACATGCCCGACGACATCAACGAAGAACAGAAGCCGCCTGAGGCAGACCCGGGGCCGGCCGATCAGAGCGATGCCCACGCGGCACAGCAGGTTCCGGAAGACGCTGCAACCCACGAAGAAGTCGCCGCCCCTGCCGTGCTGCGCACCACCGGTCCAGCGGGCGAGCCAGTGCGGAGCGTCAGTGCTGCCGAGCGCAGGCGCATGAATCGTCGCGAACTGCTGAAGCTGATTCCGGTGCTGGCGCTGGGAGCGTTTGCCGTACCCAAGCTTCGTGAACCTCTCTTGAACGAGGGACTTCACCTGAGCGACTGGGTTTCTGGAAAGCTTTTCGGTCGCCAGCGGCTGGCGCAGACCTTTCGCGATAGCGACGTAGTTGCCTTCGAACGGTTTCCCTACAACTACTATGACGTCGCCGATCCAGGAGTGGACCTGGAGAGGTGGACGCTAACCGTGGAGGGACTGGTGCAGCGTCCGGGCGACTACAAGCTTTCCCAGATTCAGGCGCTTCCCAAGGTCACGCAGAACACTCGGCACGTGTGCGTGGAAGGTTGGGACGTGATCGGGAGTTTCGGCGGCACGCGCGCCTCCGATTTTCTGCGATCAATCGGCGCCGATACCAGCGCCCGCTTTCTCGAAGCCGAATGCGTGGATGGATATTACGAATCGATCGACATGGGCACGGTGCTCCATCCCCAGACATTGTTCTGTTACGAAATGTATGGCAAGCCTCTCGACCGCGGACACGGCGCCCCGCTCCGTCTGCAAATGCCCACCAAACTCGGTTACAAGCAGGCGAAGTATCTCGACACCATCCGAGTGAGCAACGTCCTGAGAGCTGACAAGCGCGGCTACTGGGAAGACCAGGGCTATGACTGGTACGGCGGCCTCTGAGGAAAAATGCTGATGGCAACGATTGCGAATGCGCGAAAACAAAACGTGATCGACTCTCCTCCCGTGACCATTGCCTATGAGCATCCCTGGGTGGTGCGCTTTGCTCACTGGGTAAACGCGGTGGCTTTGCTGGTCCTGGTGGGCACCGGTCTCCAGATCTTCCGCGCCTTTCCCAGCTTCGGCCCCAAGATTCCTCAGAAAAACTTGATTGATGTTCCCAAGCTGATCACGCTCGGCGGATGGCTCGGCGGCGCCTTGCAATGGCACTTCACCTTCATGTGGATCTTCGTTGCCAGCGGACTGATGTACGTGATCTACCAGCTTGCCACCGGCCATTGGCGGCAGGTGCTGTTCACCGCGCGCGACATCAAGGGTGTTTGGCCAATGGCGCGCTATTACTTTTTCTTCGGGCCAAAGCCGGTGGTGGACGCCGCCTACAATCCGCTCCAGAAGCTGGCTTACACTTCCACTGTTTTCTTCGGTGTGATATCGACGCTGACTGGCATGGCGCTCTACAAACCCGTTCAGTTCTGGTGGCTGGCCTGGCTCATGGGCGGCTTCCACCTCGCGCGTATCTGGCACTTCCTTTCGATGTGCGGCTTCCTGGCGTTTATCCCCGGACACCTCATCATGGTTCTTCTCCACGGGTGGAACAACTTCTATTCCATGGTCACCGGATGGAAGCGCGATCCGGAATATGTGGAGTAAGAATCGTATTCACCACGGAGACACGGAGATCACGGAGAAAATTCGATAGAAACCAAATACTCCGTGTGCTCTGTGTCTCCGTGGTAAATGATTTTCGACGGAGCAGACGCAGTTTGATGCTGTCATCCTGAGCGACGAGGAGCCGAAGGACCCCTATGCCTTGCGAGAATTTTTGTTATCCACCGCTGCGTTGATCGTAGCGATTAGGTCGCTCGTCGTGGGAATAGCTATGCCGTAGCGTTCACCTCCGCGCACGATTGGGCCGCCGATCGCATCAAGTTCGAGTTGCCGTCCCGCGGCAAGGTCTTTCTGCATGGAACTGCGCATGGTCGGCGGCAAACCGTCGAACGTCTCCTGCAGCTTCGCGAGGTTGACCTCCGCCCCATCGGCCCTGGCCACCGCGCATGCCTCGGCGACCGCAGAATCGAGTTTTCCCTTCCAGGCCGCGTCAGCGTAGAACTCGCCCTTGTTCTTTCCCGACGCCGAGGTCACCAACGCAATGGGCGCCAAGAAGCACAGCTTGCCCCAGAGCAAGGTTTGCTCGTTCAGTATCAACTGGCAGGTGAATCCGAGATTCGTCAGGCGCACGGCCATCGGCCCCAACAGCGGCTCCGCACCCGCCCCGAGGTTGAAGCGAACGAATGGCGAGCGCTGAATAAAGCGCCCGGGCGCAAGCCGCTCCGCTTCCACCGCAATGGTTGCGGGAACGACGTGGTCGTGCCCGTAGCGAGAACGCAGCGCCGCGACATGGTCTACTCCGTTCAGGAGAGGAACCACGGTGTTGGGCGCCGACTCTACTGCATCGAGCGCGGCTTGCAGTTGGTAGGTCTTGGTTGCGATCCACAGCACGTCGACTGGTTGCGTCAGTCTCGCCACGGCTTTCGCCGGCGCGGTGATCGTGCCCGACGACCGTTCCAGCGACAACGTGCCGGGATAGCCCGCCAGTTTTTCCGGGCGTACGATCACCGTTATATCTTCACCCAGCGAGCCCAGTACCGTGCCAACCAGCCCGCCTATTGCTCCCGCTCCCAGGATTGCATGTCGCATCGCAGCGCCTCCGAAAAGACTATACGACAGGCGGGCATGGGGCTGCTGTAGTCACGGTTGGTAGTGCAGTGAGGCTGCGCCTAAGATCGGTCCACCGTCTGAATCCTGGACCACTACTGCGACTTTAAGATTGGCGGCGTTCCATCCGGAATTTCGCGAGACCTCGACGGTCTGCTCAAACGATCCGTCTTTCACGCTCCCCAGCTCCCGCAACTCCCGCACGACTGCCGCATGTCGCAAGGTCCGGCCGCTGTTCTCGCCGCCAGCGATTGCGGTGGTCAGTCCATCCTCGGTCACCGCGAGAAACACGTGGGGATGCGTTGTCGCCGGAGCTTGCACCTCAATCTTCAGACGATCGCCTGCTTCCCATTGCAATGACACTTGCGCGATTTTCGGCTGTCCCGACGCCAACTGAAGGTTGCGCTTCAAAGCTGCAACATCGTTTCCAACAAACTGCAGATGGCCGTCGATTACCATCTGAGGGGTGTATACCTCAGCATGAAGATGCTTTTCATAGTCGCTCTGCCGCTGGCTGAACTGCGACGAGGAGAAACGATCGGTCCAGCCGTCATGGTTCCAGTAGTCAACGTGTTCGCCCAAAAGGACAAGGTCCACTCCAGGCGGAGTTTTCTGGCTCAGTTGGACCAGCAGCGCGTCGGCGGGCGGACAACTGGAGCAGCCCTCCGAGGTGAACAGCTCCACTACGACGGGAGTCTGCGCCCAGGCGCGCGGGAAAAAGCACAAGCCGAAAACGAGGCAGCCGATCAGTACGTGAAAAACTTTTTTCATGACACAGGATAGGACGCGCGACTTTGCAGTTTGATTCAGGCCATTATGTGCCAATCCGATGACTTCAGGTGTGCGTACATTAGGTGTTGAACACTCTGTCGCGTTGTCCCATAGCACAACGAGGGCAAATTGCGATTCCACATTGGCTGTAACTTTCGCTGGAGTTGCGACTCTAAAGGGGTAAAAGCCTCGGAGCGAAATCCGAGGGGAGGATGGTTATGTCGAAGTCTCGTTTCAGTCTGTTGCTTTCTTCTTTATTGCTCTTAGCGGCCATGTTAGCAAACGCGGCCGAGAGGGCCGTGATTCTGCCTAACCCCACGGTGGATGAATCCCTGTCTGCGAAAAGCGGCCAGGAGACCGCCGTTTTTGCCGGCGGATGTTTCTGGGGCGTGCAGGCGGTTTTCCAGCATGTGAAGGGCGTCGTCAGCGCCACCTCCGGATACTCGGGAGGGCCGTCCATCGCCGCGGAATACGAAGTAGTTAGCACCGGAACTACCGGGCACGCGGAGTCGGTCAAGGTCGTTTACGATCCAGCGAAGGTCTCCTATGGGCAGTTGCTTAAGGTGTTTTTCTCCGTTGCGCACGATCCTACGGAGTTGAATCGCCAGGGCCCGGACCAAGGGACGCAGTATCGCTCCGTGATCTTCGACAGCAGCGATCAACAGAAGCGGATTGCGCAGGCCTACATCGCGCAGTTGGACCAGGCCAAAGTCTTCCCGCATGCGATCGTGACCCAGGTGGTCCCGCTGAAGGCGTTTTATCCGGCGGAAGCGTACCACCAGAACTACGCCACGCTTCATCCTGACAACCCTTACATCAAGTACAACGATTTGCCCAAGGTGGCGAATCTTCAACAGCAGTTTCCAAATCTGTACCGCGCATCGATCACCGGAAACTGAGAAACTTCAAACTGGCAGGTTCATCTATATGAGTGACCGTCGAAATTTTCTCAAAACAGCTTTTCTATCTCTGTCCGGAGTAGCGCTCATGAGCATCCTAAAAAATACGGAAGCCAACGCCGCGCCTGTCGCGGATTATGTCGAGGTTGTCGAGTTCAAGGATTCGGGAGAAAAGATCGGACCCGAGCGTGTGAAGAAAGTCGTCAAGACCGATGCCGAATGGCGCGCGCAATTGACTCCTGGGCAATTTAACGTGACCCGGCACGCAGGAACCGAGCAGGCCTTCACCGGCCAGTACTGGGACTTGCACGCCAAGGGGATTTTCCGTTGCGTGTGCTGCAAGAACGCGCTCTTCAGCTCGGCCACCAAGTTCGACTCGGGCACTGGCTGGCCCAGCTTCTGGGCTCCCATTGCGAAAGAGAACGTCAAAGTCAACAGCGACCGCACTCTTGGCATGGCGCGTTCAGAAGTGTCGTGCGTCGAATGTGACGCCCACCTGGGCCATGTCTTCGATGACGGTCCGAAGCCTACAGGCTTGCGCTACTGCATGAATTCCGCGTCGCTTGATTTCGTGAAGGGCTGACAGAGCCAGGTGAGAGCGGTCATAAATGCAAGCGCAAGCGACGGGTCCAAATAAGCCGCAAAGACGCCGCCAGCGAACCCTGATATTCAAGTATTCGGCGATCGGCTGCGGTCTCGGTCCGCATCTGGCCCCGCTTAATTATGGTTGCGGTGGTTCTTGGGGCGAAGGTGCGGCCGGATACCGCCTGCCCCACTCGAACCTGCGGCCGATGATCGCCTTAACCAGCATGTGGTCGGTCCCGCCGGTTACGCCGACGCCCACTCCAAAATTGATCTCCCACTTCGGCGAAACATCCAAATCGAACGCCGGCACGAACTGTTGCGATTGGCGGGGGAAGGGGTCGAATTCTCCGACTGGTCCCAAACCACTGTAGTATTCAAGGCCGAAGGCCACGACCTTGGTGAAATTCCAGGAGATCTTCGCGTCCGGAGCGAACTCCCATCCCCGTCTAGCTTCGGGCCCGGTGTAGGCCTTTTCGAACGCCGGGTTGACGGACCAATACAGCCGCCCCTTCTGTTTGTCTACGATGGGCCGTATCTCCAGGCTCCAGACCGAGCTGGAGAAGATCGGGCGAGCATATCCGAATTCCGCCGACAAACTGACGCCAACAGGCCAATGCCAGCTTTCCGGCGCACGCACTCGCGGCCTGATGTGATCGCCCACCCACCGCCATCCTTGGTTATTTGGCACCGCGGTGAAGATATAGAACCCGGTCTCGAACCACGGCGTGATGCCTTGTGTGATCTCGACTGTCTCATGCAGTTCGTGTTGGGTGGGCAGGACTCCGTCCACGGTCGTCTTCGACCCCTGAAAGATGTAGTTGCTGTGCAACTCCACCATGGTTGTTTTTGGCGCGACCGTCTCCGATCCGTAAACCTGAATCTCGTAGTTGTCCTGCGCCTGGCAAACCAAGCTCCAGAGACTGAGCGCCAGTATACCGAGGAATATCGACAGCAGAGAACGGGTCGCCATGCCAAACAGCATCGCACAGAATCTTGCGAGCGCGTGTCGTAATCCGGGCCGCGGCTATTGCTTGAACACCACTATCGCCAGCGGCGGGATGTCGAGCAGCAAAGAATAGTCGTACCCGTGAGTAGGGATTGCGTCGGTGTGGCGTCCTCCCAGGTTGCCTTCGTCGGTGCCGCCGTAAATGGCGGCATTGCTGTTCAACACCTCGCGCCAGTGTCCCTCGTGAGGGACGCCGACGCGATAGCCGCGCCGCGGTACGGGAGTGAAGTTACAGGCCATCACGACCGGGCCGGTGCCGTCCTGGCGAAGCCGCATGTAGGTCAGCACACTGTTGTCGGTGTCGTCGGCATCGATCCAGCGCCAGCCCTCGGGGATGAAGTCAGTCTCGTACAGTGCGGGCTCGGCGCGGTAAAACGTATTCAGGTCGCGGACCCAGCTTTGCACTCCCTGGTGAGGAGCATACCCAAGCGCATGCCAGTCAACGCTGCCGTCGTGGTTCCACTCGCTCCATTGGGCAATCTCGCAGCCCATGAATAACAGCTTCTTGCCCGGCTGGGTGAACATATAGCCGAATAGCAAACGCAAATTGGCATACTTCTGCCAGTGGTCTCCCGACATTTTGCCGAACAGCGCACCCTTGCCGTGCACCACTTCGTCATGCGACAAGGGGAGCACGAAATTCTCGGTGAACGTGTACAGCCCCCGGAAGGTCAGCTTGCTATGGTGGTAGCGGCGATGGATGGGATCTTTCGACATGTAGAGAAGGGTGTCGTGCATCCAGCCCATGTCCCACTTCATGCCGAAGCCTAGACCTCCGATATATGTCGGCTTCGAAACCATGGGCCATGCTGTGGACTCCTCCGCGATAGTTTGAATATCGGGAAAGGCCTTGTAAGCGTCGGTATTCACGGTTTTTAGCAACGATACGGCCGCCAGGTTCTCCCGCCCGCCAAACTGGTTGGGAATCCACTCGCCCGCTTTTCGCGAGTAGTCGAGGTAAAGCATGGAGGCGATGGCATCCATGCGCAGGCCATCAGCGTGATAGCGATCAAGCCAGAAAATCGCGTTACTCAGCAGGAATCCGCGTACTTCGTTGCGGTCGTAATTGAAGATCGCCGACTTCCAGTCGGGATGAAAGCCCTTGCGCGGGTCCGCGTGCTCGTACAAGTGCGTGCCGTCGAAGTAAGCCAGGCCGTGTTCATCGTTGGGAAAATGCGATGGCACCCAATCGAGGTATACGCCGATGCCGTGCTGGTGCAGATAGTCCATCAGGTACATGAAATCCTGGGGCGTTCCGAAGCGCGCGCTGGGAGCGTAATAGCCGGTGACTTGGTATCCCCACGAACCGCGGAACGGATGCTCCATCACCGGCATGAACTCGACATGGGTAAACCCCATGTCGTTGACGTAATCCGCCAGCTTCGGCGCGAGTTCGCGATAGGTGAGCGAGCGGTTGCCTTCTTCGGGCACACGCATCCAGGAGCCGAGATGGACTTCGTAAATTGAGATGGGCGCGTCGAACTTGTTGCGGTCATGGCGGGTCGCCATCCACTCGCCATCGTTCCACTTGTAATCGAGGTCCCAAACGATCGAGGCGGTGCGCGGTGGAATCTCGTTGTAGAAGGCGTAAGGGTCGGCTTTATTCACCTCATACATGTGATACCGCGAACGGATGTGGTACTTGTACACCGTGCCCTTGCCCAAGCCGGGCATGAAGGCTTCCCAAACCCCTGAGCTTCCGCGCGGAGTCATCGGGTGAGAGTCTGGGTTCCAGCCATTGAAGTCGCCGACCACCGAGATGCGTTCGGCATCGGGGGCCCACACCGCGAAGTAGGTGCCCTGCTTGCCATCGAGTTCGGTCAGGTGCGCGCCAAACTTCTCGAATAGCCGGTTGTGTTTGCCTTCGTTGAACAGATGAAGATCGAAACTGGTCAGAAGCGTTGAAGCCTGCTCTCCGGATGCGGTAGGTGCCATTAGTTCGTTCTCCTTATGGCTTGGATGACGCTTCGCTGGGTCATGATATGAGTAACCGGAAAATCCCCGGGCCTTATGTTCGCCGACGGACTTACTCAGTTTAGAGGAAGAGCGCCCTGCTGGGCGACAATTACAATTTCGCCCGGATGACTCGCTCAATTCCACCAGCAGCTCTTGGGCGAAGAGGCGAGACCGTTAGAGCTTATGACGGCTGGCCTTCAGCTATTCGATTTCCTTGCGCTCGATTCTGATGTCGAGCGGAGTTCCAGCCCGAAGGGCGACATTTGTTTTAGCCGTGGGCGTAAGCCCGCGGTCACAATGTCGCCCGTTCCCGGTTAGACACCTTCCGTCCCATCGGTCGATGCGCGCGGCGCAGAAAAGCCGGCTTCTTGATGAAACACCAGACGGCAATAGCTGGCGGTAACCTGCGTCACCGATTCGTGTGTCAAGACCAAAGTTTGTCGTTGGGTTGGCGGCAGGCCTGCGCCATTTACCCCTCCCAGCTTCCCAACAAGATCGATCCCCTCCACCGCACACATCTACGTGACGCAGGTTACTGCCTTCCCGCCCGCCTGGTGTTTTCATTGGCTTGGCGACGTGCGCTCCCGGATTCGCTTTTGCGGCAGAGGGTTTCTGCCAGCGCGTCGACCGCATAGTAAGGAGAACTGCATGGCGGACAAAAAGGCAGATCTGGCTGGCCCCGGAATTGGCGATTATACAGAACTGGATAAAGTGCTTCCGGTGGACTACAGCTCGCTGCTGTCACCCAAAGAAACCCAGAGGGCAATCTTCGAGGTGAAAAACTATATCGAAGAAAATCTCTGCAAAGAACTGAACCTGATGATGGTCACCGTGCCTCTGATTGTGGATGAGGAATCGGGCGTTAACGACTATCTTGACCGGGATGGGTCCCGCACGCCGATCCAATTCCACATCTCCAACGACCGCGATAAGCACCCCATCAACGCCCAGGTGGTCCAGGCCGCGACCAAGTGGAAGCGGATGGCGTTGAAGCAATTCAACCTGCAAGCGGGCGAAGGGCTCTGCACCGATATGCGGGCCGTCCGCAAAGACTACTTCCTCGATCACGATCACAGCGCCTACGTCGATCAGTGGGACTGGGAGCGCGTGATCACGGCTGACCAGCGCAGTCTGAGCTTCCTGAAGGAAGTCGTGAGCAAGATCTGGAAGGTGATCGTCGGCGCCGAGCGTCATGCGCAGAAGCTTTTCCCGCAACTCAAGGACCCGAAATATCCCAATTTGCCGGAGAACCTCACCTTCCTGCATGCCGAAGAAATTCTCGACATGTATCCCGACCTGCCGCGCAAGCAGCGCGAAACCGCGATCCTGCAGAAGTATCCCGCGGTGTTCATCATCGGTATTGGCTGGACGCTGAAAGATGGCTACCCGCACGAGATGCGTGCCGCCGATTACGACGACTGGGTCACCGAAACCAGGTCAGACGACGGCCACGTGCGGCACGGCTTGAACGGCGATATTCTGGTGTGGAACCCGATAACGCACCGGCGCCATGAACTGACGTCGATGGGCGTACGCGTCAATGCGGAATCGCTCAAGAAGCAACTGGAACTGACCAACCAGCTCGATTTCCTGAACTTCCCCTACCACAAGGCCATCGTGAATCACGAGATTCCGTTGAGCGTGGGCGGCGGCATCGGCCAGTCACGGACCCTGATGTTGCTGCTGCGCAAGGCGCATCTCGGCGAAGTCAGCGTGACCGTGTGGCCGAAAGTACTGAAGGAGATGTGCGAAAAGAAGAACATCCATGTATTGAACTAACGCCCCGATCTGGGCGTGATCCTGAGCGAGGACCCGGTAAACTGCCGCGTCCGATGTCGAAGGATCGGGTTCGCCACGGAGACACCGAGGCACGAAGAGCGCATTCTCAGCTAGAGAAAACGGGTGTCAACCCAATCGACTCCGTGCGTTAAGTGTCTCTGTGGCGCATTTAGACTGAAAATCCTCGAACCCGTATCAGGCGGCGTGCTGGTAGTCGGCCTCCACGACCAGACCAGGCGGTCTCGGATGGAACTACCTACCCTCGACAAGTTCCCCAAACGCGTCCTCGCGAAAATTGACATCCAGAAGGCCTTTGTCCTTTCCTGCTTGATCATCGCGGCGGAAAGGTTGCAACTGTTTCGTGTACTGCACGACAAACGCATGACGGCAGAGGCGATCGGGAAGTCCCTGAAACTCCACACACTGTATCGGTTACCCTTTCTAAACGCGATGGTCTCGCTGGGACTGCTGCAAAAACAGAATGACCTCTACTGGAACACGCGGTTTGCGGAGCAGTACTTCATCGAAGAGCGCTCCATCTATTGGACTCGGCAGTATTCGCGGGAGTGCGTGATCGCCTACGAGAGGCTCACCGTTCTGGAACAGGCCCTCGCCTCGGGAAAAAGACATTACCAGATCAAAGGCTTTCCCAAACCCGATTATCTGGAACGTATGAAGCGGAACCCGCGCGAGGCCGAAGACTTCACCCAAATGCTCTTCTACCTGCACCAGGGAGATGCGGAGGCGCTGGCGAGCTATCTCGATCTTTCGCAGCACCGCAAACTGCTGGATGTCGCGGGCGGCTCCGGTGTGATGTCGATTGCGCTGGTGAAGAAGAACCCTCACCTGCACGCTTGCATTCTCGACATTGCACCCGTATGCAGAATTGCAGCCCGGAACGTGCGCACAACAAAACTGACCCGCCGAATCCGCACGTTGACAGGAGACATACAGCGAGGGCTTCCCACCGGCTACGACGTAATCATGTTCTGCGACATACGTCCGATATCGATGAGACTCCTGCAGCAGGCTTACGAAAAACCGCCTCCCGATGGCTTGGTGGTTCTCATGGACCGTTATGTTTCAGACGACGGTACCGATCCGTTGGACCGCCTGGCTGAGCACTTTGTGGGGTCAGGTTTCGGATTAGCGACTCGCGGCCAAATGATCGAAGCGCTGAAATCCTGCGGCTTCCGAAGGATCAAATCGAAAAAGATTTACCAGGATGTCTGGTTCATCACCGGGGTGAGACCGGTTGTCAGTAGCCAGTAGTCAGTTGTCAGTTGTCAGGTCGTAACCAACACCAACTCACCGCCGGTTCAGTTATTTTTCACCCCAACACGAAGCGGCTCCAGAATCTACCGATCTGAAGTTCACCATTGACAACTCACAACTGACTACTGACAACTGGCTACTTCTTCTTCGGCTTCATCATCTCCCACACTGCGTCCGGTATTTGTCGCCCCATCAGGCTGAAGGTGCTCGCTCCTGCCAGCATCTCGCCGCCGTCCATGTACACCATCTCGCCGTTGATGTAGCCCGCTTGATCGCTGATCAGAAACGCTCCTAGATTGGCAATCTCCTCCAGCGTTCCGAGGCGGTGCAGAGGATTGTGCGCCAGCAACATCTTCTCCAGTTCAGGCGTGGGCAGCAAGCGCGAGAACGCCCCTTCGGTGCGAATCGCGCCCGGCGCGATAGCAACAAAGCGAACTCCACGTCCGCCCCACTCCACTGCCAGGCTGCGCATCAGCGCGACGACGCCAGCTTTGGCGACTGCGCTCGGCACCACGTAAGCCGAGCCGGTGTCCGCATAGGTGGTCGCAATGCTGAGCACCACGCCCTTGTGCTTGGACCCCAACCAGCGTCGTCCGCAAGCCAGCGTCATGTTGATGGTGCCTTTGAGCACAATGCCAATGACGGCTTCGAATGCGTGTGGCGACAGTTCTTCCGTGCGCGCCAGGAAATTGCCCGCAGCATTGTTCACCAGCACATCGAGCGGGCCCTTCGCCCATAGCTGCTCGATGAGCCGCTCGACATCTTCGGGATAGCGCACGTCACAGGGGAGGCCCTCAATGGTTCCACCGGTTGCGGAGACAAGCTCCTTTGCGGTTTGCTGCACTACCTCTGCGCGTCGTCCGCAAATGAAAACCGCTGCGCCAAGCTGTAAGAATCGCTCTGCCATGGCGCGGCCTATTCCCGTGCCACCGCCCGTAATGAGAATGCGTTTGCCCTTCAGAAGATCGTTGGTGAACATGGCGCTCCCTCGGAAAGGTACAAACCTAACACTGGGAGCGGGTGCTTGTCTGTGTCTAGACAGGTCGCCGGTGGCGCCGCGCTCTAGGTTGTGGTGCCGGTTGTCTGCACCAGGCGGTGCACGCCGGAACCGCGAGTCGGTTGTGACGCCGACGGGATCGGCAGGCGCAGTTCCACCTCAAGCCCGTGAGGCACTACGTTCTTCGCGGAGACGCTGCCGCCGTGCGCGAGCGCGGCATTACGCACGATCGCCAGCCCAAGTCCCATTCCGCCAGTTGTCGTTCCCCGCGAATCGTCCACGCGATAAAAGGGCTTGAACAACAGTGGCAACGCGTTCTCGGGAACCCCCGGGCCATTGTCACGGACGGAAATCAGTGCCGTGCCGTTCTCTTTGTTCAGCCGAACCTCAATCTCCCCGCCTTGGCCGGAGTAAAAAATCGCATTGCGCACGATATTTTCGATGGCGCTGCGCAACAGGCCAGCGTCGCCATTTACCTGGATGTCGTCGCCCTGAAAGGCTATGGTCGCGTTCGTTGCCGCTGCCTCGAAGTTCGCGTCATGCAGCACGTCGTCCACCACGTCGTTCAGCGAGAGCTGCTCGAAGCGTGGCTTGTGCTGTCCGCTCTCCAGCCGTGCAACGGTCAGAATTTGTTCCAGCATGGAATCCAATTGGATGGTGTCCTGCTCGATGCGATCGAGCATCTCCGAGCGTTCGGCGTCATCGGCATTGCGGGCCAGCGTCAAAGCCAGCCGGATACGTGCAATAGGCGACCGCAGTTCGTGCGACACCCCGCTCAGCAGGTTCCGTTCACTTTGGATCAGGGTCCGCAACTCGCCCGCCATGGAGTCGAAATCGCGCACCAGGTCGGCAATTTCGTCGCGCCGGTTGCCGAGCTTCTCTCCCGCTCGGATGTCGAGGTTCCCACGTGCGAGTTCATGGGTCGCATCGCGCAGGCGTTCGATGGGCTTGCTCAAATAATGCGCAATCAGGAAACAAATGATGGCCGACAAGACGGTGCCGAGCTTCAAGGTCCACAGGATGTCTCCGGGGACGCGCTCCGACAGCTTGGGCGGCACAAGCTCGGCGATCAGGACGTAGTGTCCCTTGGGCGTGGTCGTCGAAGCCGCCAGGACGTTGGCTTCGAAGGAATGGTGCAGGCCTTCCGACTTCTCGGCTGCGGAGGCATCGCGAAGAATGCGCTCCGGAAGCGGCCGTCCCAAAAGTTCATGCCCGCTAGCGTCGACCAACCAGAACTTCGAGCGGTTCTGCAACGACAGATTGTCGAGTAACTGTGACAGTCCCGCCTGTCCCTGTTTTTCGTATACATTCGCTGCGTAATCGGCCAGCACCGGCATTTCGCGGCGTTCGGGCTGGATCCACCATGGATGCTCGGAAGAGATGCGGTGTTGGATGCGGAGATACAGCGCTCCCAGAAGCACCGCCTGCGCAAGCCAGAAGGGAAGGAAGATTTTCCAGAACAGGCGCCGGTTCATGTCCTGCTCTTCTCCGGCGCTCTAGCTGCCAGAAAATAACCGGTTCCGCGAATCGGCCGGATCAACTCATCGGTTCCGGGACAGGTGCCCAGCTTCTTGCGTAGCCGGCTAACGTGAACATCGACGCTGCGATCGAATATGTTCAAAGGCCGCCCCAGCGCTGTCTCAGCGATTTGCTCTCTTGTGACCACGTTGCCGGCATTGCGCAGCAGCAATTCGAGAACGTTGAACTCCACCGAGGTGAGATCAACCGGCGTGTTCGAACAGGTTACCGTGCGAGTTCCGAGCGACATGCTGATGTCGCCGACGCTGAGGACTTCCTCATGATCCGGGCGAGCGGTGGCCGCCGCTGGCGTTTCGCGCGTCCTGCGAAATATGGCGCGTATCCTGGCCACCAGTTCGCGAGGGTCGAAAGGTTTCGCCAGGTAGTCATCGGCGCCGATTTCAAGGCCGAGGATTCGGTCGACCGCTTCTCCTCGGGCCGTCAACAGCAGCACGGGGACCGAGGATTGGAGGCGCAGCGCCTTGAGTAATTCAAAACCCGTGCCGCCCGGCAACATCACATCGAGGATGATCAACTCATGATCGTTGGATAGCGCGGCGCTCAATCCCGATGCCTGATCGTAGGCGGCATCCACGTGAAAGCCTTCGCCCTCAAGAAAGCGCTTCAGCAGATTTACCAGCCCGTGGTCGTCATCGATGATGAGCAGACGATTCACTGGATTCATTCTGCCTTGTCCCGCGCGTGCATGCGGTGAAGAATTGTTTCGGGATGTATTAGGATCCTTCACAAATCTTAACTTTCCTTCACCCTCTCTTAACGGCTGTCGCTACCCCCGTCCATTCTAATAGTATGGAGTTAATAGTAACTGCAACTTATGCGCCGGGTTGCATTTATGCGGCAAGGGCGAGTGCGGTGGCGTCTCTGAAGAGATGGCATAGCGCTATTGAGGAGGAGTTTGTGAAGACACGGGCATTCTGGGGACTGGGACTGACGCTGGCGATTTGCGCTGCGCTTGCCGGTTGCAGTTCACAGCAGGCGAAGAGCGCGAAAGCCAGCGGCCCGCCGCCGGCAGTTCCGGTTGGAGTCGCCACGGTGCAGCAAGGCAATTTTAATGTTTATCTCACCGGACTAGGTTCGGTCCAGGCATTCAACACCGTTTCCCTGAAGACTCGAATCGATGGGCAGATCATGCAGGTAAATTTCCAGGAAGGCCAGGATGTGAAGGTAGGAGAGCTGCTGATCGTGATCGACCCGCGTCCATACCAGGTGGCGCTGCAGCAGGCCCAAGCCAACTTGCAGAAGGACGAGGCCCAGTTGACGAACGCCAAAGCGCAATACGAGCGCAACAAAGTCCTCTACGAACAGGGTGTTATCGCGAAGCAGGACCTGGACACGCTGCAAGCATCCTTCGGAACGTACGAAGGAACCATCGCCAGCGACAAGGCGGCGATCGCAAACGCCAATCTGAACCTGACCTACTGCTACATCAAGTCACCCATTAACGGACGGATTGGCCTGCGCCAGGTCGATTCCGGCAACTACGTTACCGCAGCTGGTGGCACTCCCATGCTGGTCATCACCCAATTGCATCCCATCGCGGTGGTGTTCACCCTGCCCGAAGACCAACTGCAAGTCGTCTCTCAGCAGATGAAGCAGGGCGCGCTGACCGTTGACGCTTACAGCCGTGACGATCAGACCAAGCTGGGGACCGGGAAATTGCTCACCATCGATAACGAGATTGACCAGACGACGGGCACGGCCAAGTTGAAGGGGGTCTTCGACAATCCGGAAAACACGCTGTGGCCCAACCAATTCGTCAACGTTCATCTGCTTCTGGAAGCCCATAAGGACGCCATCACGGCTCCGGCCAGCGCCATGCAACGCGGTCCCGACGGCACTTTTGCCTACGTGGTGGACGCCAATAACACCGTACAAATGCGGCCGGTCAAGGTCGATCTCACCCAGGGCAGCACGGTGGTGGTCGCGTCGGGCCTGCAAGCAGGCGAGAAAGTTGTGACGGACGGCCAGGAGAAACTGCAGCCGGGAAGCCACGTGGCTCCGCAAGCGCCGGCACGTCAAAATCAGCAGGGCGCCGGCAACATCGGATCGCAGACATGAGTATTTCGCGGCCATTCATTCTTCGGCCCATCGCCACCTCACTGCTGATGACGGGGTTGTTGCTGGTGGGCATCGTTGCCTACCGGCAACTGCCGATCTCCGCCCTGCCGCAGGTGGACTATCCGACCATCCAGGTG